>CAMBZX010000036.1 GCA_945872185.1 Synechococcus sp. UW140 | reverse complement strand
CGCTGTCGAACGTTTCTCCGCCGCCGATGACCCTTGCAAGGAAGAGCCACGGCCCGCCGCTGACGCGCCCGGCAACGGCTCCCCCATCGCTTCCGGGTGGCTCACTTTTGGTGTCGGCGCTGGTCCAGTTTTCGATGTCGGCTGACAAGAGCAGCAAGAGGGACTCTGCGGAGGGGGTCGCTGGGTCTCGCCGGGCATCCTCGACACATCTGGCGTCCTCGACAGATTTGCACGAACAAGAGATACGATCGAAGCCAGATTTAATCAAATATTCTTCGGACGCCGATAACGTTATAGAATTTTGAGTTTGAGACACACTCACTCCCGCTAAACTCTCCACTCTCTGCCCACCAGCACTCTGCTGGTGGGTTTTTTAGTGCCTGCTCACGAGAGTAAGGGGCACCCTGACGAGGAACAGGGGGACGACGCGTTGAGGCGGAGGGAAAGGACAAGGCAACGGAAAAGTGAAGGGCAAGGGGGGTCGCCCGTTACCCCAAGCCAACCGGCGGCGAAAGAAAAACCCACTAAAATCTCATTGCAGTTACCCGGCAGCACTAGTGCCCCAACCAGCGTTTAACGACTACCAAGAGCTGACAGACGAGCAGCAACAACTGCTTTGTGGTGGTTCCCGCCCTGTCAGCGTAGCTACCAACTCCTGGTTCCCCGCCGTCGCCTCTGTTCGCCCATTGCGGTTGCTAGGCCAAAGAGTGGTGACCACCGCGCAGTGGTTCTTCGGCGGCACGGGGGTGACCACCACGGAAACTGGCACGGGCTTCTGGCTGGTTAAGTAAGCAGCAGCAGCACCCCTGCCCGCCAGCACTCTGCTGGTGGGTTTTTTGGTACCTAAACAAAGTAATAAGGGGCACCCTGAAGTGGGCCAGAAGACAGCCGCAGGACCAAAGAGAAAAGACAAGGCAACGGGAAAGTAAAGGGCAAGGGGGGGGGGAGTCCGCCCGTTACCCCAGGCCAACCGGCAGCAAAAGCGAAAACCCACTAAAGTCCCAGTGCAGTCGCCTAGCTCCAGCACTAATGGAAAACCAAGAGTTGAACGAGTTCCAAGAACTGACAGGCGAGCAGCAAGAAGGACTTTGTGGAGGTCTCAATGCTTATCAACTCCTCATGGGGCAAAACGAATTTGCCGTCGCCAGCCAAAGTGCCGCAAGGGACTTCCTCAAAAAAAGAGTGGTGCTCGCCTCGAAAAAAGCGTTCGCCTCGTGGGTGTTCGGGGTGACTGGGGTGTCCGGTGGGAGTGGGGGGAACGGTGGGGATGGGGGGAACGCTGGATCTGGATCTGGGGGCTATTCGTGATAATCGTCGCGTGGGACTTGGGCAGCACCTTTCAGTGAGCCGCACTCACCCTCCTAGACCCTCCACTCTTTTGCCCGCCCGCACTCCGCTGGTGGCTTTTTAGTGCCTGCACACGGGAGCAAGGGGCAGCCTGACGAGGGCCAGGGGCAGCATAAAAGGGTGAAGTAAACGGACTTCACTGGTTGACTCGGCTGTTATAGCAAGGCTTTTGGGCTTGCCTTTACCCTTGCCTTGACCGTTGACCTTACCGGTAAAATCCACTCGAAATCTTCAAATGAATATAAGGGATAGCTTGACTAGAAATGTCGCAATCCTAAACGGAACTGTGGCTACTAAGTCATTGACCACGTGCCCAGATGCCAGCCGAATGAAGACGAAGCCACCCTGAACCCACGGTGCTTCTGGTGACGGAGTCTCGTTTTGAACACCGCCGCCATGTTTGGCCACACGGTTCAGCACGGCGCTCAAGGCACAAAGGGCCCGCTGTGAGCGGTTTTGTCCCTGTCTCCTGGGGTTCTTTTCGCTCCAATCCAGCAGGGCCACAAGATCCTTGGCAGGTAACCGGGTCCAAGGGCGACCGTCCTGGTCCAGGGGACCGCAACGGGACTTCTGACGGAAGACAACGGCAACCCACCGCAGCACCCGAGGAAGAAGCAGGGCGTCGAGGGGGTTGGTAAGAGGTTGAAGTGTCTGAGAGACAGCAGGCACGAGGGCAAGCTGGAGGGCAGCGTCGGCGACGATGTTTTCGACGGAGGCGCCGGTTCAGACACCACTGTGTACGGCGCAGCGAACAACATCATCCGGCTCGCCGTCAGCGGCCCTCAACAGACCGGGGAGGGCAGCGACACGCTGATCGCAATCGAGAACTTCAATGTCAGTACCAGTGCCAGTGCCGGCGCTGATGCGATCAGCGGAAATTCTTTGCGTAACACCCTTAACGGGGGTCTCGGCAGGAACATCCTGGACGGCGAGGGCGGCCGGGACCGGCTGATCGGCGGAGCCGACACCTTTTGGATCAGATCGAGGGCTTTGAAGACAGCGGCCGGGTCGTGAGCGCCGCGGAGGAGGCGAAGCTGCTGGCGGGGGGCGTGACCTCCGCCTCGAGGAGCCTGCCATCGTTGGGGGGTTCGACGGCCATGGCATCTCCCCAGGGAGCAGACAGCCGCTGATCGCCCCAAGCACCGAAACGAGGACAACGCCACACCGTCGCGACCACTCGGATCAATGCAAGCGTTGAGGCCATCCGAAAAGGCAAGGCTTGACAAGCCCAAACGCTCCCGGCTGACGGACGTGGGGGTTGGCGAGACGGTGGCAGCCCCAAACGCACAACCTGAGGATTCAGGTCGTCAAGCGGATTGAACCCCCATGGATGTGGGCCCACGAAGTCTGACCACGCTTCACGCGCCTGGCCTGACGCGAGGGTGCGAGGCGGCGGCCTTGATGAGGAGTTTGTTGGTTTTGGAAGGCTTTCAACGAGCCGTGGCGGTTGATGGCAGGCCTGCTTCAAAGTCGCAACCTGTGCCCGTCGGGGGGGGCCGAACACGAGAAGCATGAAAACACCATGGTGGCGTAGCACCTACTGCCTGCCTGCGAAGTTCGAACAAAATCGGCAGTGGAGCCCGATGCAACACCGCCGTGCTCAGCGTGGCCATCGGCCCAGGGCTGCTGTCTCGGCGGCGCCGGGGCATCGTCACGAAGCTGGGTACAGCAAACCCAATGCCAACCCTCAATCCTGAATCCTGAATCCTGAATCGGTCGTGAAACGATGGAAACCAGGCATCCGGGAACGTATACAGGCATCCGCAAGAAAGCAGGCGCCTGAAAGGAACAACTTAGTATCGCGGGTGCCTGCAGTGTACACCGCCAAAAGCCAGGAGTTGCCGATCCTGATCTTGAGAATGGGCCCCGAAGCCTGTTGCCTGTTGTGCCCTCGGGTCCATGATGATGTCACGAGCAATCCTGCTCGGGATCCATTACCACCAAAAGGACATGACATTTGGCCCACAACTTGCAGAGCATCTGATGGCGTAGCCACTGCTGATTGACTCACATCGCCAGAGAGAGGTCGATGCCACTATGACCCTGAAACGGTAGACAATCAGATTCTCCGCATGCAGAAAGCCCACCCAAAGGAGAACACCATCGAGATCGACTTCCCCTATCAGCTTTAGTACGGCGCCCTCTCCTTGTTGCGCCAAGTGGGCAACAGGCCGGGCTGACCACCACGCCCATATCCGCTGTCTTGGGATTGACCTGGGATGGCAAATCCGATCAAGACCGTTCGCATGAGGAACGCATCCAAGCACGGGAAGCAGACACTTCCACCGGCCTCAACCCATACGTAAGCCCCAACAGGGAAATCGGTGACAAAAAGACATTGAATCAACCCTTGGCTTGACGGCAATCAGCCAGCCGGACGTCGCCCCGGAAGTCGAAACGGCTGACAAGCAGGCGGTCCCTGTCTAAACTCCGCTTGGGTCCTCAAACAGCCAAGGCATGCTTATTTCTTCTGGTAGACGATTCCGACATCCGATCCAACGCTATAGCTCAGTTGCCATGCAATGAGGCTCTTGATTCCGTCATGACAGCCATTAGTCGGGTCACCAAACGCCATCCCAGCGGAATGGTTGACTATCAGGTATGCATTTATCTCGGCTTTCTTGGTGACAAGAAGGTCTTACGCGTCAGCTGCAAAACAGATGAGCTGATTCCTCGCCGCTGGCGGCTCTCCGCGGTCAAAAATGGGAGCTTCTGGGAATTATGCCTGCATCGAATCAAGCCTGGGACAGCCCTGTTCTTTCGACTGGAACTCGATGACGGGCGATCCATACCCTTCGTGCCGCTGGGCGAGTCCGACGTAGTCAACGGCGTGGTTCGCGTCCCTGATTATCACCCCAACTGGCTTCAGCCTCAGGCGTCGAAAAACGAACCTGGAGGCAAGCAGCCAAATGCGGGCATGGCGATTCTGCTGGAGCAAACTCTCGAAGGTCTGTTGGCAGACTACGAGCAGGGGGTTTACTTCACGGATGCCATCGAAGAGCTTCTGAGCTGGAGCGTGGCCGATCGCATTCTGCAGACCCAGATCCCGGAGATGGTGCGCGACCTGGGCTACACGGAAATCATGTTCCCCCTGTACGCATCCGTTGCAGACCGCTGCAACCTTGATCCCAAGTTTAACTATCTTGTCTACAATCTATCCCCAGACTGGCAACTTGGCACAGCAAACGACCTGCGGTCTCTGGTGCATCGTTTTCGCAAGTGCGGGATTGAGCTCGTACCGGATCTCGTCTTTGTACATCAGGTCAGAAATCCGTACCAGGGCAGCAGTGACGATGTAAGCATGCACATCGAGGAGATATCACCGCTTGAAGATCCAGATCCTTTTCTATTTCGGGATTATGGCACATGGCATTTCAACCTGGGGGACCCGATTGTACGGGAAATCATCGCAGACAAAATCCTGGAAACAATCCTGGTACTCGATTTCCAAGTGCTGCGGGTTGACTATATTGATGGCTTGCTGATGCAGTCAGCCAACAGGGCAACCAACCATGGAGCCCTGCTGCTGCACGAACTCAGGCAGCGACTGAAACGCGACTGCCCTGGCGTTCGAATTATCGGTGAAGCCTTTCAAACCGCCGGCGATCCGGCTGTTGTCGCACTGATCGATTCCATCTATGCACCCCGTGGGTTCGGCCTCCTGGATCTACTGCTCAACTCGGTAGAAGATCGCGTCCTGGCCACTAGCAATACCGTCGATGGCCTGACCCAATTGGTGGCTGATTTCAACAACCAGAGTCATACCGAAAGCAATTACAGCCAGCTGCATGATGAATGTTGGTGCGATCACTGGATCAGCCGGGGCCGACCCCATACCCCATGGGCCTATGGCGCCATGCCGATGGGACTGGCGTTAAAGCGCATCGACAGCCTGATTGACCACGGTTGGATCGAACCGGGGCAGCACATCGAAACGGCCGTGGCCCTGACCATCCTGATTCGGACCCTCGGACTGGCCTTGTCGTTCAGCCGCTGGATGGAGACGAGCGGCTGTCTGAGCCTTGATCAGGGCGGTCTCGACGATCCACTGCACTGGCAGTTTCCCTGGTCACCGACAGAAGTGCATTCCAGACGATTATTTCCGGCAGCAGGCGTGAACGAGGATCGACGCCGTGCCCTGATCACCGGCGCCCGAGCCCATGTGGCGGCTGCCAACCATCTGTTTCGACGCCTGGGACGGTCGGAGCTGAGTCCATTTGGAGTGCCATTGCGAATGGTTCATGGCGACGTTCAATCGGGCCTGACAGCATTTGTCCGCTGGGGGCGAGACAATCCCAACCCTGCCTTGGTGCTGGTGAATCTGAGCCCCGTCAAAGCCGCTGAGCAACCAGGTTACGAAATTGATCTGTCTTCAGCAGGCTGGAAGCAGGAAGACAACCCTGCCTGCCTCAAGGCACACACCCCGCCCCTTCTGGCTGAAACAGAGCCGCCGATGGTATTGACTCAGAGCCGACAATCAGCAGGACGCTATCAGTTGAATCGGCCGCTGCACGGCTACGAATCCATCCTCTTCGAGGTCCCTCTCCATGGTCGCTAACTACACGATTTATCAGCAGGCTCTCGACCTTCAGGCGAGCGGCTTTGATCGGCTCTCCTCGGTCACGGTGGGCGTTGGTGTCGCCAAGTTCATGCAGATTCTTCTGCCCCAGTTAGCGTTCATCATCACCTCGTCGGTTCTCACACCGCAGCGGCTCATACCGATAGCGCGGAGAGTCTCCCCAGGTCGTACGCGCAAGTCTCAGCTTGACATGGCCCAGAACTGGGTCAACGGCTTCCAGCGTCTGCAGGGTTTCTTCCTATGGAAGCTGGCTTGTGATCTGGGCTTCTTCATGATTGTGACCCAATACGGAAGCTGGCTTAGGGCGTTCACGCTTTCAGGATTATTAGCTTATACATTGCTTCAATTCGTCGTCTACTACTTGATTGGCCAAAAGCTGATTCTGGCGAATCTTGCTCGCCGCCAGCCGATCAACAAGCCGAAACGAATTCGCACCACTTGGTGGAAAAACCTCGGCTCCAAGCTCTTCTATGAGGAGATGGGAGTCACCATTAGCCAGGTTGGCGGCGGCATGGTCATTGCCAAGCTGCTGGTTGACTATAGCGCCATGTGGATCACCTGGTCGGCCTACACAGTTGGCTTCTTCTTGTTCGCAAATGGTGGCTTTAGCCTGTCGTCGTTCTATATTTTCCCCCATGTGACAATGAGCAGCTTGTATCTCTCCGTCTATCTCGGATACGCAGCCATGTTCACACTATTTGAACACATATTGAAGAATATTGCCCTCAGGGCTCCACTTCCTCTTTGGAACCGCAAACTATTTCTTTCCACACAGTTCAAACAGGTTTTAGCGACTGTAGCCGTTACCATAATGCTGCCATTTCTCGTCAGTCAACTGACAACAGGCTGGAAGGCCGTGGGTGAGACTTCATCACGACTGAATGGGGTACAGGACCAGTGGTCGATCTCCTTAGACGGGAATCCACCGCTATGGAAAGCCAACCAACCGCTACAGATGGAATGTGACACTAGCTGCCTGGAATTGCAGTTCAAAAAGGGACCCTACACGACCGACAATCAATGAGCAAACCAGTCCTGAGCCTGCCTGTTATTGTTTCAACAGGCGTTGCCATCCTTGCAGCCACTATTGCTTATGCGGTTGTGTCACGTCTTCCCAGCGACCAGAGCAATCTGGGCCTGGGAGTCTCTCCTTTTCAGACAGATCTTGTACAAGACAAAAACATTCTTGGCAAATCCACCAACATCATCTCCCGAGAGGAGACAGATCGGTAGAAAAACTATTCTGGCAAACTTGGCAACGACATACTTTACTACATCTTTGTTGATCGATTTTTCGATGGCGATCCAACAAACAATCGCCCAAAGACAAATCCCGCCGTCAATGGATCGACAGCCACAGCGCAACTTGAACAGAAACTATCAGATGCAATCTATGATCCCAGTCATCGTTTATTTGGCCTCTACTTTGGCGGCGACCTAGAAGGTGTACGCCAAAAGCTTCCCTATCTCGCCGAGTTGGGAGTGACCAAGATCGTATTGTCTCCCATTCAAGAAGGAGCGCCCGGCTTTAGAGTGCGCCGAGGAGTCAACATGTTCCTCGACAATGGTGATGGCACTAACGATCGAACAGGACGCTCGAATCTGCTTGCAAACTACCATGGCTATTGGATCCGTGATTGGTTTCGCCTCGATCCACGCATGCGCAGCGAAGCGAACCCGGATGGATTAAAAGCTCTCAACAAGCTACTTGATGAATCTCATCGCTACAATATTGGCGTGATCCTTGATCTCACGTTACACCATACATCTCTGGTCGCCAATTCAGCATCATTTAATACCGATTCACCGCTGTTGAATGTATTTCCAGCCCTGGGAGAAGTTCGCAGACATGGCGAGATTCTGGCCAACGTGAATACACGCCCAGACTGGTATTATCCTGCCTGTGAAATGGACTATGGGCGACCAACGGCACAGATGCTGACGACCTGCCAAATTGACGCCGGACTTCCAACCCTAAATCACAATAATCCTGTTGTCAAAGACTACCTTCTCAAGGCGGCCGAATTTTGGATGAAGGCAAATCCCGGCGGCGCCCAAGTGGCGGGGATTCGAATTGATGCAATCAAACATATAGACGCCAGCTTTGTGCGTCAACTGGTGGAGCAAACCCGTCGCATCAATCCTCAAGCAGTCATTTTTGCCGAAGATTTTGGTGGCGGATCGCAGACTGTTACCACAGCTGACATTCTCAATACCGTCGGCGACATCAGCACGATCGACTTCAGCTTCACGAATAGCATGCGCTACTTCTTTTCTGGCGATCGCTCCTGGACGGGAAATCGCACCAATGTCGAAGCTTCGTCGCTGGGTGACATCAAGACCCAAGACCTTTCAACCCTGACACCGAATTGGTTCGCCAATCCGGATGGCGTTCTCACCGGTGTGCAGAATTCAACCACGATATTCCCAATCAACTATCCCGCCTCCAAAAGTTGGATCACGTCTCTGGAAACCCATGACGCACCACGGATGCGCACCTTTCGGCATCAGATGACGGATTCCCAATATGCAGCCATGATCGCCTTTCATTTTGTGGCTCGCGGTGTGCCAATGATTAATTATGGTGCCGAGTCTGGCCTGTCGGTACCCCCTCTGCCTCGCAACAACGGACTGAATGGCCTGGGCGGAGATCCCTTCAATCGGCAGATGATGGTCTGGCCAGGCCAGAGTGGATTCAATCGCTCCTTATTTGAAACCACCAAGATCTTCGTGCATCTTCGTCGCAACAATCCCGTCCTTCGCTACGGAGATACGATCTTCCTCCGCCCAAATCCCGACCGTTGGAACGCTCGCCCACTGCTCATGCTCAGAGTCTATCCAGCGACCAGCAAGCAGCAACCGGAGGACAAAGCGTTCCTGTACGCATTCTCACCCGAAGGCGGTCGTTTCCAGTTCCGGTTGCCAGCCGGCGTAAACCGGCCACAAAGCCTCTGCGATGTGCAAACAAATGCCTGCATTCCAAGCACTGAAAAACAGCTCTATTCAGTGTTATTGCGTCCTGATGTTCAGCGAGTCTTTGCCATCACCTTCTAGTCTTTTTGCAGTCGAGTCCGGAGCCGAGCCTGGGCCGCCTTGCATGGTAAGAGTCCCGCGGACTGGTGGGGTTCGCGCGGGGGGGCATCTGGCGATTGATCAGGCAGCTTTGCCCCTGAAACGCAACATCACCAAGTCTTATTGTAATGGCATCGATCAACAGGTTTCCTGCACCATTCACAGCACAATCCATAGCTTGCTTGCGACGCATCTCGACCTGATCATGTCGGAGCCCAACTCACACAGCTGTTATCACACCAGGACGTTGACTGTAAGGATGAAATCCAGAATCGATGCCATCCCCAGTGCTTCCATCCCGTCGAAACAAGCAGCAACGTTCAACGGCAACATCACCCAGCAGCGACACACCTGCGCCAACCGCCGTTCTCGCCCCATTCTGGCGCTGGGCCTGATCTTGATGCCGATCGCTGACGGCGGCTGGCCTGGCCGCCCCGCCGCCGTCAGCAATCGGCGCACTCGCGGATCCGCCAGGCCGCAAGCTGCTGGTGGGTAGCGATCCCTCCGACCAGGGCCGCATGGTGTTCACCGGCAGCCAGGGCCAGTTGGATAAGATCTTCTACCCCAGGCCCGATCGTGTGGTGAACCTGGCCCAGCAGTGGCTGGTCACCGCGGCCGATGCCGGCTGGAGCGAGCCTGAATCGGAGGGCCGTCAGCAGTTGCTGAGGCCGGATGGCCAGGCACTGGTGTGGAGCGGCCTATCGCAGTCCGCACACGAGCGCTGGCAGATCCGCCGCAGGGTGTTCATGGATCCCCAGCGGGATGTCCTGGTGCAACGGCTGTGACTGGAGACCGGCCGTGGCGCCGGTGCCGGCCCGGTGCACTGGATTCTGCGCAACCGCTCCCTGCTGCCTCAAGGGCGGGTGCTGGAGGTGGAAGGTCGAACGGTTCTGCTGAGGCGCGATACCGATGGCACCGCCATGGCGCTGCTGATCTCCCAGCCCTGGCGCCTGCTGCCCGCCGCCGACCCGGGCGACACCGACAACCTGCTGCTGCCCCCGGCCGGTGGCCCACTGGAACTCACGGTGGTGATGGGATTCGGCAGCAGCGACGCGCAGGCGATCGGCCAGGCCCTGGCCAGCCTCAAGGCCGATCCCGCAGCCTTGGAACGCGCTGCAACCGCCGCCTGGCACCGTTATGCCCGCGGTCTGGATCCGGCCGTGCGCCGGGATCCCGCGTCGCTGCTGGCACCCCCTGGGGCACCACCAACCAGGCTCTCAACCCCAATGGCTATCACCTGGTGTGGCCGCGGGATCTGGTGCATTCCGCCGAGGGCCTGCTCGCGGCCGGCGACCGTCGGCGAGCCAAGCGCGCCGCCGATTTCTGTTTCAAAACCTGATGCAGCAACAGGCCTCCAGCCAGCCCCTCGCGAGTCCCGGCCGTTTCCCCAGAACGCCTTCCTCAACGGCCAGCCCCACTGGAATGCGACCCAGCTTGATAAGACGGCACTGCCGCTGCTGCTCGCCTGGCATCTGGATCGCCAGGATCCCTGGCCCCAGGTCAAGCTGGCCGCCGACTAGCTCGCCGCAACCGGGCCGGTGACCCAGCAGGAGCGCTGGGAGGAGATGGCGGGCTATTCCCCCTCCACCCTGGCCGCCGCGATCGCCGGCCTGGTGTGCTCCGCCGATCATGAAAGGTCCCCATGGCGATGGCAGTTATTTCGTGCGGGTGGATGGCGATGGCCAGCCCGACTCGGCCGAACACCTGCCGTTCGCCAATGGAGCCGGATCTCAGGGTGTCCGCCGCATCGTCAACGGCGGCTTCCTGGAGCTGGTGCGACTTGGAGTGATGCATCCCGACGACTGGGCGATCACCGCCTCGCTGCCGGAACTTGACTAGGTGGTGGGCCGCACGTTGCCCGGATTCGGCCCGTGCTGGTTCCGCTACAACCAGGACGGCTACGGCGAGCACAACGACGGCCGTCCCTACGCGCCCACGGCGGGGGCAGGCTCCGGCGAAGGCAGCGGGCGTGGGCGGCTCTGGCCGATCCTCACCGCCGAACGGGGGATCTACGCCGTGCTGCGCAGTGGCCACGGGGCCGCTGGCCTCCCCTATCTGCAAGCCCTGCGCGCCACCGCCTCCCCCGAAGGACTGATCCCCGAGCAGATCTGGAACCCCTCCACATCCGTTGCGGGCTGGGCGACCCTGACGCCTGCCGGCGAGCCGGTGGGCAAGGCCAACGGGTCGATCCAGCCGTTGCACTGGGCCATGGCCGCCTCGATTCAGCTCGCCCTGGCGGTGGAGCAGGGCCGTTCTCCCGTGCCGGCGGTGGTCTGTCGGCGCTACGGCTGCAGCGACCCGCCCACGATCCTGAGCCTGGAGACCCATGGTTCGCTGGCGCCGGGTGAGCATCTGGTGCGGGTGGGGGATGACCCGCGACTGGGGGCCGGACGGGCGGATGCCGGCCTGCCCCTGCGGCTCGTGGGAGCGGATCACTGGAGCGCCAGCGTCGCCCTTTCCCAGGGGCGTCGCTACCGCCTGCGGCTGGTGCGGCTGGCTGCTTCCGGTCGAGCCCTGAGCCAGGGCCCGGACATCCATCTCGCTCTCGCACGGGAGCCCGACGGCATGATGGGCCATCGGAGCGTCAGCCTGCTGCTGCCGAAGATCTGACGATCGCCGCCCGGATCGACCACCCTTGCTGTACAGGAGGCCGGGTAAGCCGACCATCAACTGGCCATCAGCAGCCGGTAGGCGGCATCCAGGCGCAGGAAGGCCTCGGCATCACCGCCCAGGTCGGGATGGTGGTTCTTGGCCAGCCGCCGGTAGGTGCGCTTGATCATGTCCCGGCTGGCGCCGGCCTCCAGGCCCAGCAGCCGCAGCGCCTCACGCCGCGGATCGGGCGGTGGTGGCTGCCGCTTCGGCGTGGTCCCGTCGGACGACCCGCCGCCAGGGCCAGCGGAGGGGCCACCGCTGGCGCTGTGGTTGGCGGTGCGGGTCCCCCGGCGCTGCTCCTGTCGGTCCAACCGTCGCCGCAGCTCGATCACCACCCGCCACGGCTCTTCGCTCAGCCATTCGCTCGCCCGCGGGCCATAGAGCGCGAAGGCGGCGCGCACCGCCCAACGGCTGCGGCTGTGGGGGCCCCGCAGGGCAGCCGCCAGCTCGGTGCCGAGCCCGGCCTGGCGGCGATTGAGCTCCTCCTCCAGGCTGAGGGCGGGGTTCCAGGCCTGGGCGCGCAGCTCCTCAACCAGGCCCCGCAGGCCCCCGGGAGGGCCGATCCGCAACCCCGACCAGCTGGGATGGCGGGCCATGGCCTCCCCCCAGCGCTCCACCAGCTGGGGGGTGATGCTGGGCGCGGCCCCATTGCTGACCCGGCTGCCACGGCCCGTGCTGCCACTGCCCCGGCTGCCACTGTCCTGGCTGCCACAGTCCTGACTGCCACAGTCCTGGGGGCGGGGCTGCCGCAGCTGCTCCAGTTGCAGACGCAGTTGGCGCACCTCCCGCCGCAGGGCGTCGTTCTCCGCCAGCAGGCCATTCAGATTGGCGGTGACCGGCCGGCTGCCAGGAGCTGGCCGCCAGTGGCGGGGATCAAAACCCATCCGGACCGTCCCGAGGACCAGGTGGGGCTCATTGTGATCGAGGCCCCCTGGCCGCCGCTCCCCTCCGCCGAAAGGAGCCAGGGCCTGAGAAGCTGGAGGCTGAACCCGGTACCCCCTGAACCAGGAAACCCTGCTGTTCGAGCCCGCCGTGCCCGAGCCCGGCGCGTTGCGCACGGTGCTGGCCTTCCCCAGCAGCTACTCGGTGGGGATCACCAGCCTGGGCTATCAGGTGGTGTGGGCCACCCTGGCCCGCCGCGCCGACCTCGACGTGCGCCGCCTGTTCACGGACCAGGGCGACCCGGCGCACCGCGATCCTGAGCTGTTCGGCCTGTCGCTGAGCTGGGAGCTGGATGGCCCGGTGCTGCTGGATCTGCTGGAACGCCAGCGCATCCCCCTCTGGAGCCATCAGCGCGGCGATGGCGATCCGATCGTGTTCGGCGGCGGGCCAGTGCTCACCGCCAACCCCGAACCGCTCGCCCCCTTCTTCGATGTAGTCCTGCTCGGCGACGGCGAACAGCTGCTGCCGGCCTTCATCGATGCCCTGCTGGCGCGGCGCGCGGCCCCACGCTCCGAGCGGCTGCGTGCCCTGGCCCAGGTGCCGGGTGTGTATGTGCCGTCCTTGTATGCACCGCGCTACAGCCCGGAAGGCGAACTGCTGGCGATCGAACCGCTGGAGGCCACGATTCCAGCCACGGTGACCAAGCAGACCTGGCGCGGCAACACCCTCAGCCACTCCACCGTGATCACGCCGGAGGCGGCCTGGCCCTCGATCCACATGGTGGAGGTGGCCCGCAGCTGTCCCGAGCTCTGCCGCTTCTGCCTGGCCAGCTACCTAACCCTGCCATTTCGCACCGCCTCCCTCGACGACGGCCTGATCCCGGCGGTGGAAACCGGCCTGAAGGCCACCCAACGGCTGGGCTTGCTGGGGGCATCGGTCACCCAGCATCCCCAGTTCGCCGACCTACTGAGCTGGCTCGATCAGGATCGCTTCGACGGCACCCGGGTGAGCGTCAGCTCCGTGCGGGCCGCCACGGTCACGCCACAGCTGGCTGAGATGCTGAGCAAGCGGGGCAGCAAGTCGCTGACGATCGCGATCGAGAGTGGCAGCGAGCGCATGCGCCGCGTGGTGAACAAAAAGCTCAGCAACGAGGAGATCTTCGCCGCCGCCCGCTATGCCAAGGAAGGCGGCCTCAGCGCCCTGAAGCTCTACGGCATGGCCGGATTGCCCACGGAGGAGGAGGCGGACATCGAAAGCACCGCCGCGCTGCTGCTGGCCCTCAAGCGGGCGGTGCCGGGCCTGCGCCTGAGCCTGGGGGTGAGCAGCTTCGTGCCCAAGGCCCACACGCCTTTCCAGTGGGAAGGAGTGCGACCCGAAGCCGAAAAGCGCCTGAAGCTGCTGGCCAAACGCCTGAAGCCCAAAGGCATCGACCTGCGACCCGAAAGCTATGGCTGGAGCGTGATCCAGGCCTTGATCTCCCGCAGCGATCGCCGCCTGGCGCCGGTGATCGCTGCCGCCCGCGGCCAGCACGACAGCCTGGGGGGCTGGAAAAAGGCCTACCGGGCCGTGCTTGCCGGCGACGCCCCCCTGATCGATCCGGCCCAGTCGGTGCTGCCGCCCGCCTGGGAGCAGGTGGTGCATGGCAATTGGAGCCAGGAACGGGTGCTGCCGTGGGAGCATCTACAGGGGCCGCTGCCCAGGAGCACCCTGGAGCGACACCGCGCCGAGGCGCTCGCAGCGGGGAACACCCCAGCGGTCGGATGAGGAGCAGCCCCGGCTGACACCGCCCCTTACGCAGGTGCCGATCCAGCCCGGAGCGCCGTGTCGTCTGTGCACAGAACGTTTCTTGCCGGCGCCTGGGGGCCCATGCCATGGGTGGAGGTGAACAGGCATGACAGGGAGCAGGGCAAAGGTGACTGGAGGAACGGTTACTGGCTGACGCGCGTCTGGCCGTCGTCCTGGCGCCCGAACATTCAGATTCAATTCAGCTACAGCCAGCCATCCGATGCAAGCTGCAGAGGCCTGCAAGCCTCACGCAGCTATGCCGCATCGGAAGCCGCAACCCGATGAAAGCTGGCTGAAGTGGCTCTTACGAGTTAAAGCGGTTCTATGTTGAGCCTGAGCCCGTTCGCGAACCAGGCCTCTCTCCCTTGGGAAAGACCTGGGCACGGGAACGCCCCCTCTTCTGAGGTAAAACGCCATGACACCCTTGTTCAGCCCCGGATCACCACCTGGCAGACCCACGCCACGCTGGGCCCAGCGACAGCCACCCTTCTGAACGGAGGGGCTTGATTCCCCGGCGCTGGCGGTTAGGCCCCAACCGATCCAAAGCCGAATCGCCGCTGCCCAGGGGCTGACGATCGCCAGGCCGGCCCTTCGCGGGCGGATCGCCCCAAGCCTGCACCCTCGCTCCAAACCGCCGTCCCGGCGTTCATACTCCCCGCTCCCTGCCTCCACAGACAGCTGCCAGGCTCCGCCCATCCGGGACTGAGCTGATGTCTCTGGAGCCATCCGCTCTCCCCCTCTCGCGTTTCCGACCATGGGCAACAACAGCCGCTTCTCCCCTGATCTGGACGCCCCCTTCCGCCCTCATCAGCGCGGAGTTGCCCGAAGCGGATTCTCCCCGCAGCAGCCATGGCTGCCGTCAGATCCCCTCCAGGCCAGCCCGGAGGGCGCCATCCTCACCAGCGGCACGGATGGCAGCCTGCCCACAACCGAGGGAGGAGCTGGCAGCCGAGCGAACGGGTGGCTGTCCGCCACACCTGGCGAGCCGGCGGCCATCGCCCTGATCGCCAGTGATCCCCTGAGCCTGGCCTTCGCCACCGGCACGTCCGATCCCAGGCCTCTTCCGGAGACGGTTGACCCATCTGGAGTCAATCTCGATGCGATCGACAGCCCCTACACCTTCCGCCGCTGCTCCTGCCCGGCCTGCCATGGCAGCGCCCGCACACCAGAAACCAGGCTGGCGGCCACGACCCTGAGCGGTACGGCCACCGCCGCGCCGACAGCCGCGGCGAGCCTGCAGACCCTGGCCGACTACCTGACAACGGGCTATTGGCAGGAAGCTGGCACCTACAGCCGCAAGTACAACCTCGCGAGCTCCGGTACGGGCGCAAAGTCTGGGGTGATCACCTACAACTTGACCGGCTGGACCGACGACGCCAACGGGCTCTCGCTTGACCGTCAGGCACTGACGCGCGAGGTCTTCAAGCTCTATTCAGCCACGCTTGGTATCGACTTCAAAGAGGTGACCGGCGCGGCAGGAGACATCCGCTTCACAGACAACGACGGCGGGGCTTATGCCTATACGGCCGGCGGCTGGTATGCCAACAGCAGCAGAACAGCGGTCACGATTGATTATAGCGTCGTCAACATTGAAGCAACCTGGTACGACGGCAAGTCCAACTACAATACTTATACGAATCAAACCGTCTTCCACGAAATCGGCCACGCCCTCGGGCTCGGCCATCAGGGCCAGTACAACTACACTGGAACACCGCTCAGCTACGGCACATCCGCTCAGTTTGCCAACGATTCCTGGCAGGCGACGATGATGTCCTACTGGAATCAAACAGAGAACACAACCACCGGCTCTTCCTTCGCCTGGTTGCAGACACCGATGTCGGTCGACTGGATCGCTCTCAACGATCTCTACAGCGGCCAGGGCTTCAGCACCACCAAAGCCTTCCGTGGCGACACGATTTACGGCGTGAACACGACGATCACGGCTGCGGTGAGCCAGATCTGGAACCTGTTCAGCACCTACGCCAGCTCCACCGCCTACACGCTCGTCGACGGTGACGGCTACGACAAGCTCGATGTCAGCAACTACGGCGCCAATCAGCTGATCAATCTGGCGCCCTCTCAGCCCGGCTCCAGCCTGCCCTCGCTCTCAAATATCGGCGGCAAGGTTGGCAATCTCTCCATCGCCGCCGGCACGATCATTGAGGCTGCCACGGGTGGTAGCGGCGCCGACAGCTTCTATGGCAACGATGTTGCCAACACGTTCCGGGGCAATGGTGGCAACGACAGCTTCTACGACAGCCTCGGCTCCGACATCTACTATGGCGATGCCGGCACAGACTCGCTGTATTTCAACCAGTCGATCGATCTGTTCAGCTATGCGCTCTCTGGCGACTCTCTGCTGTTCTCCCGCCAATCCGGCAATGGCGATACGGATCAGATCTGGAAAGGTCTGGAGAATGTCTCCTTCAATAATGTCACCTACACCTACGACCAGCTTGTCCAGAGCCTCAGCGGGCCCTCCCTGCCGACGGTCACGATCGGCTCGGCGAACAGCACGCTGATCAGCGGAGCAGTCACCAACAGCACCACCCTGAACTTCAGCGGCACCCTCAGCCAGGCCCTCAGCGCCGATCAGTCGATCGGCTTCTACCGCGACGGCCTGCAGGTGGGCAGCGCCACACCCACCACCAGTGGCGCCACCACCTGGAGCTTCAGCCGGCAGGAAGCCACTGGCACCAACAGCTTCAGCTACACCGCGCGGGTGCTCGCCACCGGCGGGCAAGCCGGCACACTTTCGAGCGCCTTCCTGCTGACGGTGGACACCGTCGCCCCGCAGATCAGTGTCGACGCCCTCGACACCTTCGACACCACCCCCCTGCTCAGCGGCACGGTCAACGACGGCAGTGCCAAGGTCACGGTCAGCATCGGCAACCTGACGCGCACGGCGCTGAACGACGGGGCGGGCCGCTGGAGCCTGCAGTGGAACGACATCCTCACCGCCGGCCAGACCTACGACGTGGCAGCCACAGCCCTTGATGCGGCGGGCAACAGCGCCAGCGACATCAGCAACAACGAGCTGATCGTCAGGGCGGACGACTACGCCGCCACCAGCAGCAGCACCGGCCTGGTGCTGGTGGGCAGCGGCAGCAGCGGTGTGCTCGAACAGAGCGGTGACCGCGACTGGTTCGCCGTCGACCTGCAGGCCGGCCGCACCTATGACCTTCGGCTGAACGGCACCACCCTGGCCGACCCGAGCCTGCGGCTGCTGAACGCAGTCGGCACCCTGGTGGCCAGCAACGACGACAGCAGCAGCAGCAACCTCAATTCCCTGATCACCTACACCCCTAGCAGCAGTGGCCGCCACTACCTGGAAGCCGCGGCCTTCAACGATGGCGCCAGTGGCGGCTACACGGTTTCGGCCACGGACGTGACATCAGCGGCGCCGACCCTCTTCTTCTCCCTCGCCAACGCCGTCACCACCTCGTCGGCCGCGGTGATGGGGGGCCTGACAGCCCAGAGCAACGACATCATCGCCTTCGATGGCAATCGCTTCAGCACCTGGCTGAACGGCAATGCCAACGGCTTGGTCGGGGCTGTTCTGCGCGATTTCGACATTATCAACAATAACGAAGTGGTGGTGGCCTTCAATGCTTCCGTCACCCTGGCCGGCATCACCTTTGACGACTCAGATCTGGCCAAACTCACACGCACGCAGTCGGGCTTCGCCATCTCGATGTTTTTCGACGGCAGCGATGTGGGCCTCACCACGAACGGCGAAGCCATCGATGCCGTCACCGGTCTGGCCAACGGCTCCTGGCTGATCTCCACCCGTGGAGGAGGCGGCGTCAGCGGAGTCAGCAACTTCGCCGCCGAGGATCTGGTGCGCTTCACCCCCACCGCTCTCGGCACAAACACCGCCGGCAGCTGGAGTCTTTACGCAGACATGAGCGATGTGGGCATCAGCGGCACCGCCGAAAACATCACGGCCCTCGACGTGACCAGCAATGGCCGCATCCTCTTCGCCAGCCAGGGCAATGTCAGCGCCCCAGGACTGAGTGCCAGCAACGAAGACGTATTCGGCTTCCTGCCGGCCAGCCTGGGCTCCACCACCAGCGGCACCTTCAGCTCGCCGCTCAGTTTCGACGGCAGCCTCTACGGCCTCGGCGCCAACGCGTTGCAAGGCCTCGATCTACCGATCTGAGCCCCCCGCCGAAGCCAGCTGGCACCGCAGCACAACAACCGCAGCCAACTCGGGCTGCCGAGTCAACCCGGGCTACGGATAGATCACGCCTGCGGCTCAACCCCAGTCCGCGCCTCAGGCAGCGACCCGCCGTTCTGCGGTTGCGCCGCCATGCGCAACCCCACCAGCAACACCCAACCGGCGATGTTGATGCGACTGTCATAAAAAGGGATGTCGGTGGCGTGCAGGCACACCAGCACCAGCACCGAGGTCCACCAGGCCCGCTCGAACACGGAGGCCGCCAGCATGCCCTGCTGAGCTGAACGCCAGAGCAGCCACAGCACCAGGCCCACCACCACGATCGCCACCGGCAGGCCATGGCTGAGGGCCAGGTCGATCGGCAGATTGTGGGGATGGCCGTGCCAATGGCCGGTGCGGCGTGGATAAATGAGGCTGAAGGCCGCTGCACCCCAGCCCAGCCAGGGCCGCTCGCCGATCAGGCCGATGGCGACCTGCCACTGGGCCAGGCGGGTCACGGCCAGCGGCCGATGGCCGGCGAACTGGAGATCGCTGAGCCGGCTCCAGATCGCCTCCGGCACCAGGGCGCGGGCGGGCTGCTGCAGCAGCTCCGGCACCCAGGCGACGCTGGCCGCAACCAGCAGCAGCACGGCCAGGCTGAGAATCGGCAGCAGCCAGAACCAGCTGGCGGGCCCTACCACCAGCGGCAATGCCAGCAACAGGGCACCCCAGGCATTGCGGGAATCGGTCAGGAAGATCGTCGCCACCACGGCGGCAGCCAGCACCAGGGCGACTCCCCGCAACCAGCGACCCAGCCCGGGCTGGAGCAAAGCCGCCAGGGCAAAGGGCCAGGCCAAAGCCAGCCAGGAGCCGGCGATGTTGGCGTAATCAAACAGGCCGGCCAGCCGACCCGGCGGATTGCCACCGGCATGCAGATGCCAGATGATCAGTCCGCCCAGCTGCTGGAAAGGCCCGCTCCACCCCCACCACAACTGACCCAGCCCGGTGACGATCACCGGCACCGTGCCAGAGAGCAGCAGCACAGCCAGCCGGCGCCGGGCCGCTGGAGTCGCCAGGTAGGGCTGAAAACCCCAGAAAGCCCAGAAAAACGGCAACCAATTACCCAGGCCCACCCAGGCCAACCAGCCACTGCTGGCAACACAACAGCCCAGCAGCATCAGCAGCGACACCCCCAGCAGCACCAGATTCAGCCGATCCTCCACAGGCGAACGGCGGCCACAGCTGCCCAGGATCAGGGCCAGCAGCAACGGGATGGCCGCCAGAAAAGCACTGCTGGCCAGCAGCAGGATCCCCAGCTGGAAACAGCGCCAGCCCAGGGGATTGGCCTGGGCTGGCCGCTGGGCCAGCAACCGTGCATCAAGAGCGGACGGAACGATCAGGGGAATCACGTTCTGGCTCAATCAAACACGGCCGTACGGCCGCGATACACCATCACCTGCCGCCGCAGATAGAGACGCACAGCGCGGGACAAGGCCAGGCGCTCGGTGTCCCGTCCCTTGCGGATCAGATCCTCCACCTCATCGCGATGGCTCACATGCACGGTGGCCTGCTCAATGATCGGTCCACCATCAAGTTCTTCGGTCACGAAATGGGCCGTGGCACCGATCAACTTCACCCCTCGCTCCCAGGCCCGGTGATAGGGCTGGGCCCCCTGGAAGGCGGGCAGAAAGGAATGGTGAATGTTGATCACGGTGCCGAAACGGGCCAGGAAATCAGCGCTGAGCACCTGCATGTATTTGGCCAGCACCACCAGCTCAATGTCGTGTTCGGCTAACAGGGCCAGCTGCTGCTCCTCCACCGCCGCCCGCGTGGCCGCGCTGATCGGTGTGTGGACGAAACGGGCGCCACCGGCCTCCGCCTCCGCCTGCAGATCGGCATGGTTGGACAGCACCAGCGGCACCTGCATCGGCAGCTCACCAGAACGGGTGCGCCAGAGCAGATCCAGCAGGCCATGGCTCTGGCGGCTCACGAAGATCGCCACTCGGGGCAATACATCAGAGAAATGCACCTGCCCTTCGCCACCCAGGCGAGCCCCCAGGGCGACGACGGCCGGAGCGATCGCCTCACGCGGCAGGCCGAAACCCTCCAGCCCCCACTCGATGCGGCTGAGAAACAGGCCAGCGCCGGCATCGGTGTGGTGATCGGCATGGCGGATGTTGCCGCCATTGGCCGCCACCCAGCCCGAGAGCTCGCTGACCAGACCGGGACGATCGGGGCAGATCAGCTGCAGGATCGCGGTTGGAGAACGCATGACACCTCGGGGCCATGGCCATTGTGGCGTCAGCAGAGCCAAGGCCCATGAGCCCCAGAACACACCATGGCCAAGGGCTGTTGCGAGGGGCTACAGAGCAGCCCTGGAAACCCATCACGCTCAGTACAGTCGCCAAACCGAACCGACCGCCTGCACCATGGCCGTGAGCATGTCCGCGGAGTCCGCTGCGTCCGAACCGTTGGGAACCGACTCCGCTGCCACCAACCTGCTGCGGGGCCTGAGCAGGCTGCTGCTGCTGGTTCTGGCCGTGGTGCTGAGCGTGTCTCTGGTGGCCTGCGACAGCCAGTCCAAGGCCGCCGCCACGATCAGCCCCGAGAACCTGGCGGCGATTGAGCGCCAGGCGGAGGGCTTCCTGGCCGCCCGCGATCGCCTGCCCGAACTGGCCGCCCTGGTCAATGCGCGCAACTGGGTGTTCACCCGCAACCTGATCCACGGGCCGATGCAGGAAGTGAGCCGCGAGATGCTCTACATCAATCGCCTGCTGCTGCCCGCCGACCAGGCCGAGGCCGAAGCCCGCG
Organism: Synechococcus sp. UW140; assembly: GCA_945872185.1. Lineage (GTDB taxonomy): Bacteria > Cyanobacteriota > Cyanobacteriia > PCC-6307 > Cyanobiaceae > Cyanobium. The sequence continues at coordinate 1,643 of CAMBZX010000036.1, read as the reverse complement.
CCAACAAGCTCAAGACCGCCCTCGCCCAGCTCGATGAGGCCGCCCGCCTCCAGGACGGCGAGGCCCTGCGCAAGTCCTACATCAAGGTGGCCAGCGGCTTCGGCCTCTATGCCCAGGGACTGCCCGAGCAGGTGAAGATCGATCTCAAGCAGGTCTGAACCGGTGAACACGGCTGAGCCCGCCTCAGCCAGCACCAACCCCAGGCCCCAACCCCGCAGCGTCATCGTCGTGGGCGGCGGCTTGGTGGGCCTGGGCTGCGCCTGGCGTCTCGGCCTGCGCGGCCACCAGGTCCAGCTGATCGACGCCGGCACCAGCCCGGACCAGCCCAATGGCAGCCAGGCGGCCCTGGGGGTGCTGATGGCACGGGTGTTCCATCGCAGCAGCGGCCGCAGCTGGCGCCTGCGCCAGCACAGCCTCGACCTTTGGAACAGCTGGCGCCAGGAGCTCGCCGCTCGCGATCTGCCGATCGCCTGGCGCCAGGGGCTGCTGCTGCTGGCGGCCAACGCCGCCGACCAGGAACGGCAGCGGCTGCTGATCAGCGATCCCCGCCGCCAATCCCTGGGCCTGGAGCTCTGGGATCGATCGCGGCTGGACTCCCTCAGTCCAGACCTGCCGAGCGGCGCCCAGGGCGGCTTGCACAGCCGGAACGACGGCCAGCTCGATCCGGGCCAGGCCCTGGAGGCAATCGGCCAGGACGCCGCCCGCTTGGGGATCACCCCCCTCCACGGCATCGCCACGGCCGTGGAGAAGCGCGGCGCGGGCTGGCGGGTGTCGCTCAAAGGCGGCGGCCACTGCGAAGCCGCCTGGGTGGTGCTGGCCGCTGGGCTCGGCCTGGCAGAGCTGCTGGCCAGCCTGGGCCAGGAGCTGGCGCTGGAGCCGGTGCTGGGCCAGGCCCTGGAGCTGGAACGTCACGAGGCGGCGGCGGGCCCGGCCAGCGCAGCGGAGTGGACCTGGCCGGGTGTCATCCACTGGCAGGGCGCCAACCTGATCCCCCGGCCCGATCTGCCCGGCGGCCAGCGCTTCTGGCTCGGGGCGACGCTGGAGCCAGGCCAGCGCGCCGATGCCAGCACCCTTGAGGCCCTGCGAAGCCTCAATGGCGCCGCTCCGGCCTGGCTGCAGCAAGCGCAGGAGCGCCGCCGTTGGCAGGGGCTGAGACCCAGGCCGATCGCCCGGCCGGCCCCCGTGCTGGAGGCGATCGCCCCGGGAGTGCTGCTGGCGAGCGGCCACTACCGCAATGGGGTGCTGCTGACGCCGGCGACGGCCGCCTGGGTGGTGGAACAAATTGAGGCCAGCAAAACGGACGCCTAAGAGTTCGCTGAAAAACCCGGAGAACTCCCGCGCGGTGTTCGAAGCCAGATTGAGGAGCCCAGTCGTCACATGGGTTCTGATCAGAACGCGTAGTAGCGCCCCAGGGCGCTTTGGGGTTTTTCAGCATGCTCCTAAAGGGCACCTCAAAACCCCCGATCTTCATCGTCGCGCCACGGGAGATCCCTTGCAGCAACGTTGCTTGCCCTGACCCAAGCTGAGCGCAATCGGCGATTTTTCAAAGTGCCCTAAGGTCAAATTCGATCGATCTGATCCTTCATGGCTGCGCCCTCCCACCGCAGACTCCTTTCCGCCCTGGTGTTGACCAGCACCGGCCT
>CAMBZX010000035.1 GCA_945872185.1 Synechococcus sp. UW140 | reverse complement strand
CCACCAGCAGATCGCCGTGGCGGATGCCGGCTCCCTGCATCGAATCGCCGGCCACGCGCAACAGCAGCGTGTGGGCCGGATCGCGGATCAACATGCGAGCCAGGTCGATCCCCTCACGGTGCGTGGGCACCGCGGACGGATCGGCCTGCGGTCGTGACAGGGCGGCCGCTGGTGGCCTCAGGCTGGCCTCCAGGCCTGATGCCGGTGTGGTCACCAGATCGGGCTCCAGGCTGGGGATCAAGCGCGGACTCAAAGGCGAATTCAAAAGCGACCTCAAAGGTGACCTCAAAGGCGATCGGCCCGGCCCTTACCCAGGCGCGGCGCCCCACAGCGCCAGAGTAGTTCATGCGTACTGTAATCGGGATGGGTTCGCGCCGTTGCTGCTGGCTGGGGTGTTGTGCCATCTGCGGCGGCAGGGCGAGGCGGCAAGCTGGGGCAGTTCAGCTCCGCAGCCGTCGTGCAACCTTCTCTGGCGGCCTTTGGGTCGAGCTTCGCGGCCATCACCCTGGCGGAGCTGGGTGACAAGACCTTTTTCATGGCGTTGATCCTGGCGGCCCGGCATCGGGCCCGCTGGGTGTTCATCGGTGCCTTCGCCGCCCTGACGGCCGTCACCCTGATCTCCCTGGCCCTGGGCTACGGCCTGCGGGAACTGCTGCCCCAGGCCCTGGTGCCCTGGTTGGCGGCGGTGCTGTTCCTGGCCTTTGGCCTCAAGTTGCTGATCGATGCCCAGGCGATGGGCAGCGGCGCCGCCGCTGCGGAGGCCGAGGATGCGGAGGCGGCGGTGAATGAGGCCGAAAAACACCAGACGATCACCACCCCTTGGGCCGTGATCTGGGAGGCCTTTGCCCTGGTGTTCATCGCCGAGCTGGGCGATCGCACCCAGTTCACCACGATCTTCCTGGCCACGGCGCCGGGCTTCGGTTTCACTGCGCTGCTCGCCGGCACCCTCGCCGGCCATGCTTTGGTCACCTGGCTGGCGGTGGGTGCCGGCCGCTGGATCGGCGGTCGCATCAGCGAGCGCCTGCTCTATCGCCTCAGTGGCGGCCTGTTCCTCCTGTTTGGTCTGGCGGCCCTGGGCCAGGCCCTCACCTGACGCTTCCCATGGGTACCCGACACGAGCACGCCCATCCGGCAGTGCAGATCCAGCGCCAGCCCCATCCGCGCCAGCATCAGCATCGGCCCGGTTCGGCGGCGGCCTTCCGCTGGAGCATCATCCTCAACAGCGCCCTTTCGGGGCTGCAGCTGGCGATCGGCCTGGCCTTTGGCTCCCTGGCCCTGATCGGCGATGCGGTTCACAATCTCGGCGATGTCGCCGGATTGCTGTTCGGCTGGGGGGCCGAACGCCTCAGCGCCCGGCCCCCCACAGCACGCTTCACCTACGGCTACGGCCGCAGCACCCAATTGGCCTCGCTGATCAATGCGGTGCTGATCCTGATGGCCGCCGCTGTGGTGATCGTCGAGGGTCTGCAGCGGCTGATGGAACCGGTGGCCGTGGTGGGGGGACCGGTGGCGGTGGCGGCGGCGGTGGGGATCGCCGTGAATCTGGGCTCGGCCCGTCTGTTCGGCAGCGACCACAGCCACGATCTCAATCGCCGCGCCGCCGTGGTGCATCTGCTCACCGATGCGGCCGTGTCTGCCGCCGTGTTGGTGAGCGCCCTGCTGGTGAAGCTCACCGGCTGGAACTGGCTCGATGCCGCCACGGCCATCGGTGTCGGCCTGGCGGTGGCCTGGAGTGGTTGGCAGCTGCTGCGGGATGCCCTGGTTGTGGCCCTCGACGCCGTGCCCGCCGGCATCGATCTGGCCGAGGTGAACGGCCTCCTGCGCCACTTGCCGGGCGTGCTGGAGGTGCACCATCTGCATGTGTGGGGCATGAGCACCTCCCAGAACGCCATGACCGCCCATCTCAAGCGCCGGCCCGGCAGCATCGACGACCTGGCCCTGCTGCACGAGGCCAAACAGAAGCTGGCCGAGCTCGGCATCGCCCACAGCACGATTCAGCTGGAGCCTCCGGAAGACGGCTGAGTCGCGGCGCCAGGCGCGACAGGCTCTGAAGCGAAAATTCTGAACCGAAGGTTCTGAGCGGAAGGTTCTCAGCCAAAGGCCTTCAACCCACCAATCCGACGGCACAAAACCCAGGAATCCCGCTGGCCCAGGCTCCGATCCGTCCTGCTTTTCTGGGTCGCCCCAGGGCCTGAGCGACCCCCGGTGTGGTCCAGCCGCCCGCATCGATCGGCGGCCATCACCGAGCTGGGCCGTGGGCGAACCCGGTGCGGCCTGGCGGCTCAGTCCGCCAGGTCATCGTCGCCTTCGAGCAGCAGCTGCTGAAAGGCGGTGTACAGCGACTCCTCCTCGGCATTGCGGGGAGGAGCGTTGCCAGGCCTGTTGTTGCGGGGCCGGCTGCTGCGGGTCTCGCCCTGGCTGGGTCGGTTGCTGCGCTTCGGCGCGCCCCCCGCGGCGCCGGTCGGGCTGCTCTGGGGGGGACGGGCCGAACCAGGGGCGCTGCTGATGTTCTGAACGCTGGCACGGGCGAGCCGCCGGCGGGACTCCTCCAGCTCCCGCAGCCGTTCCAGCAGGTGCGGAGGCACGCTGCCGTCGGCGCTGGCGGCCATCAGCTCCCGGAACAGCTGCTCCGGATCCTGCTCGAGTTCGACCGCATGGCGGGGTGCATCGGAGCGGGTCTCGGACCTGGCGGGTTCCGGCAGGGGCAGGGGTTTGGGCAGCTGGCGCCCAAGGGCTTCCAGGCGTTCCCGGCTGCGGGCATCGAAGCTCATGGCGCCAGCTCACCTGGGGGTCAAACGCAACCCAGTGTGTCGCGGGTGGCGCGGCCACTGCTGGGGTTGGTGCCACTGGCGATCGCGCACAGCGTCTTGAGGGCATCGCCCCGCAGTGGCACGTTGGTGAAATCGGCCCCCTCGATCAAGACGTTGCTGAACTTGGTGTTGAAGGCGAAGGCGTCATCGAGGCGGGCATTGCGCAGATCGGTGCCATCAAACACGGCCGAATCCAAGGTGGCGTCCCGCAGATCGGCTTCGCCCATGTCCGCATCCTGGAGCTTGGCGCCGAACAGGCTGGCGTTGCGTAGATCGGCGCCGTGGAAATCGGCGTCGCGCAGGTTGGTGAGGTTGAAGGTCACCGCCTGCAGGTCGGCGCCACGGAAGTCGGCGCCGATCAGCACCTGCTTGGCGTAGTCCATCGCCGCCGCTGCCGGGGCACTGGCCCCCAGCAGCAGCACACTCGCCAGCAACAGGCCGAGCAGCCCCCGGCGGAAGCGGGTGTGGCTGAGCTGCCAGCGGGCGCCGACAGCGGAGAGCTGGGAAGGGGTCGCGGCGGACAACGCCATGGCATCAGGGACGGGCTGCACCAACCCTAGGCAGGTCACCCGTGGCTCCCCGCTGCCCGCCAGCCCACCTGGCAGGAGCTGGGAACCCTGCAGAGACCGGCTTGTTCGTCTGCATGAGCCGCACCCAAGCGCAACGCCAGGGGGCCTGGGCCGAGCAGCGGGTGCTGCGGCTGCTGCTGGCGCGCGGCTGGCAGCTGCTGGATCGCAATTGGCGCTGCCGCTGGGGCGAAATCGACCTGGTGATGGCCAAACCGGGCCGGTTGCTGCTGGTGGAAGTCAAGGCTCGCCAGCGCCGGGGCGCCGATGGTGGAGGCCGCGCCGCCCTGGGCCCAGGCAAACGCTTGCGGCTGCAGCGGGCCTGGAGCTGCTGGCTGGCCGCCCATGAACATTGGAGCGACACGCCGGTGGAGCAGGTGGCCGCCCTGGTGCCGTTGCCACCGGCCCGGCAGCCGGTGCTCTGGATTCGGATCGAGAACTGAAGGCCCTGCTCGCCCGCGAGCGGCGTTCAGCTGCCGGGTGTGCTGCTGCTGCCGGGGGCCGGGGCGGAGCCCGGGGGCTGGGCGGGGGTCGGCGCGGGGGTCGGCGCAACCAACGGTGGCTTGGTGTACCAGACGGTGCAGCGATAGCGGATGTTGTCCATGCCGATCTCGATCTCCTGGCACTTGGTCCTGGTGATCGTGGCGCCCTTGGGCACCTGCTCCATGGCGTCCTGACGGGCGCCCGCTTTGTCCATCCCCGAATCGGCCGTGATGCTGCCAGCCAGGGCTGGACCGGCCGCCAGGCTGAGCCCCAGCAGCAGCACGCAAGCTGGGTGGATCGAGGTGCGAAAAGGCGGCATTCAGAGGCGTGGCAATAGTGTCTGTCTAGTCAACCCAGTCCCAGCTGGGAGCAATCTGGGGAGAACTGAGGCTTGCAGATGTCGTTTGGCGCCCATCGGGCCCGTAAACGCTTCGGCCAGCACTGGCTGGTGGATGGCTCGGTGCTGGATCGCATCGTCGCCGCCGCTGAGCTCGTGCCCGGCGATCGGGTGCTGGAAGTGGGGCCCGGTCGCGGCGCGCTCACCGAACGGCTGCTGGCCACGCCCTTGGCGGCCCTGCTGGCGGTGGAGCTGGATCGGGATCTGGTGGCGGGTCTGCGGGTTCAGTTCGGTGCGGATCCGCGCTTCCAGTTGATCGAGGGGGATGTGCTCACCGTGCCCTTGCCACCGGCGGGTGTGGAGCTGCCGCGCAAGGTGGTGGCCAACATCCCGTACAACATCACCGGGCCGCTGCTGGAGCGCCTGGTGGGCCGCCTCGATCGGCCGGTGCTGCCCCCTTATCAGCGGCTGGTGCTGCTGGTGCAGCAGGAGGTGGGGGAGCGGATCAGGGCCACCCCCGGCAGCAGCGCCTACTCGGCCCTGAGTGTGCGCATGCAGCTACTGGCCCGTTGCAGCGCAATCTGTGCCGTGCCGCCCCGCTGTTTTGTGCCACCGCCGAAGGTGATGTCGGAGGTGATCCTGCTGGAGCCCCTGGCGGCGGCGCAGTTGTTGCCGGCGGCGAATGCCCGCCAGGTGGAGCTGCTGCTGCGGCGTTGCTTCGCGGCGCGCCGTAAGATGCTGCGCAACAGCCTAGCCGGCCTGCTGCCGGCGCCCCAGCTGCTGCAGCTGGCCCAGGAGCTGGGGTTGAACCTGGAGCAACGGCCCCAGGAGTTGGCCCCCCAGGCCTGGGTGGCGCTGGCCAACGGTTTGAATCGGCTCAGCAGCGCCGCCACCGCCGGCTGATCGATGGCCCCTCTCACCGTCTTTGCCCCCGCCAAGATCAACCTGCACCTCGAGGTGCTGGGCCTGCGCGGCGATGGCTACCACGAGCTGGCGATGGTGATGCAAAGCCTCGATCTCGGCGATCAGCTCACGCTGGCGCCCACGGCCGATGGCCAGATCCACCTGGCCTGCGATCACGCCGAGCTGCCCACCGATGGCCGCAATCTGATCGTGCGGGCCGCGGAGCTGCTCAAGGCCCGCGCCGGTCTGCCGGAGCTGGGGGCCCAGATTCAGCTGCTGAAGCGCATCCCCATCGGCGCCGGCCTGGCGGGGGGCTCCAGCGATGGAGCCGCAGCCCTGCTGGGTCTGAACAGCCTCTGGGGCCTGGGCTTCAGCCACGAGGTGCTGCTGGGTTTTGCCGCTGAACTGGGCTCCGACATGCCCTTCTGTCTGGAGGGAGGCAGCCGCCTCTGCTTCGGCCGGGGCGAACTGCTCGAGGCGGTGAATCCAGAGCAGAAGTGCGCCTGGGCGGTGCTGTTGATCAAGCAGCCGGCCGTCAGCGTTTCCACTCCCTGGGCCTACGGCCGCTGCCGCGAGATGCGCAGCGACTTCTATCTCAACTGTGAGGAGGACTTCGAGCAGCGGCGTCAGAGCCTGCGGCAGGGCCCCCTGGTCCAGGCCCTGCGCGGTGAGGGGCCGGTGCCGTTGCTGCGCAACGACCTGCAGATGGTGGTGGCGCCGGCGGTGGAGGGTGTGGTCCAGGGGCTGCAGCTGCTGCGGGGGGCGGGGGATCCGCTGGCGGTGGCGATGAGTGGTTCCGGCCCGAGCCTGTTTGCCCTCTATCCCCATCGGGAGGAAGCCGAGGCGGCCCGGTTGCAGGTCACCCCAGACCTGGAAGCGGCCGGTTTCGAGAGCTGGTGCTGCGGGTTCCGCCCAGCCGGTGTCACCCTGGAAGGGGCCGCCTTTCCCGCCTGAGACCCCATGTCTTCCGACCCCGCAGCGACCCAGGCCGGCGATCCGGCTCCGGCCAGGCCGGAGGCACAGACCCCAGCCGCCGCAGGCACAGCCGATCCCAGGCCCGCCGATGCTGCGGTCAGCGACGCCACAGCCTTCCAGCTCGTGCCTGAAAACGGCGCCTCTGCGCCGCCCGCGCCTGCGACCCCACGCAAGGGACCGCTGAGCTTTCTTTCCGGCGCCCTCACCAGCGGCCTGCTGGCCTGGGTGTGTCTGGGGCTGAGCAGCCGCGTCGTGGGGTACTACGCCGAGCACCCTCCCCACTACGACGCCCAGATCGCCCAGAGCATCGCCACCGCCCTCAAGACCCTGATCGTCGGCATGTGTTTTCTGGCCACCTTCAGCTTCGCCTTCATCGGCATCGGTCTGCTGCTCACCTTCCTGCGCAGCCTGCGACCGGCCGTGGCGTCCAGGCCTTCCTAAGCTGCCCCCTGCAATGGCCGCTGCCGCTTCGCCCCCATGACTCCCCACGATCTCGGCCTGTTGGTGGCGCTGCTGCTGCCGGGCATGTTGCTGTCGGTGCTGCTTCTGACCACGTTCGCGGCCGGGGGCTGAGGGCCGAGGAGGCTAAGTTGAGCCCGCTCCGCTCTCAACGGTGCGCCAGCCCCCGAGCCTTTCTGCCGTGGCCGAAACCCTCCTGTTCAACGCCCTGCGCGAGGCCATCGATGAAGAGATGGCACGGGATCCTTATGTCTGCGTGATGGGAGAGGACGTCGGTCAGTACGGCGGCTCCTACAAAGTCACCAAGGATCTCTACGAGAAGTACGGCGAGCTGCGCGTGCTCGATACGCCGATCGCGGAGAACAGCTTCACCGGCATGGCTGTCGGCGCCGCGATGACCGGCCTGCGGCCGATCGTGGAGGGCATGAACATGGGTTTCCTGTTGCTGGCCTTCAACCAGATCTCCAACAACATGGGCATGCTGCGCTACACCAGCGGCGGCAACTACACGATTCCCACCGTGGTGCGGGGCCCCGGTGGGGTCGGTCGTCAGCTCGGCGCGGAACATAGCCAGCGGCTCGAGGCTTATTTTCATGCTGTGCCTGGCATCAAGATCGTCGCCGTCAGCACCCCCACCAACGCCAAGGGCCTGATGAAGGCCGCCATTCGCGACAACAACCCGGTGCTGTTCTTCGAGCACGTGTTGCTGTATAACCTCTCCGAGGATATTCCGGAAGGCGATTACATTTGCGCCCTCGACCAGGCCGAAGTGGTGCGAACCGGCAAGGATGTCACCATCCTCACCTATTCGCGCATGCGCTACCACTGCCTCAAGGCGGTGGAACAGCTCGAGGCCGAAGGGGTGGATGTGGAGCTGATCGATCTGGTGAGCCTCAAGCCCTTTGACATGGACACCATCGCCACCTCGATTCGCAAGACCCACAAGGTGCTGGTGGTGGAGGAATGCATGAAAACCGGCGGCATCGGCGCCGAGCTGCTCGCCTTGATCACCGAGCACTGCTTCGATGATCTCGATGCCAGGCCGGTGCGCCTGTCCTCCCAGGACATCCCGACGCCCTACAACGGCAATCTCGAGAATCTGACGATCATTCAGCCGCATCAGATCGTCGAGGCCGCTCGCCAACTCAAGAGCGGTCGGATCTGATATGGCACGCCAACAGGGCTGGGTTGCCTTCATTTTGGTGCTCGCCATCGCCAGCGGCGTCTTGCTCGCCACCTACGGCCTGCAACTGGGTCTGGACCTGCGCGGTGGCAGTCAGCTCACCCTCCAGGTGATGCCGGCCGGCGCCATCGTGAAAGTGGAAAGCGAACAGCTGGAAGCCGTCAAGGAGGTGCTGGAGCGGCGCATCAACGGACTGGGGGTGGCGGAGTCCACCCTGCAGACCATCGGCACCGACCAGCTGATCCTGCAGCTGCCCGGAGAGCAGAATCCCGGCCGGGCCGCCAAGGTGCTCGGCAGTACGGCCCTGCTCGAGTTCAAGGCCCAGAAGCCCGGCACCGAAAAGGAGATGCAAGGGCTGCTGCAGCTCAAGCGTCAGGCGGAAGCCGTGCTGGCCGCCAAGCAACCCCAACCCACCAGCACCGACAGCGGCCTGCCGCCGCCGCCGCCCAAGCCCCAACTGGCTCCGGAAGACCTGGCCAAGTCCCTGCGGGCCCTCGGTCTCAGCGTGCCGGAGGGCAGCAGTGAAACCGATCAGATCGAGGTGCTACTGGCTGAGGTGAATCGCCGTGTTGTCGCTCTCTATGGCCCCACCCTGCTCAGCGGCAAGGACCTCACCAGTGCCGGCCGGCAGCAGAACACCACCGGTAACGCCTGGGACGTGACCCTGGGCTTCAACCGTGAGGGTGGCGAGAAATTCGCGTCCCTCACCCAAGCGATCGCTGGTACCGGCCGCCTGCTCGGCATCGTGCTCGACGGCCGTTCGATCAGCGAGGCCAGTGTCGGCGAGGAGTTCAAGGCCGCTGGCATCGCCGGTGGAGCCGCCAGCATCACCGGCAACTTCACCGCCGATGAGGCCAGGGATCTGGAGGTGCAGCTGCGCGGTGGCTCCCTGCCGCTGCCGGTGAAGATCGTGGAGGTGCGCACCATTGGCCCCTCCCTCGGCGCCGAGAACATCCGCACCAGCCTGCTGGCCGCCCTCTCCGGCCTGGTGCTGGTGGGAGTGTTCATGGTGGTCGTCTATCGCCTGCCGGGGGTGGTTTCGGTGCTGGCTCTCAGCCTGTATGCGCTCTACAACCTGGCGGTCTATTCCCTGATCCCGGTCACCCTCACCCTGCCCGGCATCGCCGGTTTCATCCTTTCGGTGGGGATGGCGGTGGATGCCAATGTCCTGATCTTTGAGCGGGTGAAGGAGGAGCTGCGCTCCGGCAACACCCTGATCCGCTCGACCGACACTGGCTTTGCCCGGGCCTTCTCTTCGATCTTTGATGGCCACATCACCGGTCTGATCAGTTGTACCGCCCTGTTTTTCCTCGGCACCGGTCTGGTCAAGGGATTCGCTGTCACCCTGGCGATCGGTCTGCTGTTGAGCCTGTTCACGGCCCTCACCTGCACCCGCAGTCTGCTGAGGCTGCTGATGAGCTATCCGGCCCTGCGCCGTCCCACCTATTTCCTGCCCGCTGCCCAGTTGCCCGCATCGGCGGCCTGAGCCCGACCCTGCCTGCCCCTGATGGTTTCCTCCCCAGCCCCAGTTCCCGTCCCCAGTCCTGCGGCGATGCCGATCCGCTACATGCGCATCAGCCGCCATCGGCGTCTGGCCTGGATCGCCTCCGCGATCGCCTGCGGCCTCAGCCTGCTGGGCCTGGCGCTCTGCTGGCTGAATCCGGCCATCGCCTCGCCGCTGAAGCCGGGTCTTGATTTCACCGGTGGCACCCAGATCCAGGTGGAGCGCAGCTGCCAGAACACCTGCGCCGAACTCAGCGTCTCCCAGCTCCAGCAACGCCTCGGCGACCTGTCGCTGCCGCCTGTCCCCGGGGAGACCAGCCCCAATCTCAGCAGTTCTTCGGTGCAGGTGCTGGATGGTGGCCGCTCGCTGCTGCTGCGGCTACCGGCCCTGAGCGCCGACCAGAGCACCGCTCTGATCGAGGAGCTGACGCCGGTCACCGGGCCGCTCAAGACCAGTGCCACCTCGATCAACACCATCGGCCCCACCCTGGGTTCGCGGTTGTTGCAGGGCAGCATTGTGTCCCTGCTGGTCAGTTTCGCCGCGATTGCTGTCTATATCAGCTTCATGTACAACGGCGTCTTTGCCTTTCTGGCCTTGCTCTGCCTCGCCCACGACGTGCTGATCACCTGTGGCGTCTTCGCCTGGCTTGGCCTGTTGCAGGGAATTGAGGTGGATTCACTGTTTGCTGTCTCCCTGATCACGGTGGCGGGCTATTCGGTCACCGATACCGTCGTGATCTACGACCGCATCCGCGAGCAGCGCAAACTGCTGGCCGATCTGCCCCTGATGGATCAGGTGGATGTGGCGGTCGATGCCACCCTCACCCGTTCGCTCTACACCTCCCTCACCACCCTGCTGCCCCTGTTTGGTCTGCTGTTTTTCGGCGGCAGCAGCCTGTTCTGGTTTGCCGTGGCCTTGATCGTCGGCATCGCCGTGGGTAGCTGGTCCAGCATCGGCCTGGCGCCCACCCTGCTCCCCGTGCTCTCGCGCCGATGAAGTCGCCATCGCCCCGGAGTCAGCGCTCTTGGTCACTGTTACCGCCATTGCTGCTGCTGTTGGCCCTGGGCGACCTGCGCATTGATCTGCAGTTGCTGCTGGACCACTTCACTGTCACCACGCTGGTCACGGCCATCCGCTCCCACCCCCTGGCGGTGGTGGTGTTGCTGGCCCAGCCCTCCCTCTGGCGTCGCTATGGCAAGCGGCAGCTCCAGGTCGGCGACATCAGTGCCCGTCCCAGCGATCCATGATGTCGCGGACCAACACTTCTTCGCAGAGCACCTGCAGCACCACCACCAGGGGCAAGGCCAGCAGCAGACCGGGCAGCCCCAGCAGGGCCCCCAGACACAACTGCGACATCAGGGCCACCGTCGGCAGCAGGTTGACGGTGCGCTTCAACAGCACCGGCGTGAGCAGGAACGCCTCAGCGTTCTGAAGCACGAGGCGCAGCACCAGCACCTGCAGCACCTTCGCCGGTGACACCAGCAGGGCCACTGCCAGCGGTAACAGGGTCGCGGCGGTGGGCCCAATCGTGGGCACAAAGGTGAGCACCCCACATACCAGGCCGCTGAGCAGGGCCAGGGGCACCTTGAGCAGGGCCAGGCCCGCCCAGGTGGTGAGAAAAACCACCAGGCAAGACAGGGTCATGCCGGCCAGCCAGCCCCCCAGCGCCTGGCGACATTCGCTCAGCAGGGTGGCCATGCGAGCGCGGTAGAAGGCCGGCGTCGCCGCCACCACCAGCCGCTGATGGCTGCGGGGATCGAGGGCCATCAGGATCGCCAGCAGGGCCATCAGCAGCAGCTGGATGCTGGTGTTGGCCGCACCGCCAGCCAACCCCAGCACCTGGGCGCCGAGCGGCTGCAACCGCTCCCAGTAGGTGCCGGAACTGAGTTGACGCTCCAGGTCGGGCAGCCAGGGCACCTGGCCGCCGAGGGCTGCCAGGCGGCGGGTGAGCACCGGAATCAGCTGGATCAGCTGCTGGATCTGCTGAATCACCTCGGGCAGCAACAGGTTGGAGATCTGCCAGCCCACGAGCACCAGCAGCACCAACACGATCGCCAGGGCTGCGGGTCGGTTGAGAGGCAAGACGCGGCGCAGCAGGCTGATCGGCACATCCAGGGCCACCGCCAGCACCACCGCGCCAAACAGCACCAACAGCACCCAGCGCAGCTCCCACACCAGGAGGGAGAGCACCACCAGAGCCAGCGCTCCCAGCAGGGTGCGGGCCTTCATCGGCCCCTCCACTGCAGCTTCCAGGGATCGAGGATGTCGTGAATCAGCAGCTCCCTGATCAGCACCTGCAGGCACACCGCCAGCGGCAGGGCAAGCAGCAGTCCCAGGGGCCCGAACACCACCGTGAACAGCAGCTGGGCCATCAGGGTGAAGCCAGGCAGCAGCCTCAGCTGGTGATGCATCACTGAGGGTGTGATCACATAGCTCTCGAGGCTCTGAACCACGACGTACAGCACCAGCACCGCCAGTGCCTTCCAGGGCTCCTCCAGCAGGGCCACGGACATCGGGAACAGGGTGCTGAGGGTGGGTCCCACATTGGGAATCACGTTGAGCAGGCCGGCCAGCACCGCATTGGCGGCCACCAGCTTCACCCCCAGCAGCGACAAGCCGATGGCGGCCAACGTGCCAACACAGATGGAGCTGATCAGCACCCCCACCATCCAGGCGCTGAGGGCGTCACCGCAGTGCAGCAGCGCCTGCCGCAGGCGGCGGCGGTAAAACGAGGGCGCCAGCAGCAGCAGCACGTCTCGATAGGCCTCGGGCTGGGCGGCCACCATCAGGGCGACGGCCACCACAAACAGGGTCTGTACCAGGGCGGTGCCCACGTTTCCGGCAAAACCCAGCAGCTTGAGCAGACCGCCGCCGAGGCCGTTGGCCAGACCACTGCCTGCCTCTGCTGGGGCGCTGAAGCTGTCGCTGAGCCAGCCGAGACTGGCATCGGCGTTGCCGTAGATCATGCCCGTAGCTCGCTGCAACCCCTGGTGCAGCAAGGACAGCAGCAGGCTGGCGGCCTTGGGCAGCTTCTCGATCAGTTGGCTGAACTGGTCGACGAACGGGGGCACGATCACGGCACCAGCCACCGCCAGCACCACAGCCAGACCCAGCAGGCTCAGCAGCAGGGCCGCCAGTCGCGGCAGGCCGAACTGCCGCCGCACGGCTCCCACCAGGGTGCAGAGGGCCATGGCCAGCACCACGGCCGCAAAGATCAGCAACACGGCGTGCCGCAGGCTCCAGAGCAGCAGCAGCGCCGCCGCCAGGCCGATCAATCCCAGCCACTGGCCGAATTTCAAGCGTCCGCGTCTCCCACGTCTTCGGCCCCGTCGTCGTCCTTGCCGGCGAAGCCCAGGTCATGGCCGTCGGCGTAGCGCTGGGCGAAGCGCATGAAGCGTTCGAAATCGGCGGTGGTTTTCCAGGTGTAGGTGGCTTCGAGCGCAAAGGCCTTGCCATTGACGAAGCGGGCCTTGACCTCGCGGCTCACCAGTTCCCCCTCCTCGTCCACTAGGAACATGCCGGTGATGTCGCCCATGGTTTCCGGCGCCAGGGCCACCGGCTCCTCGAACACAAACAGGGCTTGGCCGGTACGGCCATCACGGGAGCGGGTGAGCCGGATGTCGGGCACAACCAGTTCGTCCACACCCCGAAAAAACTGAATGGCGGCGCCCATGACCTTTAGCGAAAACGGGATCCTAGGCAGGGCCATCACCCCAGACCCCTGCGGCTGGTTGGCCGGGATTCTGATTGCCCTGACATAGTGGGACGAAGCCGACGGCCCCCGGCCGCATGTCCCTTCGGCAGACCGTTCTCCATGCTCTCCGGTCCCCCGGTCACCAGCACCGCCCGCGCCGATCAGCTGCTCGAACGCTTTCTCTCCAGCTCGCCGCGCCAGCGCCGCAGTCTGGTGGAGTCGATCGAGCAGCGCCGCGACGACCTGCTGCCCCTGATCCCCGATCAACTGGATCGGTTGGATGCCACCGGCGATGACTGGGCCGCCGGACTGCTGGTGCAACTGCTGCTGGCGACCGGTCCGGCTGGCGATGGGGAGGCTGGCGAGACTGGCGAGGGTGAGGCCTTTCTGGCCCGCTATCCCGCCGGTTGGCTGGCGGTGAGCAGTGCTGCCGGCCTTGATTACGCGCCGCTGCAGCGGCATCTGATGCTGCAGCAGTTTGAAGATGCCGATCGGCTCACCAGCACCATGCTGCGCCAACTGGCTGGTTCCGGCGCGGAACAGCGGGGCTACGTGTTCTTCAGCGAGGTAGCGGCGATCCCCGGCGTCGATCTCGAATCGCTCGATCGGCTCTGGATCTGCTACTCCCGCGGCCGCTTCGGCTTTTCGGTGCAGGGCCGGCTGCTGCAGGGCTGCAACGGTCAATGGGAACGGCTCTGGGCCCGGCTGGGCTGGAAACATGAAGGTCGCTGGACCCGCTATCCCGGTTCCTTCACCTGGTCGCTGGCGGCGCCGGAGGGTCACATGCCGCTGGTCAATCAACTGCGGGGCGTGCGCCTGATGGATGCGCTGCTCCAGCACCCGGCGTTGCTGCAGCGCAGCAACGCCGCCTCAGGCCGCCCATCGGGTTAAGGTCAAAACAGTGCCACAGATGCCTGCAGGCTGACGCTGCATATGCCGTTGCGCTGGGCCGATTTCATTACGCCATCGACGCTGCAGTTGGCGCCCCTGGTGGAGGTGCTGCTGGAGCCTGTGGAGTGCGGCGCCCGCCTGGCTGAACTGCAGCTGGGCCTGCATGAGGCTTTGGTCAATGCGGTGCGCCATGGCAATGGCTGTGATCCCGGCAAATGCCTGCGGGTGCGGCTGATCCAGACGCCCCGCTGGCTGGTCTGGCAGATCCAGGATGAGGGCCCTGGGGTGCCGAAGCCTGCCCGGCAGTACGCCCTGCCGCAGGCTGTCGATGCCCTGGCTGGCCGGGGGCTCTTTCTGATCCACCACTGCTTCGACGACGTGCGTTGGAGTCGGCGCGGCAATCGGCTGCAACTGGCCGTGCGCCGGCCGCAGCCGGCCGCCCGTGCCCTGTTCAGCGGCCGTGGCTGGGGCAGCCCGGATCACTGACCTCGGCCTTCAACCAGCCGATCGCATGCTCCAGCAAGGCAATCGCCTCCAGCCGGGCCGGGCTGGTGGCCCGATCCGCCGGATGGTCGGCGGCCAGCAGCTGCACAAGGGCGGCGGCCACCTGTTCGCTGGCCCGACGACAGCGCTGGGATTTGAGGGCATGCCAGTCGCGATCATGGATCACCAGCTGCCGCTGCAGGCTCTGCGCCAGCTCCAGCGCCCCTTCGGGCCACTGTTGTCGGTTCGGCCCGGCGCTGGGATCGGTCTGGGTCAAGGCACTCACCACTGGACGCGCATGGGGTTCTACCCCCATCCTGGCGCCTATGGGTGGGCTGCTTCGGGTCTGCCGCTGAGGCCGTCGCCATGCCCCGCCCTTTTCCGCGCTCGTCCAGACGCCGTTGGCAGCCTCGCCTCAGCCCCCCCGGGGTGCTGCATCACCTGGCCGCCGTGCTGAGCCTCGGCCTGCGGCGGCCGCCGGCGGAGCCCGCCGGGGCCTTGCTGCGGCGACGGCGTCAGCGCCTCGCCCTGGCCCAGCGCCTGCTCAATCCCCTGCCCGCGGGGCTGGGGTCATCGCACCAGGGCGGCGAGCGCTTCTGGCAGGGGTTGCGCTGGGGGGGGCTGGGCTTGTTTCTGGCCTGGCTGCTGCAGCGCTAAACCGGTTTGCGGGCACACCACACCCGGGTCATGAAGTGGGACTCGGCCGTGATCGCCGCAAAGCCCGCCGAACTGAGCCGCGCTTCGATCGAGTCACTGAGATAGTCGCGGTAGTAGGGCTCGTGGAAAACACGACGGAAGTTGTCCATCACCACTTTGAATTCGGGGGAATCCTGCAGTTGGACTGAATCAGCCAGCACCAGCACGCCGCCGGCTTCCAGCAGGCGGAAGGCTTCGTTGATCACGTTCTGGCGGGCCTGGGCCGGCAGTTCATGCAGCAGGAAGACACAGCTCACGGCCTGGAAACAGCCATCGGCAAAGGGCATGGCCTCGCCATTGCCCTGCACCAGTTGAGGTAACTCGCCATGGAGCTGGGAGAGCCAGCGGTTGGCCTGACGCAGATAGGCACTGGAGAGATCCAGCCCCACCAGCTGGGCCTGGGGCAGGGCCCCGCGCAGCTGGTGCAGGGTGCGGCCGGTACCGGTGGCCACATCCAGCACGCGCACGGAACTGGCGGGGCGCTGGGCAAAGGCCTCCAGACCCCGCCGCAGGGGACGCAGGATTCGTCGTCGCATCGGGTCGGCGGTGCCATTGAACAGAATCTCCACACCGAGGTCGTAGAGAGCGGCGGAGTGGTCGCTGAGGTAGCCGTCGGTCTGGTGGTGAAAGTTCTGCAGGTAATAGTCCGGGTAGGCGTCGGGATTCACGTCGCTGGGCAGATCGCGCACCTTGCGCTCCTGCCGCCGCCGCCAGGTGAGCGGCAGATCGAGCCAGAGCAACGGATAGCGCGCGGCCCAGTCGAGCCAGGGGGCATCGAACAGCAGCGCGGTGGGATACACGCCCTGCTGGGCTTCCTGCCAATCCCGTTCCGTCAGGCGCTCCATGGACTGGCGCAGGCCGGCGAGCAGCTCGGGCGGTATCGGTACGGTTTTTGGCGTTCCCTCTGGCGCCAGCAAGCCCATCAAGCGGCTGCTGGCTTCCTTATGGGCGAGGCCCATCAGGCTCTTGCCCTGCTGCATCGTCTGATAAGCCAGCTTGGTGAGCGTTTCGGGCACGGAAGCAGGGCGGGGAACAGTTCCCCCCATTTCAACAGGTTCAACCGCGAAGCGAGGCCCGGCCGCAGCCGGCTGACCAGCAAAAAGCCCCGGTATCAGCCGGGGCCAGCGATGGGGCGCTGCTCAGAATCAACGCAACGCACCTGACCTCAGGCGTCGTAGTACATCACGAACTCGTGGGGATGGGGCCGCTGGCGCAGCTGCTGCACTTCCTCGTACTTGAGGGCAATCCAATTGTTGATGAAGTCTTCAGTGAAGACGCCGCCGGCCAGCAGGTAGTCCTTGTCGGCATCGAGCGCTTCGAGGGCACCGTTGAGGGAGGCGGGAACCGTGGCGATCCTGGCGAGCGCTTCAGCCGACAGATCGAACAGATCGACATCCGTGCCATCGCCCGGATCGATCTGGTTCTTGATGCCGTCGATGCCCGCCATCAACATCGCCGAGAAGGCGATGTAGGGATTGGCCAGGGCATCACCGGAACGGAACTCCAGCCGCTTGGCCTTGGGATTGGGGCCGGTGAGCGGGATCCGGACGGCGGCGGAGCGGTTGCCCTGGGAATACACCAGATTCACCGGTGCCTCGAAGCCCGGCACCAAACGCTTGTAGCTGTTGGTGGTGGGGTTGGTGAAGGCCAGGAAGCTGGGGGCATGCTTGAGCAGGCCGCCGATGTACCAGCGAGCCGTCTGGGAGAGGTTGGCGTAGGTGCCTTCGCCGAAGAACAGGGGCTGGCCGGCTTTCCAGAGGCTCTGATGCACGTGCATGCCGCTGCCGTTGTCGGCAAACACCGGCTTAGGCATGAAGGTGGCCGTTTTGCCGTATTTTTTAGCGATATTGCGCACCACGTATTTGTAGATCATCACGTTGTCCGCCGCATTAATCAGTTCGGCGAACTTGATGCCGAGCTCATGCTGGGCCGTGGCCACCTCATGGTGTTGCTTCTCCACCGGCACACCGAGGGAGGCCATGGTGAGCAACATCTCGCTGCGGATGTCCTGCAGGGTGTCGTTGGGCGCGACTGGGAAATAGCCTTCCTTCAGCAGAATCTTGTAGGCGAGGTTGCCGCCTTCCTCCTGACGATCGGTGTTCCAGGCGGCTTCAATCGAGTCGACGCTGTAAAAGCTGCTGCCGTTGCTGCTCTTGTAGCGGACGTCATCGAAGATGAAGAACTCAGGCTCAGGACCGAAGTAAGCGGTGTCGGCCAGGCCGGTGGAGCCCAGGTACTCCAGCGCCTTCTGAGCCAGGGCCCGGGGGCAGCGGCCGTAGGGCTTGCCGCTGCGCGGCTCCTGGATCGAGCAGATCAGGCTCAGGGTTTTATGGCTGTAGAAGGGGTCGATCCAGGCGGTGTTCGGATCCGGCACCATCGCCATGTCCGACTCATTGATGGCCTTCCAGCCGCGGATCGAGGAGCCGTCAAAGGCCACGCCTTCGCTGAAGGCGGCTTCATCGATCAGGTCGTTGCAGACGGTGAGGTGCTGCCACTTGCCATGCAGATCGACGAACTTCAGGTCGATCAGCTCGATGCCTTCGTCCTTGATCTGACGCAGAACGTCCTGGGCGGATTTGGCCATGGCACGGAGAGAAACTGAGGATTGCCGCTCCCGGGGGGCGGCAGGCTGGAAGGTACGGAGCGATACCGTTTCAATTTTGTATCCGTTGCAACAGAATTGTCGGTTCAGCCTGGGTGGCCGTCCCGGTGTCACGGCCATGCCAGGGCTGTAGCGGCTGCGTAACCGTTTCTGTCAACTTGCCCAGATCCACTCTGGCCAAAGGATTCTGGCGGTTTGCAAGTGCTAGCTTCCGCCCCAGGTGCGTCGATTTGATCCGACCATGCGCGATGCCATCAGTGGCCTGATCGGCCGTTATGACCAGCTGGGCCGTTATTTCGATCGGGCGGCCATCGATCGCCTCGATGGCTACTTCGCCCAGTCCAGGATTCGCCTGGCGGCCGTGGAGCTGATCAACCGTGAAGCCACCACGATCGTGCGTGAGGCTTCCCAGCGCCTGTGGTTGGAAGATCCCGAGCTGATCCTCCCCGGTGGCAACGCCTACACCACCCGGCGCCTGGCCGCCTGCCTGCGCGATCTCGACTACTTCCTGCGCTACGCCAGCTACGCCTTGATCGCCGACGATCTGACGATCCTCGACGAACGGGTGCTCAATGGCCTGGATGACACCTACAAGAGTCTGGGTGTGCCCACCGGTCCGACGGTGCGTGGCATCGCCCTGCTGGCTGAAGTGGTGAGCGAGATGCTGGCCGATGCCGGTGTGGCCGATGCCGCAGCCGTGGTGCGGGTGCCCTTCGAGCACCTGGTGCGCGGGCTGGCCAGCAGCAACATCCGCGCTCGCTGAACGCCGCGCCGAAACCCACCGCTGTTCAGCAAGCCAACGGCAGCCGCTGGCTCTTGGCATAGCAACTGTCTTCAGCGGTCGGGTCCATCGTTCCCTAATCTCACCGCACCCGTCCGCCGCCGCTCCGGTCTTGGTTCTTTCCGCGCAGCCTCCTGTCAACTCCAGCCATCGGCTCCAGCTGGATCCGATCGCCACCCCCGAACGTCTGCTGCTCGGTCCAGGCCCTTCCAACGCCCATCCCACGGTGCTTGAGGCCCTCGCCCGCCCGCCGATCGGCCATCTCGATCCCCTCTACATCGAGCTGATGGGGGAAGTACAGGAACTGCTGCGTTACGCCTGGCAAACCGACAACCGACTCACGATTCCGATGAGCGGCACCGGCAGCGCTGCCATGGAAGCCACGCTCGCCAACACGATCGAACCTGGCGACAAGGTGTTGGTGGCGGTGATGGGCTATTTCGGCCTGCGCCTGGTGGACATGGCCGGTCGTTATCGGGCCGAGGTGGTGACGATCGAGCGCCCCTGGGGCGAGGCCTTCAGCCTTGCGGAGCTGGAGCAGGCCCTGATCGCCCACAAGCCGGCGATCCTGGCGATGGTCCATGCCGAAACCTCCACCGGCGTCTGCCAGCCCATGGAGGGCATTGGCGCGCTCTGCCGCCAGCACGATTGCCTGCTGTTGCTGGACACCGTCACCTCCCTGGGTGCCGTGCCGCTGCTGCTGGACGAGTGGAAGGTGGATCTGGCCTATAGCTGCAGCCAGAAAGGGCTGAGCTGCCCCCCCGGACTGGGCCCGTTCACCATGGGTCCAAGGGCTGAAGCCAAGCTGGCCGCCCGCAGCGGCAAGGTGCCCAACTGGTATCTCGACGTCTCCCTGCTCAACCAGTACTGGGGCAGCGACAGGGTGTATCACCACACTGCCCCGGTGAACATGAACTTCGGCATGCGCGAAGCGCTGCGTCTGTTGGCGGAAGAAGGCCTGGACAATGCCTGGAGCCGCCATCGCCGCAATGCTGAGCGGCTCTGGGACGGCCTGGAGCGGCTGGGTCTCACCCTGCATGTGCCGCTCGAGCTGCGCCTGCCCACCCTCACCACCGTGCGCATCCCCGAAGGGGTGGATGGCAAGGCGTTCAGCCGCCATCTGTTGGATACCCATGGCATCGAAGTCGGCGGCGGCCTGGGTGCTCTGGCCGGCAAGGTGTGGCGCATCGGCCTGATGGGCTACAACAGCACCCCGGAGAACGTCGATCGGCTGCTGAAGCTGCTGGAGGAGGAGCTGCCCGCATTCCAGGCCAGCGCTCCGGCGATGGTGTCCGTCGGCTGAGGTTGGTCAGCCCCTGGGGGAGGCCAGCCCATCGGTGGTTCAACGCTGGGCGCGGCGGCGGCGAAACCAGTCGCTGAGTTGGTGTTGAGCGGCTTGGCCGCAGACGCCCGCCACGATCGTCATGTGGTGGTGGGCGCTGGGGTCGGCGGCCAGGTTGAGGCAGCCGCCGAGGGCGCCGCGCTTGGCATCGCTGGCGGCGAACACCACCCGCCCCACCCGCGCCTGGATCAGGGCGCCGGCACACATCGGGCAGGGTTCGAGGGTCACCAGCAGGCTGCAGTCGTTGAAGCGCCAGTCCCCGCGCAGGGCCGCCGCCTGACGCAGTGCCACCAGCTCGGCGTGGCCGAGCGGATCCTGCTGGCGATGGCGGCGGTTGCTGCCCCAGCCGAGGCCATGGCCGTTGCGATCGAGGATCACCGCCGCCACCGGAATCTCCCCCTGCCGGCCCACCTGCTCCGCCTGGCGCAGCAGGCGCTCCATCCAGAATTCGTCCCGCTGGCGCTGCTCCATCGCTCCCTTGTAGCCGTGGGCGCCCTGGCACGGGGCAGAATGCCCCGACACCGACCAGCCCCGTTGGCCAGCGCGCCCTCCGTTCAACGGCTTTCCTCCTCCCCCGTTCTCGCGGACGCCGCCGAGCTGAACGGCTTTGCCGAGCTCAAGGGTTTTGCCGCTCCCACCGGACTCGATCCCCAGCTCGAACGCTTTCTGCATCAGGCCTCGAGCCTGCTCTGCCAGTGGCTCGGCCAGGCCGCAGCGGGATCGCCGCTGCCAGCCCTGAGCGTGTTGCCGGCCGTGGAACCGGAACTGCAGGGTTTGCCGGCGGAGCGGCTGCTGGCCGATCTGCAGCTGGTGATGGAGGGAGCCTTCAACCCCAACCACCCCGGCGCCCTCGCCCATCTCGATCCCCCGCCCCTGGCGGCTTCGATCGCTGCCGATCTGATCTGTGCCGGGCTGAACAACAATCTGCTGGCCGAAGAGCTCTCGCCCAGCCTCACGCGCCTGGAGCGCAGCCTTTGCTCCTGGTTGGCCCAGCGCCTCGGCTTGGGCGACCAGGCCGGTGGGGTGGCGGCCAGCGGCGGCTCCCTCAGCAACCTGATGGCCCTGGTCACCGCTCGCCGCAGCCGCGGTCTCGGCTGCCGCCCGGATGCGGTGGTGCTGTGCAGCGTCGATGCCCATGTCTCCTTCGACAAGGCGATGACCGTGATGGGACTGCCGGCCCACGCCTTGCAGCGCCTGCCGGTGGATGGCCAGGGCCGACTCGATGCCGCGGCCCTGGGCGAGCGGCTCGATCAGCTTGCTGCCGCTGGCATCCCGGTGCTGGCGGTGGTGGCCACGGCCGGCACCACGGTTCGTGGGGCCATTGATCCCCTGGACGCCATCGCCGCCCAGTGCCGCCGCCATGGCCATTGGTTGCATGTCGATGGGGCGATTGGGGCCGTGTTTGCCCTGGCTGCCTCGCAACGCCCCCAGCTGCTGGGGCTGGAGCTTGCCGATTCGATCACCATCAATCCCCAGAAGCTGCTCGGCATCACCAAGACCTCCTCCCTGCTGCTGCTGGCGGAGCCGGCCCAGTTGCAAGACGCCTTCGCCACCGGGCTGCCCTACATGGAACCCAGCTGGGGTGCCAGCCATGGCGGTGAATCCGGCCTGCAAGGCAGCCGGCCGGCTGAAATCCTCAAGCTCTGGCTCGGTTTACGCCAGTTGGGGTTGAACGGCATCACGGCCCTGGTGGACGGGGCGATTCAGCGGCGGCAGCAGCTGGAAAGCCTGCTGGCGGCCGAACCGCGTCTGCAGCTGCTGGGCGGACCCCTGCATCTGCTGGCCTTCCGCCCGCGGGGCCTCGATGGCGAAGCTGCGGCTGCCTGGTCCAGCCACACCCGCCAGGCGCTGCTGGCGGAGCAGCTGATGCTCTCCAGGCCCTGGTATCACGGCCACCATCACCTCAAGGCGGTGTTGGGCAATCCCCACACCCAGGCCAGCCATCTGGAGCGTCTGGCCGAGATCGTGCGGGCGAACCTGCCGGATGGCTCAGGTGAACCGGTCGGTTTGCCGATGAGGATCTGATCGATGACGAAACCAACGGACAAGACCGCAAAACCGGTCGCCAGCCGAGCTGAAGCAGCTGGCAAGGCAAAAAGCAGCTCCCGCTGGGTGGCGATTGTCACCGGGGCGATTTCGATTCTGATCGGGGTGCTCTACCTGCTGCTGATCACGGTTCTCGATAGTCGCGGTCCGCTGCGCCCGCCTCCGCCTGAGGCGCTTGGCTTCGTTCTGGTGGACGGGGTGGCAAGCGCACCTGGCGGCGCTGCAGCGGCTCCACCACCCGGTTGACAGCGGTCTTGAGGAAGGTCCGCAGCACATCCTCGCGGCGATTGAGGTCGTATTCGCGCTGCAGCACCGACTGCAGTCCGCCATCGCCCCAGTCCTGGTCCTGCTGGAAGAAGACGATGAAGCTGCGACCGGCCACCCGGGTGAGCCAGGCGGCACTCACCGCCTGAATCGCCCGGCTCAGCAGCAGAACCGGCAGGCTGAGGCTGATCACACTGCTGATCAGAGCCACGCCCCCCTTCACCAGGCCGAGGCCGGCCAGGGTGCGGCCCACGGAGAGGGCCAGATCCTGGGCTGAATCGCGGCTGAGGCTGACGCCATACACCTTGCCGATCTCCATCACCATCTGGGCATTCACCGCCGCGGCACCCAGCAGGTCCACCCCTGGCAGGGGCGTGAGCGCCACAACGCCGGCGCCGATCCAGACGTAGCGATCCACGATCGCCTCCGCATCCTGGCGACGTTGGCGATCGAGCAGGGCCCGGCTGGTTTCGCCCAGCTGGCGGCATTGCAACAGCAGGTTGTCGGCGATCAGCTCCTCGCCATCGGCCTGCAGCACGGCGGCCAGGCGCCGCAACAGCGCTTCCACCTCCGGCCGCGGTTGGCGGGGCTTGCCGCCCGGCATCGGCACGCTCTGGGGCGAGGCACTGGCCGGAATCACATCGGCGGCGGCAATACGGCCGGAACAGCGCTGGCGCAGCAGCGCCAGCAGCCGTTGTTCCTCTTGTTCACCGCGCAGATCGCATTTGTTGAGCACCAGCAGCAGGCGTTTACCGAGGCTGGCCAGCACGTTGAACACCTCCATTTCGCTGGCGCGCAGATCGCCATCGACCACCAGCAGCAGCAGATCTGCCCGCACCGCCAGATGGCGGGCCCGCCGTTCGCGCTCCCGCCCGGCGCCGCCCGCCTCGAGGATGCCGGGGGTGTCTTCGAGGATCACGGCCCGGGGCAGTTGCCTCAGCCGCAGGCGATAGCGGGCCGATGCGGTGGTGGAGCCCATCGGCGCGCCCACGTCGCCCACCAGCTCCCGCAGCAGGGCGCGGATCAGGGAGGTTTTGCCGGTGGAGCCACTGCCGAACAGGGTGATCACCAGATCGCCCCGTTCCAGCTCCTGCTGCATCCGTAGACGCTCCTGCTGCAGGGCCTGGCGCTCCACCTCATCGCGGATGCGCTCCAGGGTGCGATCAATCGAGGCCAGGTTGCGTTCGGCGGCCTCCCGTTTGCTGCCCGAGGGCAGGTGGGGCGTCTGGGCTGGTCGGCCGCCGGGACCCCGCCGCGCCAGGGCCTGCCACCAGGGCCAGCCGAACTGAATCCCCGCCAGCAGCAC
>CAMBZX010000034.1 GCA_945872185.1 Synechococcus sp. UW140 | reverse complement strand
TTGCCGTTGAGGGTGGATTCGTTGAAGGCCGTCGAATCTTCGCCGAGGGCCGTCAGGGCCATGATGTCGACGCCTTCACCACCAGAGAATGTGGACTGATAGACCTCGGAAGCTTCCACAATGAGGACTTCTTCGCCGAATTCAACAATCCGACTAACGTCGAATTCCTCGATAGGATTAGAAGGATCACTCAGGTTGAGGAAGTACTGAACAACCTCGTTGACAACGGGGCCAGCTAGGGAGTTACCGTTGCCACCCATGTCAACGGAGCTTTGGTTGAAGCTCTTGACATCTTCGCCGATGTAAACAGAGTCAATGCCGTCCTTTTCGGGATCAAGACCGTCGGCCTTGATGGTGATGCCGCTGTACTCGGCGCCAAAGGTCTTGGAGCCGAGGATGATTTCGTCGTCGCCACCGTCTCCCCAGAACTGGTTGTCGGTGCCGTTTTGGGTACGAATGATAACCAGGTCGTTGCCAGCGCCGCCGTAGACGGTGCTGTCCTGAATTTCAGACGATTCCAGGTTGATGCCGTCGGCGCCTTCATTGGCTTGAATGACGGAGTCGATCAGGTTGCCGTTGATCTCGATGTAATCGTCGCCGGCTAAAGCCTTGAAATCAGCGACGTAAGTTTCTGAGGCGGTGCCTTGAACGGTAATATTGGGGCCGTTCGTGCCGAGCCAGACTAGAGGGTTAGCCATTTCTGAATTGGGTTGCGGAGAGGAGTCCTTTCATCTCGCAGTTTAGCAAGCCTGCGCAGATTTGGACCTGTGACGGCAGCAAAAGTGTCTGATCTCTGACGGGCGCGGGATCTGGTTGTTCGGCTTCTTCAGGCTTAATCGGGCTTAACAAGGGCAGGGTCGGAAATCAGCGCAGGCGACGAATGGAATCGGCCTTGTCCTGGAAGCCGCCGAGCAGCATTTGCAAGTAAGACACCTTGCGAAGCTTAATATTGGCTTTGAGTGACATGCCGGCTTGCAGGGGCAGGGTTGTGCCTGATTTCAACTTCAGCTGTTGGGAGTTGAGCTTGATATCGGCTGGAAAGCGGTAGGTTTTATCCAGTTCGTCGGGCGGTATGGCGTCTGATGCAATTTTCACCACTTTGCCCTGGATCACGCCGAAGTCTGTGGCGGGAAAGGAGTCGATGCTGATGTCGGCGATCTTGCCCACCGAGACAAAACCGATTTGATCGCTGGGAATGGTCACCCTGGCCATCAACTGGTCAAACGGCACGATCTTCATGATCGGTTCGCTCGTTTGGGCGACAAATCCTGGCGTTGTGGGCTTAAGGTCGAAGATCACTCCATTCACGGGGGACTTGATGGCTTGATAGCGTATATTCACATTGAGCTCTACCAGCTCATTGCTAAGCTTGGTAATTTCTGCCTCTAGTTGTTGCGTGGATTGCATCAAAATAGCTTGTTGACGGAGTCGCTCAATCTTGCTTTGATCGAGTTGGCCGCTAATTTCTTCTACTTTATTTTTTTGTTGTAAGTATTGCATTTCGGCGGTGGCGCCTTCTTTGGCCAGGGTTTGATAACGGGCCATCATTTCGCGGTTGAGTCCCAGGTTGCGTCCCAGAACTTGCTGTTCGGATTTGTTGAGATCCAAGTAGCGAGATAGCTCGTTGTCTTTGAGTGCTAATTCCCTTCTCTTCAGTGAGATTGTGCGTCTGAGTGAATGTTGTCTGTCCATGGTCGATTCGGCATCAAGCCGCATCAGCACTTCGCCGGCTTTGACCGTATCGCCATTGCGGACAAGAATGGTTTTGGCAATTCCGCCCACGGGCATCTGGATTTCCTTGACTTGACCCAAGGGCTCCAGTTTGCCGGTGGCCACCACAATCTCCTCTGTTTTGGCAAGGCAAAGCCAGCCGATGCCGAAGGCTGTGGTGGCAATCAGTGTCCAGGTGACGGAGCGAGCCCAGAAGTTTGATTGCGTGAGATGAACATCATCCTGGCTGGATGAGGTGAGCTTTTGCTCGATGCTGTTTTGCGCATGGCGCAATAAGGACCCAGGGGTCGGAATCTTTTTCATCAGTCTGAACCCTGTTGGCGAAAGAGTGCGTAATACCGACCCCGGAGAGCCATCAGCTCTTCATGGGTGCCGCTTTCAGCGATCAGACCCTGATGCATCAAGAGGATCAGGTCTGCATTGCGGATCGTGTTGAGTCTATGGGTAATAAAGAATACTGTGCATCCAGAAAGCTCTTGGCGTAGATTATCGCAGACAAGCTTTTCGGTTTCATAGTCGAGGGCGCTGGTGGCCTCGTCCAGCACCAACAGCTTAGGATTGCTCAGCAAGGTGCGCGCGATGGCCAGGCGTTGGCGCTGGCCACCGCTGAGCGCCCCTCCGCGTTCGCCCACGTTGGTGCTGTAGCCGGATGGCAGCTCCATCACGAAGTCGTGGGCCATCGCAATTCGCGCCGCCCGCACGATGGAATCGCTGGAGGAATCTGGATCTGTCAGGGCAATGTTTTCGGATACAGAGCCTGCGAATAAGAGGGGATCTTGGGGGACGATGCCAATCTGACGGCGCAGGGAATAAAGTTCCACCTTGTCAATGTCGTAGCCATCAATCAAGAGGCGACCGGACTGGGGAGCGTAGAGACGCGGCAGCAGCTTCATCAGGGTGCTTTTGCCGCTACCGCTCTGGCCGACGATGCCGACGAAGGTGCCGGCTGGAACCTCAAAGGTGATGTTTTTAAGAATCAGCGGTGTGCCTTTCTGGAAATTGAAGTTCACACCCTCAAAGGTCACGGTCCCGTGGATCGGTGGCAAGGGAATCTTCTGTTGATCAACTTCAGTTGATTCCACTGGCGTATCGACGACGTCCGCCAGGCGCTCCATCGACACCTTCAACTCCTGGATGTTCTGCCAGATGCTGGAAAGACGCAGCAAGGGCTGGGTGACGTAGCCACTGATGATGCGGAATGCAATCAGTTGGCCCAAGGTGAGTTCACCTTTGAGCACCATGGCGGCACCCAGCCAGAGCACCAGCAGCTGAGACAGCTTCTGCAGCACCTGACTGGTCTGGCTCAGGGCCGTGCCGGTCATTGTGCGCTCAAAACTGCGACTGATGTATTTGGCGTAGAGGTCTTGCCATTTCCAGCGGCTCACCATCTCCACGTTTTGGGCCTTCACGGTTTGAATGCCGGTGAGCACTTCAACCAGGTGGGATTGGGTGCGGGCGTTTTCAACGGCCGTTTGGCGCAGTTGGCGACGGAATAGGGGACTGCCCAGCACGGTGAGTAAAATTTGAATCGGCACCACCGCCAAGGCCACGATTGTGAGCACCCAGCTGTAGATCATCATCACCGCGATGTAGATCACGGAGAAGATTGAGTCGATGATTGTTGTCAGACCTTGGCCGGTGAGGAAGTTGCGGATCTTCTCAAGTTCGGCAACGCGCGACGACAGCTCACCAACTGGACGCTTTTCAAAATAACCAAGCGGCAGACGCAGCAGGTGGTCGATCACTTCGGCACCCAGGCGCATGTCGATGCGGTTGGTGGTTTCTGTGAACAGGAAGGTGCGCAGGCTGGTGATCACGCCCTCCAGCAGCGTCACCACCACCAGGGCGAAGCCCAGCACCTGCAAGGTGTCCAGACTGCGCTGGGTGATCACCTTGTCGATGATCACCTGAATCAGCAGCGGGTTGGCCAGGGTGAACAGCTGCACCACGAACGAAGCGAGCAGCACCTGCAGCAGCACGCTGCGATAGCGGCGCATGGCCGGCCAGAACCAGCTCACCCCAAAGCGTTCTTCCGGGCTGCCCACCGTGCGTTCCACCAGCAGCAGCTCAATCCCCTCCGGATAGCGCTCGTGCACCTCGGCATGGGAGAGGTGCACCCAGCCGTCTGCGGGGGAGGCGATGGTGAGGCCGGTGCCATCGCAGGCCGTGATCATGGCGAAGGATTGTCCCCACACCAGCATCGAGGGGGTCTGGATGCGGCTCGAGGCGCCCGTCGGCACCCGCACCCCCACCACGTGCAGGCCCATTGAGGCCGCCAGCTGACCGCAGGTCTGCAGATTCAGGGTTTGCCCGCGGCGGATCAGGTCGCGCAGCGTTTTTTCAATCGAATCCTTGCGGAAGGGCAGCTTCATCAAGCTGGCCAGCATCTGGAAGCAGGCCTGGGCTTCGTCCAACGGACCCTGGCCGCGCACCAGGCGCAGGCGCTGGGAGGGATTGTCCTGGCCGAGATCCAGGGAACTGGCCACCGGCAGGGCTGGCGCCGCTTCGATGGCATGAATCCCCGCTGCCAGCGCACTCGCCTGGGTGAGGCTGGCCATTCCGGCCAGGTCGTCGGCGCTCTCCTCTAGGCAGGCCCGCGGCAGGCTCAGCAGCCTGGCTGGGAACGGTGGCCTTGCCGTTGGCAGGGGGGATTCGGGATCAACCGGGTCGCCGGGTTGCAGATCTTCGAGGTTGGCACTGGCAACCAGCACCACCTGATCGGCCGGTACGGCCCGCAGCTCGTCCTGGCTGGGACCCACCGGCCGGGCCTCGGGCGCCCAGCGTTCGAAGTTGTCGCGCAGGTTGCCAGGTGAGCGGGCGCTGCGACTGCGGATCGCCTGCAGCACCGCAAAGATTTCGGATGCCCAGAGCTGGCTGGAACACCATTGCCGGAAGGCTGGTTCCTCGGTGTAGAGGTCGAGGATGAGGCGATCGGGGATGGCAGCGGCGATCAGCTCGGTGGCGGCGCTCACCTCCTCGCAGGGGGCGGCTCGCAGCAGCGAGGCAAGGCCGACGACACTTCCTGGCCCGATCTTGCCCAGTGGGATCAGTTTGCCCCTGGCCTTGCCCACCTGGCGGGCCTGGCCTTGCTGAATGATCAGCACCTTGGCTGGAATCACCCTGGATTCGGCCAGCAGTTGCCCCACCCGAAACTGAACCAGGCTGGCCTGCGCCTGCAGGGCTGCCAGGCTCGGCTCGCTGAGGTGCTGGAAGGCTGGATGGTCCAGCAGCTCGGCAACAGGAGAGACCGTCATCGCGAGGGGGCCGGCATCGCCAGGAGCTCGCTCATCGTACGGGCAATCTCCTGTTGAATCGTTTCGTCGAACAGCTCCATGGCCATCTGCTCAGCTACGGGGCCGTTGAAGTTGGCCGGCATACATTGTTCGAGTCGGGCGACCAGCCACCACTGGTCGATCGGGAAGGGCTCCAGCAGCTGGCGAGGTTCGCTGCTCAGAAGCTTTTCGGCCAGGAGCGGATGGGCTTGGTTGAGTGGCTTGGGACCGACAATGCCATGGCTGGCTTTTTCGGGGCCTTCGCTGAACTGGGCTGCCACTTCGGCGAAAGTGGCCTCGCCATCAAGAATTCTCAGATACAGCTCCCGCGCCAGCATGGGATCCTGCACGCGCACCAGGCTGTACACCACCTGATCCATTTCTTTCTTGCGGCTCAGAAAGCGGGCTTCAGCCTTGTCCAGGTAGTGGGTGGTGCAGTGCTTGCGAACCCGCAGCGGCAAGCAGATCTGCCAGAGCAGATCCTCCTGGGAGAGGGCCTGACTCTGCAGGTAGCCAGCCAGTTCCGCTTCGTTTGTCAGTCGGTTTTGCTGGAGGAACAGGCTTTTTGCCTTCTCGAGCTCCTCGGGCGTGATGAGCTCAGCCGCCACCGCCTCGGCGATCAGCTGGCGTTGAACCAGGGTGCGCAAGAGCTGGTGGCGCCCAAGGAGGGACCGGATAGAGGCCGGAAGGCCTTGGAGCGAATCAATCATCCCCGCGAGTGTACCTCCACCAAATCCTCCCGACCAGTCGCTTGGTTTGACAAAGGGCGGCGCCATGGTGCATGTTGTCTTTGCCGGCCTGGCCGGGGAGAGCAGCTGAGTCGTTTCGGCGCTTTCAGTGATGCGGATGTAGCTCAGTGGTAGAGCATCTCCTTGCCAAGGAGAGGGTCGAGAGTTCGAATCTCTTCATCCGCTTATCGATTCTTGCCTAGGGCTGAAATCACCAATATTTTCGATTTTACGGCTATTTGATTGCAGTAGGATTCGAATTGTGGATCAGTTGCATCAGCCGCTGGCTCTCCACGGTCTGGAATCCCAGGCGCTCGTAGAAGCCGCTGCTGTTGGTCGTCATCAGGTAAATCCGTTCACTGGCCACCAGGGGGGGGGCTTCCAGCAGCGCCTTGACGATGCGACGTCCCAGTCCCAGGCCCTGGTGCTCCTGGGTGACCACCACGTCCCAGAGCACGGCCCGGTAGACGCCATCGCTGGTGGCGCGGCCGAATCCAACCAGCCTGCGTTGGTTCCAGGCGGTGACGGCGGCCTGGCTGCCAGCGAGCATGCGGCGCAGGTCGTTGCCGTTGCGCCCCTGGGCCCAGAAGCTGCCGCTCTCGAAAAGTTCGCGCAACTGGTCCATCGCCCCACAGGGCCGCAGGCCCGGGCCCAGGCCCAGTCGCAGAGTCCGCGCCCCGGCACGATGACGGATCAGGCGGATCAAGCGCTTGCGCTGGAGCGAACTTCTTCATTGTGGCCCGTCGCCCGCCGCCGCTCGCGGGCTGGATCGCCGGGGTGATCAGCCTTGGTCGTGGCCCGGTGCGGCTGCCCAGATCCCTTCCCACCACTGCTGTCTTCGGGTTCGGCCCAGCGTCCCAAGTGGTAAGCTGGCTCAATCCGACCGGCTTTTTCCATGCTCAAGCTGCTGTTGGGCGATCCCAATGCCCGCAAGCTGAAGCGCTACGAGCCGCAGGTTTCCGATATCAACCTGCTGGAAGAGGAGATCGCGCCCCTCTCGGACGACGAGCTGCGCAGTCTCACGGCTGAATTCCGGCTGCAGCTCGAGAAGGCTGAATCTCCCAATCGTCAGCGGAGCTTGCTCGATGAGCTGCTTCCCCAGGCCTTCGCCGTGGTGCGCGAAGCCGGCAAGCGCGTGCTGGGTATGCGTCACTTTGATGTGCAGCTGATCGGTGGCATGGTGCTCCACGGCGGCCAGATCGCCGAAATGAAGACGGGCGAGGGCAAAACCCTGGTGGCCACCCTGCCGGCCTACCTCAACGCGCTCACCGGCCGGGGCGTGCATGTAGTCACGGTGAATGACTACCTGGCCCGGCGGGATGCCGAGTGGATGGGGCAGATCCACCGCTTCCTCGGGCTGTCGGTGGGCCTGATCCAGCAGGACATGGCTCCGGCTGAACGGCGCCGCAACTACGGCTGTGACATCACCTACGCCACCAACTCGGAGCTGGGTTTTGACTACCTGCGCGACAACATGGCGAATGATATTGCCGAGGTGGTGCAGCGCGACTTTAACTATTGCGTGATCGACGAGGTTGATTCGATCCTGATTGACGAGGCCCGTACGCCGCTGATTATCTCCGGACAGGTTGAGAGGCCGCAGGAGAAGTATCGCCAGGCCTCGGCCATTGCCAATCAGCTGGAGCGAGCCGCTGAGATGGGTAAGGACGGCATCGACCCCGAGGGTGACTATGAGGTGGATGAGAAGCAGCGCAATGTCACCCTGACGGATGAGGGGTTTGGCAAGGCAGAGCAGCTTCTGGGTGTGACTGATCTGTATAATCCCGCCGATCCATGGGCCCACTTCGTTAACAACGCCCTCAAGGCCAAAGAGCTGTTTGTTAAAGATGTGAATTATATCGTGCGCGCAGGCGATGCCGTGATTGTTGATGAGTTCACCGGGCGGGTGATGCCGGGTCGCCGCTGGAGTGATGGCTTGCATCAGGCGATCGAGGCCAAGGAGCAACTGGAGATTCAGCCGGAAACCCAGACGCTTGCCAGCATCACTTATCAGAACTTCTTTCTGCTTTATCCGCGTTTGGCGGGCATGACCGGTACGGCCAAGACGGAAGAGGTGGAGTTTGAGAAAACCTATAAACTTGAAGTCACGATCGTGCCGACCAACCGTCCCCGTTCGCGCGGCGACTGGACCGATCAGGTCTACAAGAGTGAACCGGCGAAATGGCGTGCCGTTGCGCTCGAAACCGCTGAAATCCACAAGATTGGTCGGCCGGTGCTGGTCGGTACCACCAGTGTGGAGAAGTCTGAGCTGCTTTCAGCTTTGCTGGCCGAGCAGCAGGTGCCCCACAACCTGCTCAATGCCAAGCCGGAGAATGTGGAACGCGAGGCGGAGATCGTGGCCCAGGCGGGTCGTTTTGGCGCGGTGACGATCGCCACCAACATGGCGGGCCGGGGCACGGACATCATTCTTGGTGGCAATAGCGATTACATGGCGCGCTTGAAGTTGCGGGAGGTGCTGCTGCCCCGGTTGGTGCGTCCGGAAGAGGGGCACAAGCCGCCGATTCCGCTGCAGCGGCAGCTTGAGGGCGGCGGTGGCTTTGGCGATGTTTCCGCCTCAAGCTCGGCTCCCTCGGAGGCTCGGGCCATGGGCAATCTCTATCCCTGCAATCTCTCGCCCGAGACCGATGAAGCGCTGGTGGGTCTGGTGCGTCAGCTGGTGAGCAGCTGGGGAGATCGGGCCCTCACGGTGCTGCAGCTGGAAGATCGGATTGCCCTGGCGGCCGAGAAGGCCCCGACTGACGATCCCCAGATTCAGGCGCTCCGCGATCTGATCGCCACGGTGAAGGCGGAGTACGACGCTGTGGTCAGGCGCGAGGATGCCCAAGTGCGCGAGGCAGGCGGGTTGCATGTGATCGGTACCGAGCGCCATGAATCACGTCGGGTGGATAACCAACTGCGCGGCCGTGCCGGTCGTCAGGGAGATCCGGGCAGCACCCGCTTTTTCCTGTCGCTTGAGGACAACCTGCTGCGCATCTTCGGTGGTGAGCGGGTTGCGGGATTGATGAATGCCTTCCGTGTAGAGGAGGATATGCCGATTGAATCGGGCATGCTCACCCGCTCGCTGGAGGGTGCCCAGAAGAAGGTGGAAACCTATTACTACGATATTCGCAAGCAGGTGTTTGAGTACGACGAGGTGATGAACAACCAGCGCAAGGCTGTTTATGCTGAGCGGCGGCGTGTGCTGGAGGGTCGTGAGCTCAAGCAGCAGGTGATCGGCTATGGCGAACGTACCATAGACGACATCGTAGAGGCCTACGTGAATCCGGATCTGCCACCGGAAGAGTGGGATCTGGATCGGCTGGTGCAAAAGGTGCAGGAGTTTGTCTATCTGTTGGAGGATCTCTCACCCGACCAGGTGCGTGGCCTGACGATGGAGGAGCTCAAGGCCTTCTTGCAGGAGCAGATGCGCAATGCTTACGACATCAAGGAAGGCCAGGTGGAGCAGCTGCGTCCCGGTTTGATGCGCGAGGCGGAGCGCTATTTCATCTTACAGCAGATTGATACGCTCTGGCGGGAGCATTTGCAGGCTATGGATAGCTTGCGTGAATCGGTGGGCTTGCGTGGTTATGGGCAAAAAGACCCATTGATTGAATATAAAAATGAAGGCTACGATATGTTCCTGGAGATGATGACCCAGATGCGCCGCAACGTGATTTATTCGATGTTCATGTTCCAGCCACAGATGGATCCAGCTGCCCAGGCCGCGACAGCCTGATTTCCGGCGGTTTGAGGCTCAGGTTGCATGCCCCAGTGGCATTGATGGTGGTGGTGGTCAGGACGCGAAGGGCCTTGAAATCGATGACGCGGTGAACATACTGTTGGCCTTTGGGGCCCATCACCCAGAGGCCCCCGCCGATGAAATAGAGGCCGGGCCAAAGCGAGCCCCGCACATAGAAGGTCACGGTCCAAAGTGCACCGGCGCCGATGTGGGCGATGCTGTCTTCTCCGCAAGGATGGTTTTGGCCACTGATCCGTAGGCCACTGTTGCTGGCGATGTGATATCCCATGCTGACGTCCTTCAGCTCTTCTGAGGCGAAGTAGTCGAAGCTGAGGCTGAAGCTTTCGCCATAGGGAATGTGGTTCACTTCCTCGCCACTGAGCCGCTGGATTCGCAGCTCTTCAATCCGGGCACCAAGATCCGGATAAACCACCGTAGAGGCCGGGCGTAGATTGGCGTCCAGCCAGGCTTCGTTGGTTTCGACAGACTCTGCTTTGGCGGGCAGCGCCGGGACTGCCGGGTTGTTGCCTTCTATGGGGCCATGATTTTCCACCCCTCGCTCTTCTTGGTGGGGCCCAGCTGTGCGGCGATGCTGTTCTTCGATCGCTTGATCCCATTCATCGTCTGGGGCGTTGATCAGCCGCTGGTAGATAACGGTTACGGTGGATGGCTTACCCAGCATGCGGGCGCGACCTTTGTGGATAAGCAGCGCTTCATCACAGTGCTGAATAATCTGCGGGCAGCTATGCGTTACGAGCAAGATTGAGGTGCCGTTGTCTTTGAGCTTTTCGATGTAGGCATAGCACTTCTTCTGGAATAGCTCATCGCCTACGGCAAGGGCTTCGTCGACAACCAGCAGATCAGGGTTGATGTGGGCTTGCACGCCGAATGCCAGGCGTACGGCCATGCCACTGGAATAGGTTTTTACGGGTTGATCGATGAAGTCACCGATGTCTGCAAAGGCGAGAATATTATCCATCTGCTGATCAATTTCTGATCGGCGCAGCCCCAGTAGGGAGGCATTGAGGTAGACATTCTCTCGTCCGCTGAATTCGGGATTGAAGCCACTGCCAAGCTCCAGCAGGGCTCCGATGCGTCCATGGGTTTCAACTGAGCCCGTAGTTGGCGTCAGAGTGCCGCAAATCAGTTGCAGCAACGTGCTTTTGCCGGAGCCGTTGCGGCCCACGATCCCCAGGGTGCGGCCGCGCTTGAGCTCAATATCCAATGAATGTAAGGCCCAGAATTCCTGATACCTTGTCTGCTTGGATCGCCAGAGTGCCTGGAACAGGCGATCGCGTGGATGGGCGTAGATTCGATATTTTTTGCTAAGGTTTTCTCCCCTCAGTGCGAGGCCTGTTTCAGAGGACATCGGCGAAACCCCGGCGGGCGATGGTGAAGGATCGATAGCAGAATTCACAGAGGCAAATGCTGATCAGAATCACGACGGTGAGTGTGGAGATATTGGGCATGATGCCCCTGATCAGGATGTGCCGTGTTTGCTCGATCGCCCAGACGAGCGGATTGAGCCCAAGGATTGGTCTCCAGCTCGGTGGCAGGGAGCTAAGGGGGTAAAATACCGCACTTAAGAACATCATCATATTGGTGACTACCCCTACGACTTGTCCAACATCTCGCAGGTAAACGCCTAGTGCCGAGAGTGCCCATGACAGGGATAGTGACCAGCTGAATAGTGGTATCCACAGCAGCGGTAGCCATAGGGCTGTGATTGGAATGTGGTGGGCTGTGATCAGCTGAAAAGCTCCCAGCACCAGCAGACTGGTTGCGGCGTGGAAGCCAGCCGAAGCGACGGTGACGGCTGAGAGGATTTCGAGCGGAAAAATAACCTTGGTGACATAGTTCTTGTTATCTGATATGAGTTGGGGCGCTTTGTTGACGCTTTCGGCGAAGACGTTGAAGACAATCAAGCCGGCAAATAAGTTGACGGCAAAACCCATCGTCCCAGAGTCGCCGAGGTTGTCCCAGCGAGATTTGAAAATGCCGGAGAACACAAAGGTGTAAACGGCAAGCATCAGCAGTGGTGTCAGCAGGCTCCAGAGCCAGCCGAGGGCTGATCCTTTGTAGCGACCAATTACATCCCGCACGGTGAGTTGCCAGCACAGCTCCCTGTATTTCCAGAGGCGATCAGCAAAGCGAAGGTGCATGGCAGATGGGGTGGATTCCGGTGGCTGTCGCCAGCCTGGCACAGGGGAAAATGGGTTGATTCCAGACTTCGCTGCTGCCAGAAGCCTTGAGGCCGTCCCTCAGGATTCTTCTCCCAGAAACTCGAGGATCTCCCGATCACGCAGGTTCTGAGCTCGTCCCGCACAGGGTTCGGCCAGCGGCCGGCCGGCCGCCACCTCGCGCAGGCAGGCCTGGGTGCGACTCAATTCGTTCTCCAGTGTGTCGATGCGCTCCATCAGGTTGCGGATCACCCGGGCTTCCGCATCCGGCAAGGCCGAGTGGGCCAGGGGATCGATGCGCACGCCGGATTGATGGATCACCCGGCCGGGAATGCCCACCACCGTGCTATCGGCGCCCACATCGCGCAGCAGCACGGAGCCGGCGCCGATGCGGGTGTTGGAGCCCACGGTGATCGCTCCCAGCACCTTGGCGCCGGCCCCCACCACCACGTTGTCCAGCAGGGTGGGATGGCGCTTGCCGTGCTGCTTGCCGGTGCCGCCCAGGGTGACCCCCTGGTACAGCAGGCACTGGTTGCCGATCACGGCCGTTTCGCCGATCACCACGCCCATGCCGTGGTCGATGAACACCCCTTCGCCGATGCGGGCGCCCGGATGGATCTCCACACCGGTGAGGCCCCGACTCAGCTGGCTCAGGATTCGTGCGGCCAGGGGCAGCCGCAGGTGCCAGAGGCGATGGCTGAGGCGGTGCAGCACCAGCGCATGGAAGCCTGGATAGCAGAGCAGAATCTCGAGCGTGCCGCGGCAGGCCGGGTCGCGCTCCTTGATGATTGCCAGATCGGCGCGGATGGCGCGCAGCAGCATGGGGCGGTCTTTCAAGTGGGTAGCTGGACCGATTGCACGTCGGTGCGGCCGAAGTCATTGCCCTTGTAAAGGAGCGGCTCTTCCAGGGCCTTGGCGAGGGCATAACTGAAGCAGTCGCCCAGGTTGAGGCCGGCGGGGTGCCGGCCCTTGCCGTAGTGCCGCCAACCCTGCAGGGCCCACTCCACGTGATCGGGGGTGAGCTGGATCGCCGTGATCTGTCCCAGGTGCAGCAGCAGCCTTAGTTCTTGCAGGCCGTCTTCGCCCAGGATGCGCAGAGTGACGATCTGGCTTTCCAGCAGCGTGGCGGTGCTGATGTGTTTGGGGGCATTCCGGCTGAGGTGGTCGAGGAAGAGAGTGGCATCGCCTTCGTCGAGAAGGATGGCGAGCAGGGCTGAGCTGTCGATCACCATGGCAGCCCAGCTGCGTCGTAGAGCTCCGCCTCAACCTGTTCCCGCGTGCGTGCGTCCTGACGCGGGAGCCTGCGGCAACGCTGCAGCAGCTCCGTGAGGGCCTGATGACGAGCCTGCCTTGAGGCGGCGCTCTTGGCGTCAGGCGTCCGCTTGAGCTCCTCCGCGAGGGCCTGGCGCACGGCGTCGGTGACACTGCTGCCCCGGCGCTCAGCCAGCTCCCGGGCCATGGCATGGACCTGGGGATCTTTGATGTTCATCCCCATGGCGCCACCTTGGGTAGAAAAGTAATCGAGTCTACCTGGGGCGCTTGGCGGCACGGGTGTGGTCCGTCGGCTGCGCTCGTGGTCCCCATTTGCTGCCGTCTCAGACGGCCAGCAGGCCGATCTCCTTGCGCAGCAGGTTGATCGTGGCGCTGCCCAGGTAGCTCTTGGCGCAATGCACCACCGGTAGCCGCATCAGCTGCGACCGGTTCTGGCGCAGGGTCTGCTCCACCAACGGCAGGCTGGGGCGATCGCAGAGCACGTGGCTGGCGGCCCGCAGCAGGGCCAGCAACCGACTGCCGGTGTCGGGGTTGGCGGTCATCACCAGCAGCTCGTTGCCGCGCATGCTGTGCAGAATCACCTCGGCGGCGCGCAGGATGCCGGGGCTGATGCTCACCAGGCCGACGCAGCTGCCGGCGCGCAACTCCTTGAGCAGATCCAGTTCCTGGCGGAAATCGTTGAGATCCACGGCCACAGCCCGTACGCCGTGGGCCTTGGCGATTTCCTCCACCGGTTGCAGGAAGTAGCGGCTGGTGACCACCGTGCCCTTGCTGG
Source organism: Synechococcus sp. UW140 (assembly GCA_945872185.1). GTDB lineage: Bacteria > Cyanobacteriota > Cyanobacteriia > PCC-6307 > Cyanobiaceae > Cyanobium. The sequence goes on along the minus strand of CAMBZX010000034.1, from coordinate 9,635 downwards.
AGCTCTCCAGCACCGCTTCGAGCTCCTCCATCGGCACCACCTCCACCGGCACCTCCAGGTTTGGGGTGAGTTCCTCGGCGATCAGCATCGAGGCGCCGATGTCTTCCCTCGGGGTGGACACCAGCACCCGGGCGCCGCAACGCAGGCGCCAGTCGATTTCATGGGTGAGCAGTTCGCGGGCCTGCTGCAGCGTGCAGCCCGCATTCAGCAGCCCATCCACGCTCTGGCGCACCTCCCGGTCGATGTCGGGCAGGCTCTTGGAGCGCAGACCCGGCGGTGGCTTGATCTCCCGCGGCTTCTGCTGATCGCGCACGTAAATGCCCGAGCCGGCCATCGCCTCAACGACGCCATCGGTTTCCAGCTGGCGGTACACCTTGCTGATCGTGTTGCGGTGCAGGCCGGTCTGCATCGCCAGCTGCCGGGTACTCGGCAGACGGTGGCCTGGCGGGTAGTGCCGGGCGGCAATGGCAAAGCAGATCTGGTTGTACAGCTGGGTCGACGCCGGGATGTCGCTTTCCTGCTGGATGTGGAATCGCACGCCGGTGGGGCCAGATGGACGCGTGGCCACCCTAAGGAGCTTTGGTCCCCGTGACAATTCCTGCGTTGGCATACGAGCATGTGCCGGGTTGTGCCGGTTGCTGTGGACGACGCCTTGATTTCTGCCTCTTTCCCTCCGATCGGCTCGGCTGTCCACGGGGCCTGGCAGGTGCTGCCACCGCTCTCGCCAGCCCAGGTGCCCCTGCGGGCCTGGCTGGCCAGCCCCGCCAACGGCACCGTTCCCAGGGCCGGGGTGCTGGTGCTGCCGGAGGTGTTCGGCGTCAACGGCTGGGTGCGCAGCGTGGCGGACCGGTTGGCGGCCCAGGGTTATGCCGCCCTGGCGGTGCCCCTGTTCGCCCGCAGCGCGCCCGATCTGGAGCTTGGTTATGACGAGGCCAGCCTGGTGGCGGGACGCTTCCACAAGGAGCGCACCAGCACGGCGGAGCTGTTGCTGGATCTGGGCCTGGCGGCCGATTGGCTGCGGCACTGGCTGGGAACAGCCAACGCGCCACTGGGCTGTGTCGGCTTCTGCTTCGGTGGCCATGGGGCCCTGTTGGCCGCCACGCTGCCCCAGGTGGGTGCCAGCTGTGATTTCTACGGGGCCGGCGTGGCTTCAGGGCGCCCCGGTGGTGGGCCGCCCAGCCTGGAGCTGGTGCCGACGATCCCGGGGCGCCTGCTGTGCTTCTGCGGCGATCAGGACGAGCTGATCCCGGCGCCGGAGGTGCTGGCGATCGAACGGGCGCTGCAGGGCAGTCGCCATCGCCTGATCCGGGTGCCAGCGGCGGGTCACGGCTTCATGTGTGAGGCCCGGGACGCGTTCCGGGCGCCGGCGGCCGCCCTGGGCTGGCAGCAGATGCTGGCGTTGTTCGCCGAAGAACTGGGGCAACCGCCTGGGCGCCCAGCCTGAGGCCGATCGGCTGCTGGCCCCTCGGTTTTCGCTGGCCGGACTCCGGGGGGCCTCTCTGGGCCCTGCTGCTGACGCTGGTTTACCCAGGACGCTCAGTGCGGCCAGAGACAGCCGCCGAGGAGCTGATGGAACTCAGACGGGGCTGAGTCGCTCCCCCATGGCATTGGCCACACCAAGCCGGCAGGGACAAAGCCGGCAAAGACCAAGCCGAGCGATTCCAGATCGGCAGGGCACCGGCTGTGAACGCGGGGCGTCAACGCGGTAGTGGCCACTTGATGGGCGGCAGCTCGCTTATTGCCCCCCTGAGGAGGCGAGGTTCAGGTGCCAGGCGTCTTGATGACCCGCAGCGGTGTGGGCGCCGGGATGCCGGCCCCCGGGGCGCCGGGTTTGGCTCCGGCTTTGCCGGCGCTCTGTTTGCGTGGGCTGAGGAACATGATCATGTTGCGGCCTTCCCGTTTGGGCAGCTGCTGGATCTCGGCGTTGTCCTCGAGATCTTTGGCCATGCGCAGCAGCAGCACCTCGGCCAGGGCGGTGTGCTGGATTTCCCGGCCCCGGAAGATCACGGTGCACTTGACCTTGTCGCCGGACTTGAGAAAGCGCACGGCCTGACCGATGCGCACCTGGTAGTCGTGCGAATCGATCTTGTAGCGCATCTTCACCTCCTTGACTTCGGTCTGGTGCGACTTCTTCTTGGCCTCCTTGGCCTTTTTTTCCTGCTCGAACTTGTATTTGCCGTAATCCATGATCCGGCAAACCGGGGGATCGGCTTTCTCGCTGACGAGCACCAGATCCAGCTCACGATCGCGGGCCACATCCAGGGCCTCTTCGCGCGTGATCACTCCCAGTTGACTGCCGTCGGCATCGACCACCCTCAGGTTGGGGTAGTTGATGCGATCGTTGATGTTGGGTAGCTCTCGGACGGGAGCCCGGCGGTCAAAACGGGGACGGGGAGGCATTCAACGCGGCGATTAGGCAGTCAGCCTAGACCTTGCCGGGTCGCCAGCAGTGCCTCCTGCAGCAGATCGGCACTATTGAGCCACTGGGGTTGGTGCTGGCGGCGGAACCAGGTGCGCTGGCGTTTGGCGAACTGGCGCGTGCGGCGTTCGCTGAGGGCGATGGCCGTCGGGCGATCGAACTCCCCGAGCAACAGGCGCCTGGCTTCGTCGTAACCGATCGTCTGCAGCAGGGGGCAGTCGGCGCCAAAGCGCTCGATCAGGCCTGCGGTTTCCGCCACCAGGCCATCGGCGTAGAGCTGCTCGGTGCGGCGGCTGATGCGCTGGGCCAGATCCGGTGGGTCGAGGGCCAGCTCGAGCACCCGCCAGGGGGGCGGGCTGCGGCGCTGTTGGGCGCTGAGGGGGCGGCCGGTGGCATAAATCACCTCCAGGGCCCGCTGGGTGCGGATCGCATCGCGGGGCATGATCCGGGCCGCCGCCTCGGGGTCGGCCTGCTGCAGCAGGCGATGGCAGTGGGATTGGCCCAGGGCGCTGAATTGTTGGCGCAGCTGGGGCTGGGGCGCTACGGCCGGCGGCTGCAGGCCCGCCAGCAGCGCCTTGAGATAGAGGCCTGTGCCGCCCACCAGCAAGGCGACACCACAGCGGCGGTGTTCGGCGGCGATGGCCTCCTGGGCCAGCTGCACGAACTCCTGCAGGTTGATCGGTTGGTCGGGATCGCGCAGGTCGAGCAGTTCATGGCGCACCCGCTGGCGCTGGGCCGGGGTTGGCTTGGCGGTGCCCACATCCATCTGGCGGTAGAGCTGGCGTGAATCCACCGACAGCACTGCCAGGCCCAGGGCCTCGGCCAGCTCGATCGCCAGGGCGGTCTTGCCGCTGGCGGTGGCCCCCATCAGGGCGATCACCAGCGGGCGTGGCTCGGGGCTGGTGGCGTCAAGCACTGACAGGGGCACGGGGGGTGGCAGAACAGAGCGGGGTGGGTGCAGGGAGAGACGCCGGGCGCTTCAGGCTGGGTCGCCGCGGTGGCGTTGGCGCCGGTGCCGAGGGCGGCTGGCTGGTGGGCAGGCAGGTCGCTGGAGGCCCCTTGTTGCGCCTTGATCGCCGGACAGGACTGGAGGCCGCTGCTGCCGCCGAGGCGCTTCAGGTTGGAATCGAGCTGAGATCGTAAGGAACGGAACGCGATTGGCCGACTTCCCCAGACCCTTGGTCCAGGAAGCGATCTCGAGCCAGCGACTGTGGCAGAGGCGGGGCGAGAGGCGTGGTTGGGAGGCGATCTTGCTGAGATTGCTTTTTTGTTGGGCTGGAGCAAGGGCATAGGGAAGGAATTTCTTTGCTGCTCGGATCGGGCTCCAGCCAACAAGCTGGCAGAGGCGCCCGGGTGGCTGGCGTTGCTTGCTGGCTGCAGGGGGCGGTGCCCTCCGGCTGCCTCCTTTCAGGGACTGGGTCGCTGCAGGGCTTGGCGTCCAGGCGTGGCGATCGGTCCCGGGCATTGGCTCACCGGTTGCGAGGCCGGGGCCCGCGTGAGACTGTTGCGCGTCGATGTCCCCGAACAGAAATCAGGGACATCGACGCTGGCCAGGGGATTCAATCCGGACTCAGGCGGAGGGCGAGATCGGCCTGAGCGAGATCGGCCTGAGATAGCTACGGAGCATGGACGGCACCGCTCCCAGGCCCCGGAGCGTTTCCATCCCTGGTGGATTCCCCCTGCAAACAGCGCCGCACCCCTCGAGGATGTGGACCTCGTCGAGCGAGGGCTCACCGGTTGCGGGGCCGATCAGGCCCCGCTGGCCAACAGCCTGCTGTGAATCCGACAGCGATGGGGATGGGACAGCGCCAGCGCCGGTGACCGTGTGCGCAATGGACCATCCCCATTCGCTCCACCGGTGAGGGGACGGATTGGCCGCCAGCAACGCCCGGTCCAGCACCTAGGCCAGCACCGGCTCCTGGACGGCCCCGGCGGCGGGGGCGGGATCAACCCCTTGGGCGAATCGCGCCGGAGCGGGGCCTGGGTGGCGCTGCGGGGCGTCGGTGGTAAGGTTGCCCTTGCGGAGAGGCTTTTGCACTCCCCGCGCCCTGCTTCCCGCGCCCCTGTCTGCCCCGGGGTTCCGTCGTCCTGAGCCCGTTCCCTGGGGAGCCCTTTCCGAATGAGCGACGCCACCAAAGTCCAGTCCGCCTACGGCGCCGAACAGATCCAGGTGCTCGAAGGCCTGGAACCAGTGCGCAAGCGGCCGGGGATGTACATCGGTACCACCGGTCCCCGTGGTCTGCACCATCTCGTCTACGAGGTGGTGGACAACGCCGTCGATGAAGCCTTGGCCGGCCATTGCGACGCGATCCTGGTGGTGATCCACGCCGATGGCTCCGCCAGCGTCACCGACAACGGCCGTGGCATTCCCACCGATATCCACCCGCGCACGGGCCGCAGCGCCCTCGAGACAGTGCTGACGGTGCTCCATGCCGGCGGCAAATTCGGCTCCGGCGGTTACAAGGTGTCCGGCGGTCTGCACGGCGTTGGTGTGTCTGTGGTCAACGCCCTCAGTGAGTGGGTGGAGGTGGTTGTCCATCGCCAAGGCCAGGAGCATCAGCAGCGGTTTGAGCGCGGCACCCCGATCGGTAGCCTCAGCGCCAAGCCGGCCGCTGATCCTGACCAGACCGGCACGATGGTGCGCTTTCTGCCGGATCACGAGATCTTCAGCACCGGCATCGAGTTTGACTACCAAACCCTCTCAGGCCGGCTGAGGGAGCTGGCCTACCTCAATGGTGGTGTGCGCATCGTTTTTCGGGATGAGCGGGCCGCAGCGCTGTCGGCCGATGGCGATGCGCATGAAGAGGTGTATCACTATCAGGGCGGCATTCGCGAGTATGTGACATACATGAATGCGGAGAAGGATCCGCTGCATCCTGAGATTATCTACGTCAATTCCGAAAAGGATGGCGTGCAGGTGGAGGCCGCTCTGCAGTGGTGCGTCGATGCCTATTCCGACAGCATTCTCGGCTTTGCCAACAACATCCGTACCGTGGATGGTGGTACCCATATTGAGGGTTTGAAAACGGTGCTCACCCGCACCCTCAACACCTTCGCCAAGAAGCGCGGCAAGCGCAAGGACGCCGACACCAACCTGGCCGGTGAGAATATCCGCGAGGGGCTGACAGCGGTGCTGTCGGTGAAAGTGCCCGATCCGGAATTCGAGGGCCAGACCAAGACCAAGCTCGGCAACACCGAGGTGCGTGGCATCGTCGACACCCTGGTGGGGGAAGCCCTGAGCCAGTATCTGGAATTCAATCCAGGCGTGATTGACCTGATCCTGGAAAAGGCGATTCAGGCTTTCAATGCGGCCGAGGCGGCCCGGCGGGCCCGGGAATTGGTGCGCCGCAAATCGGTGCTGGAAAGCTCCACCCTGCCCGGCAAGTTGGCCGATTGCAGCTCCCGTGATCCGAGCGAATCCGAGATCTACATTGTGGAGGGTGATTCGGCTGGGGGCTCTGCCAAGCAGGGTCGGGATCGGCGCTTCCAGGCGATTCTGCCGCTGCGGGGTAAGATTCTCAATATTGAGAAAACTGATGATGCCAAGATTTATAAAAATACTGAAATCCAGGCTCTGATCACAGCCCTTGGCCTGGGCATCAAAGGTGAAGAGTTTGAAGAGAAAAATCTTCGCTACCACCGCATCGTGATCATGACCGATGCTGACGTGGACGGTGCTCACATTCGCACCTTATTGCTCACCTTCTTCTATCGCTATCAGAAATCCCTGGTGGAGGGCGGTTATATCTACATCGCCTGCCCACCTCTCTATAAGGTGGAGCGTGGTAAAAATCATAATTACTGCTACAATGAGGCCGAGCTCAAAAAGGTGCTGTCCGGCTACGGTGAAAAGGCCAATTACAATATCCAACGCTTCAAGGGTCTCGGTGAAATGATGCCCAAGCAGCTCTGGGAAACCACTATGGATCCCGGTACGCGCATGATGAAGCGGGTGGAAGTTGAAGACGCCGCTCAGGCCGATCGCATCTTCACGATCCTGATGGGTGACAAGGTGGCGCCGCGCCGCGAGTTCATCGAAGCCCACAGTGCCGAGCTTGATCTCACCCAGCTCGACATCTGAAACGATGGCCACCGTCGTCCCTTTGCGTCCTTGGCCGGCCTGGCGTTGGGCGGCCCTGCTCGGTTTTGCCCTGCTGGCTCCTGCGGCCCTGCCGGCCGGTGGTGGCGAGCTTCGCCTGCCGGAGGTGCGGCGCCGCGAGCAGGGGCTGGAGCCCCTGCTCAGCCAGAGCTGCATGAGCCTGCGCTGTGCCCCGGAACGCCAGGCACCGGTGCTGGCCCAGGTGGATGCCGGCGTGCCCTTACGGGTGCTGCGCCATTGGCTTTCGCCGGGGGGGCGCCCCTGGCTGCGGGTGGAGGCCACCACCCTGGCCGGCGAGGCCACCAGGGGTTGGTTGCCGGGCTGAGCCAAGGCCTCAGCCTTGGAGCCATTGGCTGCTCTGACTTGCCGCCACGCCGGCGCCGCCCGCAGGGGGCCGGCGCCGGCTGACCTGGAGAATGAAACTCCGGCCTCAGGCCTCAGGCCGCCAGCGCCGCCTCGATGGCGCCGGTGAGTTCGGCGCTGTCCGGTTCCACACCACTTTTGAAGCGGGCCAGCACGGTGCCGTCCTTGCCCACCAGGAACTTCTCGAAGTTCCAGGCCACATCGCCGGCGGGTTCGGTCTGGGTGAGTGTGGTGTAAGGCTCGGTCTTGGCGCCGGTGGCATGCACCTTGTCGAACAGCTGGAAGCTGGCGCCGTAGGTGATGGAGCAGAACTGCTGAATCTCCGGCAGGGTGCCGGGCTCCTGGGCGCCGAAGTCGTTGCAGGGAAAGCCCAGCACGGTGAGCCCCTGGGCGCCATAGGTGTCCTGAAGCTTCTGCAGCCCGGCGTATTGGCGCGTGAAACCGCAGCGGCTGGCCACATTCACGATCAGCAGCACCTGGCCTGCCCATTCCCCAAGCTTGCGCTCGCCACCCTGGGCCTCGCGCACGCTGATTTCGCTGACATTGACGGCCATGGGTCTCCTGGGCAACGGCGAGATTCTGGCGTTGTCGTGCCCGTCCTGTTGCGGCAGGGGCACGCGCCTTGCAGGCGTTCGGGGATCGCTGGGTGGATGCCGATCGGGCCGCCGCCGGCAGAGCGCCCCATAAACTCGGCAGTAACGGTGGTGCCTGCGTGATGAGCGAAAGTTCCGCCGTAGCGGAGGTGGTGGCGCGCCAACTGGAAAGTCTGCTGGAGGCCAGTAACTACGACGGCGCCAAGCTGCTGTTGCAGCCGGTGCAACCGGTGGACGCCGCCGAGGCGATCGGCACCCTGCCCCGCATCCTCCAGGCCCTGGCCTTTCGATTGCTGCCCAAGGACGAGGCGATTGAGGTGTACGAATACCTCGATCCCTCCGTTCAGCAGAGCCTGCTGGAGCGGCTGCGTTCTGGTGAGGTGTTGGAGCTGGTGGAGGAGATGTCACCCGATGATCGGGTGCGGCTGTTTGACGAATTGCCGGCGAAGGTGGTAAGGCGCTTGCTGGCGGAGCTGAGTCCATCGGAGCGGCGGGTCACCGCCCAGATGCTTGGCTACGACGCGGAGACCGCCGGTCGTTTGATGACGACCGAGTTCATTGATCTCAAGGAGTTTCACAGCGCCGCCCAGGCCTTGGAGATTGTGCGCCGCCGGGCCCGGGACACCGAAACCATCTACAGCCTTTACGTCACCGATGCCTCCCGCCATCTCAGCGGCATGTTGTCGTTGCGCGATCTGGTCACGGCCGAGCCTGAGAACCGCCTCGGCGATGTGATGACCCGCGAGGTGGTGAGCGTGGCCACGGACACGGATCAGGAGGAGGTGGCGCGGGTGATCCAGCGCTACGACTTCCTGGCGGTGCCGGTGGTGGACCGGGAGCAGCGGCTGGTGGGGATCGTCACCGTCGACGACGTGATCGATGTGATCCAGCAGGAGGCCACCCGCGATCTCTACGCCGCCGGTGCCGTGCAGGCCGGCGATGAGGACGACTATTTCCAGAGCAATCTGTTCACCGTGGCCCGTCGCCGGGTGGTGTGGCTGATGGTGCTGCTGATCGCCAACAGCGGCACCGCGGCTGTGATCGCCTCCGAGGATGCGGTGCTGAAAAAGGTGGTGGTGCTGGCGGCCTTCATCCCGCTGCTGATCGGCACCGGTGGCAATGTGGGCGCCCAGAGTTCCACCGTGGTGATCCGCGGCCTCAGCACCCAGCGGTTGCAGGCCCTGGGGCCGGCTTTGGCGATCGGCCGGGAGTTTGTGGCGGGGGCTTTGCTGGGCCTGTTGATGCTGGTGGTGGTGGTGCCGTGGGCTGCCTATGTGTCCCACAGCTGGGTGGTGGCCGCCGCCGCCGGCTTCAGCCTGGTGGCGATCACCACCCTGGCCGCCACCGCCGGCGCCGCGTTGCCCCTGTTGTTCAACCGCTTTGGCCTCGATCCCGCCCTGATGTCGGCCCCGTTCATCGCCACGATCACCGATGTGGCAGGGGTGTTCATCTACCTGCACACGGCGGCCTGGCTGATCAATCGCATGCCGGCAGGCAGTTGACCGGATGGAGCGGCACCGGGGGTCGCTGAGGACTCAGGGTAGTCTCGAGGTGAGTCCGCTGCGGGATAACCGCGAAAGATGAGAGGAATTTACACTTCTTCAGGTTAGGCTTCACACACCTTTACGGACCGATTCGTGGTCGTTGCCATTTTTCAGGACAGGGTGGCCGATTCCCCTGTCCCCGACAGTGTTCCCCTTGAGTCCAGCACTGTGGACAGTGTGGCCCTCTCCATGCCGCGCAACTCCTCGGCCTCCTCGGCCCGACAGATGCCCTCGATCGACGGCGATCTGGTGCGGTCCTACCTGCGGGACATCGGCCGGGTGCCGCTGCTGAGCCATGAGCAGGAGATCACCCTGGGGCGGCAGGTGCAGGAGCTGATGGGGCTTGATGAACTGCGGGAGGAGCTGAAGCTGCGGGCCGGTGGCGAGGAGCCGAATGAGGCGGCGCTGGCCGAGGCAGCGGGATTGACCCCCCAGCTGCTGCGGCGGCGCCTGCAGGCGGGCCGGCGGGCGAAGGAGCGGATGGTGGCAGCGAACCTGCGCCTGGTGGTGAGCGTGGCGAAGAAGTACACGCGGCGGAACATGGAGCTGCTGGATCTGATCCAGGAGGGCACGATCGGCCTGGTGCGGGGTGTGGAGAAGTTCGACCCGACGCGGGG
>CAMBZX010000033.1 GCA_945872185.1 Synechococcus sp. UW140 | reverse complement strand
GAAAACGACGGGCCCGGATTGCTGGCGGCCTGCCAGGAGCTGGCCATTGAGCTGGTGGTGATCGGGCCGGAGGCCCCCCTGGCGGCCGGATTGGCCGATCAGCTCCGCGCCGCGGGCTTGCCCGTCTTCGGCCCGGGAGCCGCCGGGGCCCAGCTGGAGGCCAGCAAGCAGTGGGCCAAGGCGCTGATGGTGGAGGCCGGCGTGCCTACCGCACGCCACTGGCCCGCCGACAGCCTGGAAACCGCCCTGGAAGCCCTCACAGCCCATGGCCAGCCGCTGGTGGTCAAGGCCGATGGCCTGGCCGCCGGCAAGGGTGTCACCGTGGCCGCGACCATTGACGAAGCCCGGGCGGCGATTGAGGACGTGTTTGCGGGTCGCTTCGGCCAGGCCGGCAGCTCCCTGGTGCTGGAGGAAACCCTGCACGGCCCGGAGGTGTCGGTGTTCGCCCTCACCGACGGCCAGCGCATGGTGCTGCTGCCGCCGGCCCAGGACCACAAGCGCATTGGCGAAGGCGACACCGGGCCCAACACCGGCGGCATGGGCGCCTATGCCCCAGCCCCGCTACTGGATGCGGCTGGCCTGGAGCAGACCCGGCGCCTGGTGCTGGAACCCACCCTCCAGGCGCTGCGAGCCCGGGGCATCGACTATCGGGGCGTGATTTACGCCGGCCTGATGCTCACCGCCGACGGCCTGCGCGTGATCGAGTTCAACTGCCGCTTCGGCGATCCCGAATGCGAAACGCTGATGCCCCTGTTGGGCCCCGAGCTGGCCCAGGTGCTGCTGGCCTGCGCCTTCGGCCGGCTGGACCAGGCCCCACCGCTGTCGATCCTGCCCGGCTGCAGCGCCTGTGTGATCGCGGCGGCCGAGGGCTACCCCACCGCGGCGCGCAGCGGCGATGTGATCAGCAGCACCCTGGAGGCCAGCGAAGGTCGCCAGCTGTTCCATGCCGGCAGCCGCCGCGACGACCAGGGTCGCTGCCTCACCGCCGGCGGCCGGGTGCTGGCGCTGGTGGCCCAGGCCGACGACTTCGACACCGCCTTTGCCCGCGCCTACGAGGGTCTGGCCCAGGTGCACTTTGAGGGCATCACCTACCGGCGCGACATCGGCCACCAGGTGCGGCATGGCACACGGGTCGTCGCGGCCCCCGGCCCCACCCAGCCATGAGCGCGGCCCCAGCGCTGCCACGCAAACCCGCACCGGCCAAACCACAGGGTCAGGGCAGCGACTGGCTGCTGAAACTGCAGCGCTGGTGGGCTGAATTCAGCCTGCAGACCAAGCTGCTGGCGGTGGCCACCCTGGTGGTGAGCCTGCTGATGACCGGCATCACCTTCTTCGCGCTCAACGGCATTCAGCGCGATGCCCAGATGAGCGACACCCGCTACGCCCGTGATCTCGGCCTGCTGCTCTCGGCCAACGTGACGCCCCTGGTGGCGGAGGGCAATGACCGGGAGCTGGCCTCGGTGGCCGAACGCTTCTGGCGATCGAGTCGCAGCCTGCGTTACATCGTCTTCGCCGATGCCCAAGGGGTGATCTACCTCGGCATCCCGATGGGCAACGGCTCCACCAGCAGCAACAGCGCCAGCGGCGAAGAACTGCTCAGCCGCAGGCTCGAGTTGCCGGCCGATCTGCAACGCCGCCCCGACAACCCCCTGATCCGCCAGCACCTCACCCCCGATGGTCTGGTCACCGATGTGTTCGTGCCGATCGTGGCCGCCGATCGCTATCTGGGCGTGGTGGCCCTGGGCATCAATCCCAACGAAACCGTGATTGCCAGCGCCGCCCTCACCCGGGAGGTGACCACGGCCGTGTTCATCTCGATCTGGGTGCTGGTGATTCTGGGCTCGGTGTTCAACGCCCTCACGATCATCCGGCCGGTGAAGGAGCTGCTGCGCGGGGTGCGCCAGGTGGCCGGCGGCAACTTCGCCACCCGCATTGCCCTGCCGGTGGGCGGCGAACTGGGGGAGTTGCTGGAGGGCTTCAACACCATGGCCTCCCAGCTGGAGGTCTACAAAGCTGCCAACATTGAAGAACTCACGGCTGCCCAGGTGAAGCAGCAATCGCTGATCGCCACGATGGCCGATGGGGCGGTCCTGCTGGATGCCGATGGCCGCATCGTGCTGGTGAATCCCACCGCCCGGCGCCTGTTCCGCTGGGAAGGCCGCAATCTCGAAGGCAATGAATTAATGGCGGAAATGCCCGACCGCCTGGCGATGGAGCTGCACACGCCGCTGCTGGCCCTGATCGCCAATGAACGAGACACCACCGATGTGCGCTGCAGCTTCGGCGAACCGGCTCGCACCCTGCGGATCGTGCTGCAATCGGTGCGGGATGCCAGCGGCGAAAGCCTCAAAGGCATCGCCATGACGATCCAGGATCTGACCAGAGAGGTGGAACTCAACGCCGCCCAGAGCCGTTTCATCAGCAACGTCTCCCATGAGTTGCGCACACCGCTGTTCAACATCAAAAGCTATGTCGAAACGCTCTACGATCTCGGCGACCAGCTGAGCCCGGAGGAAACCAAGGAGTTCCTCGGTATCGCCAATGCCGAAACCGATCGGCTCACCCGGCTGGTCAACGATGTGCTCGACCTCTCGCGACTGGAGGCCGAACGGGTGTGGGAACTGGAGCCGATCGCCATCACCCCGGCCATTGAACAAACCCTGCGCACCTACCGACTCAACGCCGAAGATAAGGGTGTATCCCTTCACTTCAAGGCCCAGGATCAGCTGCCGAGGGTGCTGGGTAGCTGGGATCTGCTGTTGCAGGTGTTCGACAATCTGGTGGGTAACGCCCTCAAGTTCACCCCCCCCGGTGGCGCCCTGATGTTGCGGGCCTACCCCTGGCCCGACCAGTGCCCCTTCGATCCCAGCACCAGTCCTGGGGACAATCCCAACTGTGCCCTCACCTCACCGCTGCCGAGACTGCGCATCGAGATCAGCGATACGGGCTACGGCATCTCCCCCGCCGACCAGGAGCGCATTTTCGAGCGTTTCTTCCGGGTGGAAAACGCCGTGCACACCGAGGCGGGCACGGGCCTCGGCCTCTCCATCGTGCGAGGCATCCTGGAGAAGCACGGCACCCGCGTACGCATGGCCAGTGAACCAGGGGTTGGCACCACCTTCTGGTTTGATCTACCTCTGGAGTATTCCGACATCGACGAGCTGGCCGTCCAGGCCGAACGGCGCGACTACAACCTCCAGGAGCTGGTCAGCGCCTAGGAAGCGCGAGGCCCGGCTCAGTTCTCACTCTCGACACTGCGCACAATCCGGGCCAGATCGGCCCGTTCATCGGTGGTGATGCGGTGCGGCACCCCACTGATGATGCGCTCGAAGTTGGAGAAGGAATCCTTGATCTCGGGGCCGTTACCCGTGATCACGAACTCGCGGATGCCCTTGTCGTGCCAGGAACCGCGCATTTTGAACACGTTCAGGGCCCGGGCCATTTCGCCGCGAATCTCCACATACTGGAGCAGCAGGATGGTATCGGTAATGGTGGAGATATGGGAGTCGGTGATCGAATGGCTACCCATGAACTCCTCGGAGGTGTTCGTGAAGAAGCCGGCAATCTCCTCCTGCTTGGCATAACCCGTGACACCGATCACAAACTGGCGGAAGGCATTGTGGCTCACCCCCCGGGCCAGGGCGCTGAGGGAATCAATCGCCATCCGGGACGGCTTGAACTGGCTGATCTCCGTTTTGATGATCTGCAGATGATCTTCCAGGCCCGTGGATTCGGGATAGGCACAGATGATCTTCAGCAGGCCGTCCTGCTCCATCTGCTCGAAGTCCATGCCCCAGCTGGTGGCATTGCGCAGCAGCTGGGAGCGGGATTCCTCATAGGCAAACAGAATGGCTCGCTCCCGGTTGCGGCAGGCATCTTCCACAAACTTGGACACCAGCAGGGTTTTGCCGGTGCCGGTGGCCCCAGTCGCCAGGATGATCGAATCCTTGAAGAAGCCACCGCCGCACATCTCATCGAGACGCGGCACACCGGAACTGATCCGCACGTTGGAGGAGCGCTGGGTGAGGCGCATTGCCCCCAGCGGGAAGATGCTCACCCCTTGGGCACCCATCGTGAAAGGGAATTCTCCCTTCATGTGGGTGGTGCCACGCAATTTGAGAATCTCCACCGTGCGTCGTCGTCGCTCACCTTCCAACACATTGCGCAGAATCACCACGTTGTCGGAAACGAACTCCTCAACGCCATAGCGAGCAATCGGGCCGTACTCATCGATGCGCTCGGTGGTCATCACCGTGGTGACCCCGATCTCCTTGAGCCTGGCAATCAGCCGGAAAATCTCTCGCCGCACCACCGACACGGCATCGTATTGCTGGAAGACGGCCGTGATTGAATCAATCGCCACACGCCGAGCCTTGTACTTGCGGATGGCGTAGTTGATGCGTTCGATCAAACCCGAGAGATCAAAACTGCCTGCCACATCCTGGCCATCGGGATCCGGCGAAGCATCAAGAATGAACAGTTTGTCCTGCTCCACCATCTCCTGCAGATTCCAGCCGAAGCTGGCGGCATTGCGGAGGATGTCGAGCGGCGACTCCTCAAAGGTCACGAAGATGCCGGGTTCGTTGAAATCGCGAATCCCATTATAGAGAAAATTCAGCGAGAACACGGTCTTGCCGGTTCCCGAAGTACCGCTGATCAATGTCGATCGCGCTATCGGCAGCCCCCCATGGAGGATGTCGTCAAACCCCTCCATGCCCGTTGGAAGCTTCTGCACCTGCATCGGTGGTGTGCTGGTGAGAGTGGGATCCTGCATTGAAGGAGTGGCTGAAAAATAAAAGGAAAAGAGTGGGCTGGAAAAGGCTGGAAGCCGGGATTTCAGGTAACTTCCGGAGCCGGAGCCGGAGCCCTATCCGCCTCCTGATCATTGAGCGCTTCAGGGGAAGAGGTGAAGTCGCCTTCGTCCTGCTCGCCATAGCCATCCTCAAACAGCTCTTCATAGAGCAGGTCGAGACCAATCAGCACCCGTTCCCGGTCGGAGAGATCCCCGATGATGCGCCGAACGGGCGGCGGCAGAATCTTGGCCAGGGTTGGTGTGGCAAGAATTTTGTCCTCCTCGGCCAGTTGCGGATTCTTGAGAACGTCGATCACCTTGAGCGCATAGACGCCTCGGAATTCGGTCTCAAGAATGTTGCGCAAGGTCTTGAGAGCCCGCATTGAGTTGGGCGTGTTGCCTGCAACGTAAAGCTTGAGAATGTAGGTCTTGCGGGAAGTCATGTCCATGCCGTTCGGTGGTTCGCAGGGGCGTCACCGATCCGTGACGGGGTGGATGGGCGCTGGGGCTCGGAGCTGGCGGAGGTCAAAGCCAAGGGTGCATCAGGAGGGATGGAATGTCGATACATTTCACAGAGATGGGCCATCACATCCAGGAGGGCCAGCCGGTAATCCTGGAGAAAATCTTGCTTGAGTCCCTCCAGCCTAAGCTGCTTCCAGAAACCTTCGATCAGGTTCATGTGGATCTCAACGGTTTGCGTGATCGGCAGATCAATGAAGAAGGCCGTATTCACGTAACTCTCCAGTGCCTGGTTGGCGGCGGCCGGATCGCGGAAGTAGCTGAGCAGAAGATCACGGTAGGTGCGGGTCAGTGATAGCAGCAGCTCCTCGCGCTCAGCGGCGGGCAAACGGCGTAGAAAGCGGTCCGGATCACGCTTGTAGTACACCCCCAGATAACTCAGCCGGCCTTTGAGCCGATTGGCCAGCTTCCAGCGATCAGCGGTGTGCTTCTCGCCACCAGGCGCGAGGCTGCCGGCACTGAGCAGGCTCCGGCGCACGAAACGCGAAAGCGCCGCATCGAGGCTGTAGCCGAGCTGCTCCAGCTGATCCGGAGGTAGATGCACCTCAGCGTCGTGGTATTCCACCTGGCCGGTCACGGCACCGATCACCACCGCCGGCAGCAGCAGCCCCAGGGCATGCAGCGTGCGGGAGGTGTCGCTCGCCAAGGCACCCCGTTCCAGCAGAACCGCATCGAAATCCTCCCGGCGACGATCCAGAATCACCACCGGATCGGCCAAGGGATCAAAGCGTTCCACCTGATAGCGGCTGCCGCTGAGCCACTGACCACAGACCTCCGCCAGGGTGGGATCACGGATCAGACAGGCAATGGTGAGAGCCGGTTCAGGCATGGATCAGGTCGGGGGCCGCTGCGGGAGTGGGAGCATTGAAGGCTGAATGTTGACGTAGGCCGGCCCGGGAAGGCAAACTCTTTGTTTGTTTTCTGATCGCTGTGAGTCCAGGCTCAATGGCGAACGGTCGGAGATCTTCAAGATCGTTCTGAGCCGTTCGCCAGCCTGGCCACGCCCCCACGCCCATGAGCGAGTCCCCAGCCACCACCCCAACCGTCACCGGTTCCAGCGTCGCCGCAGCCAGTTCCAGCGTCGCCGATGCCAGTGTCGCCGCAGCCAGCACGACGGGCGCCTACGCCATCGTCGAGGCCTCCGGCCAGCAGTTCTGGCTCCAGAGCGACCGCTACCTCGATCTCGACCGCATCGCCGCCGCTGAGGGCGAGACGGTTGTGCTGGACAACGTGCTGCTGGTGAAAACCGCCGCCGGCACCACGGTGGGCCAGCCCTACATCACCGGTGCCACGGTGGAACTGAAGGTGATGGCGCACCGCCGTGGGCCCAAGATCATCATCTATAAAATGCGCCCCAAGAAGAAAACCCGCCGCAAGAACGGCCATCGCCAGGAGCTCACCCGGGTGATGGTGCAGTCGATCACCGTCGGCGGCAAGCCCATCAGCTGAGCGGGCCCCCAGCCCCTTGGTCTTCTCTGCCGCCTCTGGGCGGTCCACCCCACCCCTTCCTTCTCCTCCCCATGGCCCACAAGAAAGGCACAGGCTCCACACGCAACGGCCGCGACTCCAACTCCAAGCGCCTCGGCGTCAAGACCTTCGGTGGTGAGACCGTCACTGCCGGCGCGATCCTGATCCGCCAGCGCGGCACCTCCGTGCTGCCCGGCAACAATGTGGGCAGGGGCTCGGATGACACCCTCTTCGCCCTCACCGCTGGGGTGGTGAACTTCGAGAGCATCAAGCGCGGTCTGCGCAACCGCAAACGCATCCACGTTGCCGCCGCTTGAGCTCCAACCCGGCCGGTAGGCGCCGTCCATGTGCTCTCCCGTCTCGGCCCGTCAGGCTGATCCAGCCCTGACGCCCCAGGCCAGCACCGATGCTGCCGCAGGCCCCCAGGGGCTCTGCGGTTTTTTACTGCTCGACAAACCGGCAGGGCTCACCTCCCACGCCTGTGTCGCCAAGGTGAGGCGCTGCTATGGCCTCAAACGGGTCGGCCATGGCGGCACCCTCGACCCCGCCGTCACCGGTCTGCTGCCGATCGCCATCGGCCCAGCCACCCGCCTGTTGCCCTACCTCAACGACGGCAAGAGCTACCGCGGGGTGGTGCGCCTGGGACTCACCACCAGCAGCGACGACCTGGAGGGCGAACTGCTGCGCCGGTGCCCGGTGCCGCCGCTGGATCTGCCGGCGATCGAGCAGGCCCTGGCCCCCTTCCGCGGAGCGATCCTGCAGCGCCCGCCCCAGGTGTCGGCGGTGCATGTGGACGGTGAACGGGCCTACGTGCGTGCCCGCCGCGGCGAAGCGATGGAGCTGGCGCTGCGGCCCGTCACCCTCCACAGGCTGGCGCTGCTGGCCTGGGATCCCGAACGCAGCGAACTGGAGCTGGCCGTGGACTGCTCGGCGGGCACCTACATCCGCTCCCTGGCCCGGGACCTGGGCGCCCAGCTCGGCTGCGGCGGCACCCTGGCGCGGCTGCGGCGCACCGCCGCCCTGGGCTTTGACCTAGCCGCGGCCGTCCCCCTGGAACGCCTGGAGCTGGCGCCGCCGCCGCCGCTGCTGGATCCGCTCACAGCCCTGCAGCACCTGGGCCGCCACGCCCTCAGCGAGCTCGAACTGGTTCCCTGGCGCTGCGGCCGGGCCCTGGTGGACAGCGAGCTGCGGCCTGCCGATGCGGCCGTCGCCGTGGTTGGCGCCGATGGCCAGCTGGCCGGCATCGCCCGCGCCGATGGCAGCGGACGGCTGCAGCCGAAACTGGTCTTTGACGCAGCCGGCTGACGCCGGCGCAGCTCTGTCCGGCGCAGCTCTGTGAGGCTCCGTTGAGGCCGGCTCCGTTCCGGCACTGAACCAGCCGGCGGCCTCCCACAATGGCTGACTGGCCCCAGCACCCAACTGGGTCCACCACCGGGCCAAAGCCCGCTCCCCCGGCCCAGAGTCCCAGGGCCTCGCCGTTTTCCCGCCTCTCCCAGACCACGATGGCCGGCCACAGCAAATGGGCCCAGATCAAACGCACCAAGGCCGTGGTGGATGCCCGCCGGGGTGCGGTGTTCACCCGCCTCGGCCGCGAGATCATGGTGGCCGCCAGGGCCGGGGCTGATCCGGCCGGCAACTTCCAGCTGCGCACCGCCATTGAGAAGGCCAAGGCGGCCGGCGTGCCCAACGCCAACATTGAGCGGGCGATCAGCAAGGGTTCGGGCCAGGCCGGCGGCGAAGCGGATCGTTTCGAGGCGGTGCGCTACGAGGGCTACGGCGCCGGCGGCGTGGCGGTGCTGGTGGAAGCCTTCACCGACAACCGCAACCGCACCGCCGCCGAACTGCGCCTGGCCTTTGGCAAGAACGGCGGCAATCTCGGCGAGATTGGCTGCGTCAGTTATCTGTTTGAGCAACGCTCCGTCGTGCGCCTGCGGCCCCAGGCGCACGACGAGGAGCAGCTGCTGGAACGGCTGCTGGCCCTGGAGGAAACCGGGGGGCCTGCCGTGTTGAGCTACAGCCTCGACGCCGACTGCCTTGAGGTGCAGGGCGCCTTCGCCGATCTGGAGGCCCTGCAGGATGGCCTGCGCCAGCAGGGCCTGGATGTCGAGAGCTGGGAGCATCGCTGGGTAGCCGGCAGCAGCTGCCGGATCGACGATCCCGAAAGCCTGCGGGCCTGCCTGCGCCTGCTCGATGTGCTGGAGGAGCTGGAGGACGTGCGCAGCGTCACCGCCAATCTGGAGGCCGAAGAAACACTGCTGGAAGCCGTTCTGGGCCATCCCCAGGGCTGAATCCGGCTCGGGGCGCCGTCACTCAGCCGTGCTCGCCGCGGCCCAGGGCGGCATCGTCGGCCACCACCATGACCCGCGGATGGCGATGCAGCCAGCTGGCCGGCAGCTCCGGCGTAGGCGGCCCCTGCAGGATCCAGCGCAGCATGCCCGCCTTGGCCGCGCCTGTCACCACCAGCAGGATGCTGCGGGCGGCCAGGATCTCCCGCAACCCCAGGGTGATGGCCCGCGCCGGCACCGCTTCCGGATTGCCCCCGAACTCCGCTGCATTGGCGGCCCGCGTCGAGGCCGAGAGGCTGACGCAACGGCAGCGGACATCGGCAGCGCAGGGCGGCTCGTTGAAGCCCACATGGCCGTTGAGTCCCAGGCCCAGCAGCTGCAACCCGACGCCACCCGCAGCCTCCAGCTCCTGTCCATAGCGCCTGGCTTCGGCGTCGGGGTCGGCGGCACTGCCTTCAGGCAGGCGCACCCGCTCGCAATCCAGCCCCAGGGGCAGCACCAGCCGGGCCCGCATCACCGCGCGGAAGGAACGGGGATCGTCGGGGCCGAGGCCCACATATTCATCGAGATTGAAACTCAGCCAACGCTCCCGCAGGCGCTCACCTTCAGCAAAGGGCAGCTGGCTGAGCTGCAGCGCCAGGGCCCGGTAGATCGGATCCATGGTGCGGCCAGTGGCCAGGCCCAGGGGAAGCTCCGGACGCCGCCGCCGCTCATTCAGCAACAGCGCCGCCACATGGTCGGCGACGCCGCTTGGATCGCTCAATGCGATCAGCTCAAGACCGGAAGATGCGCCGCCGTGGATCGGTTCCTGGTTCAAGGGGTGACGTAAGGCTTCAGGTCCACCCCGCGGTAATAGTGCCGCAGGATCTGGTCATAGGAGCGGCCCTGCAGGGCCATGGCATAGGCACCCCACTGGCTCATGCCGACACCATGGCCGAAACCGCGTCCCTCCACCAGCAGCTCCAGGGCTGGCTGGAAAGGCGCGGCCGCGGCCGGGGTGGAGCGATCCAGTCCGGCTTGGCGGGCGGCAACTGGGACAGCCTCGGCGAGGACTGGCTCCGCGGGGACCGCGGCAATTGGGACGGCAGCACTTTCGACGGCAGCACTTTCGACGGCAGCAGTGGCACCCTGCGGAGATGGCGCGGGTGCCAGCAGGCTGAGGATCGCCCCAGTGGCCGAATCCAGCAGAACCGCCGGCGACAGCGGCGCCTCCGTCTCCACCCGTGGCCTCGCTGGCGTCGCCACCGGCCCGACATTCGTTGGGACAGCCACCGCTTTTGCCCCTGGGGCCCGCCCTGGCCCCGCCGCTGATGGCCCCGGCACCAGCGCCTGGCCGATGGCACCGCCCCCAGGGCTGCCAGGGCTGCCACCGCTGCTGCCGGCCACCGGCACCAGCCGGAACCCCTTCACCAGGGTGCTGCGCAGGCCCAGGCGCTGGCGCAACTCGGCGCCACTGAGCTCCAGGCTGCCGGCCGGCCCGCTCACCCGGGCCCGCCGGATGCGCCCGGTGCGACTGACCGCCAGCACATCGATGCGGCTCACCCCAGCGGTCTCCCGGAAGACACGACGCAGCTGATCGGGCTCAATGCGCTGCTGCCACTGACGCACCGGTGAACGCTCATCGAAATCAGGCACACTCACCAGATAGGGCAGCTGCCGGCTCCACACCTCGCCACTGTTCTCGGTGCTGCCGCCGCTGCTGCTGTGGAACACGGCACTGATCAGGGAGCGGCCCTGCATCAGTACCTGGGAGCGGGTGCTCACCACCGCATCCCGGGTGGAATCCGTTTCCGACGCCACACCTCGGTACACCTGGCTGTCCACGGTGGCCTTGAGATCGAACAGGGCGTTCGGTTTCAGCTGACTGAGGGCATAGGTGCGGGCGGCGACCGCCTGGGCCCGCAGCGCCGCCTGGGGCCAGGACGCCGGCATTTCGCTGCCGACGACGCTTGGCAGATAGCGCTCCAGCGGCAGCTGGTTGATCACCAGCAAGCGGCCGTCCTTCCCGGGCCTGACCTGCAGCCGACCGCGATAGAGCTGACCCTCCACCGTCACCAGGGCCGAGCGTCCCGGAGCCGGTAACGGCACGATCCAGAGCTCGCCGGCAAGGGGCCCCAGGGTCACGGCCCGGCCATCAGCACCTGCCATCACGACCACGAGGCCGGTCTGGTCCTGACGCAGCTCGAACGGCTGCTCGGCTGCGATCTCCCCCAGCGATCGCCCCTGGCCATCGGCCAGTCGCAACGGCGAGGCCACCGCCGCCACAGCCAGGCTGATCTGCTGACGAATCAGCACCCGCACCAGGGGCGGCGCCTCGGCAGCCGGCGTGGCCTGGGCTGAGGCGGCCGGCTCCGGCCTGACCGTCGAGCCGGACGCCGCCAGCACCCGGGGCGCCAGCCGCGTTAGGGCGGCAGCCGCCACCAGAGCCACCGCCAGCAGAACCAGGCCCACCGAGCCAGGGCCGGTACCAGTCGTCCGCAGGCGACGCAAGGCCAGGGGCAGACCCTGGCACCGGGAGCCGAGAAGGGGCATCAGAACCGGCGGGTGCGGCACGGCCCGCCATTGTGACTGCAGCGGCGGGCTCTGACCACCCTCCGGCGCCGCCCACTGCCCAGACCTGGGCCCGCGCCCCACCGCCCAGACCTGGGCCCACGCCCTGCCGCCCAGCCGACGTGACAACATGCGGCTCAGCAAGCAGCGGGCCGTGCAGGTCACCTTTCTGGGCACGAGCTCGGGCGTTCCCACCCGCGCTCGCAATGTCTCCGCCGTTGCCCTGCGGCTGCCACAACGGGCCGAGCTGTGGCTGTTCGACTGTGGTGAAGGCACCCAGCACCAGTTCCTGCGCAGCGATCTGCGGGTCTCCCAGCTGCGGCGCATCTTCGTCACCCACATGCATGGCGACCATGTGTTCGGCCTGCCCGGCCTGCTGGCCAGCCTGGGACTGGCGGGGGTGAGCAAGGGGGTGGATCTCTATGGCCCCGACCCCCTGCGCGAGTACCTCGATGGGGCCCTGCGCACCTCCTCCACCCGCATCGGTTACCCCTTACGCACCCATCGGGTGCGGGAGGCCGCCCACAGCGGCGCCCTGGTGCTCGATGACGACGACCTGACCGTGCGCTGCACACCGTTGAATCACCGGGTGCCGGCCTACGCCTACCGGGTGGATCAAAAGCCCCGGCCGGGGCGCTTCGACATCGCCATGGCCAAGCAGCTGGAGATCCCGCCCGGACCGATCTACGCCGAACTCAAGGCCGGTCGCACGGTCACCCTCGACGACGGCCGGGTGATCCGGGGTGAGGCCCTCTGCGGCCCGCCCAGGCCCGGCTGCAGCATCGTGTATTGCACCGACACCGTGTTCTGCGAGGCGGCCGTGGAGCTGGCCCGCGGCGCCGACCTGCTGATCCACGAATCCACCTTCTGCCACGCCGAGGCGGAGCTGGCGATCGCGCGCCAGCACTCCACCAGCACGATGGCCGCCCAGACGGCCCTGGAGGCCGGGGTCAAGCGCCTGGTGCTCACCCATCTCAGTCCGCGCTACATCGCTGGCAATGCCATGACCCCCGACGACCTGGTGGCCGAGGCGCGGGCGATCTTCCCCGAGACCCAGGTGGCGAAGGATTTCCTCAGCATCGATGTGGTCGCGGCGGCGGAGCTGGAGCCGGGCTGAGCCTGCAACAGTTCGCGTGATTCCCCAGCGAGGGACCCATTGGCCGTGATACAAGGTCTCAGTCGCGGTCTCACCGCCATTTCGCCGGCTTCTTCCATGGCCCCCTTCCTTCGCTCCGCCCTTCGAGCCGCAGCCCGAATCCTGCTGATTCTGCCGCTGGCGTTGCTGGTCTGCTTCGCTGGCCCCGCCAACGCCGCTCAATGGAGCAGTGAGCAGCTCACCGTGCCATCCACCGTCGATGGCACCCTCGTCACCCTCAGCGAAAAGGACGTCAAAGCCGGTCGCAAACTGTTCAACACCAGCTGCGGCACCTGCCACGCCGGCGGCATCACCAAGACCAACCAGAACGTGGGCCTCGACCCCGAAACCCTGGCCCTGGCCACGCCGCCGCGGGATTCGGTCGACTCCCTGGTCGACTACCTCAAGGACCCCACCTCCTATGACGGTGAGTACAGCATCTCCGACGTGCACCCCAGCCTGCGCAGCAGCGATGTGTTCGTGCAGATGCGCAACCTCGACGACGACGACCTGCGCCTGATCGCCGGCTACATCCTGGTGGCGCCCAAGGTGCAGGGCCTGCAGTGGGGCGGCGGCAAGATCTACTTCTGATCTGAGCATTCCGACTGAGTTCTGAGCGGTTCCGATCCGTCTGGCACAACCAGAGTCGGGCTGAGGCCATCAGGGCCGCCCCCGGTCCCCAGGACCAATCCCGCTCCGCTCCGGCCCTCCCCTGGGGGGTCGGTTTTTTTTTGGCCTCCGCATCCCGGCGGGCGCATGAGCCTCAGCGGCTGCCGCCTGTCGGTGGAGCTGCACGGCCAGGCCCAGGGCAACCTGCGCAGCCCTGGGTCAGCCAGCAGCAACCGGATCGTCAGCCTGCTTTGAAAGGCGGACGGTCTGTGGCGGTGCTGGACGCCTGCTTACGGGAAGGTCGGCAGCTGATTGGAGGGCATCATCGAGGCCGGCTGCTTGCTGTACCACCACTCCTGCAGGGCGGGCGCCAATCGCTGGGGGAACAGGGTGATCACCGTGCCCGTGGGCCGGGCTCCGGGTTGGAGCAACTCGACGGCATAGGAGGGGCAGCGGCGGGCCGCCAGATCGGCGACGAAACGGCGGCCCACCCGACGCCAGCTGGGCTCCTTGCTGCGCCAGGCCAGGCGACAGCAGGGCCAGGGCAGCTCCTCCCGATCAAACAGGCGACAGCAGGGTCCAAGCACGCGATAGCTGTACTGCCCGCCGGGACTGACATGTTCGCTGCCGGACACCAGCACGACGTTCACCTGGATGGCCATAAAAAAACCACCCCGCAGGGTGGCAGAGAAAACCAATGAAGGCAAATTGCTGTAGCAACCAGACCATTGCGGAACACAAGGGAGGCTGGCGACAAAGGATGCCGTTCAAGACAGCCGATCAAAACAAGGATGGCGATACAAGACCACGGCAGTGATCAAGACCACGGCAGCGAACAAGCCGCTGCAGCGGTCTGTGAGCAAGGCTGAGCCGGGACGAGGCTGAATGCCACTGGGGCAGGAACCATCGGCCCGGGGATCGGCCCGGGGTGGCCGGACTCAGTAGAGCTCTTCTTCGGCGTGGGTCTTGATGGTCACGTCGGAGGTGGGGTAGGCCACGCAGGTGAGCACGAAACCGGCCTCGATCTGGTCGTCGTCGAGGAAGCTCTGATCCGACTGATCAACGGTGCCGGAGGTCAGCTTGCCGGCGCAGGTGCTGCAGGCACCGGCACGGCAGGAGTAGGGCAGATCAATGCCCTGCTCCTCGGCAGCGTCGAGGATGTACTGGTCATCAGGAACCTCGATCGTCTTGTTGAGGCCTTCGCTCTCATTGACGAGGGTGACCTTGTAGGAAGCCATGGAAGAGATTGGGGCTCACAGGGACCCGGTGGCCAGGGACCTGTAGGACCCGCCCTTCCTACATCCGACAGGGGGCATTCCCGCCGATCTGGGGCCCGCAGGCCGGGAAGGCCAATCAAACGCAGGGCACTGATCAGTGTGCCTTATGCAACAGTCCCGTTCCGCCGGATCGTCATCAGGCCCCAGGGAGCCTGCTGAGCCGTCAGCTCGGCGTGCCAGCCAACCGCCGCCAGCGCCTGGATCAGGGGCGGCGCCTGATCCACCAGCAGGCCGCTCAGCAGCCCCAGACCATCAGCCGCCAGCACCGTCTCGAAAGCCGGCGCCAGGGCCTCGATCACCGGCGCCAGGATGTTGCAGAGCAACAGATCGGCGGGCCGCTCCGTCATCAGCTCCGCCAGCGCCTCCAGCGAGCCCTGGGCCACGCTCAACTCCAGACCATTGAGGCAGGCGTTGTCGCCCGTGGCCAGCACCGCCAGGGAATCGATGTCACAGGCCGCCACCGAGGCCGCCCCCAGCCGCAGGGCGGCCAGACCCAGCACGCCGCTGCCGCAGCCCAGATCAGCCACCCGCAGCCCCGCCAGCCCCGAACCGCTGGCCGCCAGACCCTCCAGGGCCTCCAGACAAAGGCGGGTGGTGGGATGGCTGCCGGTGCCGAAGGCACTGCCCGGATCCATGCGGATCACCAGCCGCTCGGCGTACTCCGCAGGCAGTTCCAGCCAGGCGGGCAGGATCAGCAAACGCTCACCCACCGGATCGGCCTGCCAGTGCTGCTTCCAGCTCAGGCTCCAGTCCTCGTCGCTCTGCTGCTGCCAGAGCAGCGGCGGCAGGGTCAGGGCGAAGGGTTCACCGAGGGGGGCCAACGCCGTCGCCAGGGCCAGCCGCTGGAGCTCGGGCCAGTCGATCTCCGGTAACCAGGCGAGCAGCTGCCGTTGCCGAGGCGTCTCCGGGTGATGGCGCAGGGCCACCCGGGAGATGCCGAGGCTCTGCAGCTTCCAGAGCAGCGATTCCTCCAGCTCGGGTGGACAGGCCATCTCCAGCCGCCACCAGCCCGGGCCCGCAGCGGCGCTTGCGGGCATGGCTGCGGGTGCGGGAACGGCCCCAGGGCCGGGGGAGGCCCCCATCAGAGGGTGACCGGATGGGCTTCCTGGATGCCGTTGATCTGGTGGATCGTGGCCAGAAGGCTGGGGGGAATCGGATCGTCGAGGCTGAGCACCATCACGGCATCACCGCGCACGATGCGGCGCCCCACCTGCATCGAGGCGATGTTGACGTTGTGCTCACCGAGCACCGAACCCAGCTGGCCGATGATGCCGGGCATGTCCCGATGGCGGGTGAACAGCATGTGGCGGCTGGGGGCCACATTCACCGGGAACTCGTCGATGGTGGTGACCCGCAGTTCGCCGTCGGTGAACACCGCCCCGGTGACGCTGTGGCTGCCCTTGCTGCCGCGGCAGCTGAGCTGCAGGGAACCGCCGGCGAAATCGCGGCTGGCTTCGTCCTTCACCTCGAGCACGTGGATGCCGCGCTCCTTGGCCTCGAGGCCGGCATTGACGTAATTGATGCTGTCGCCGAGAGCCGTGGAGAGGATGCCCTTGAGCGAGGCCACCACCAGGGGCTGGGCCGGCAACGCAGCGAACTCACCCTGCAGCCGCACCTCCAGTTCACTGATCTGACCGCCCGCCAGCTGGCTGAGCAGCTGACCCAGGGTTTCGGCCAACTGCAGATGGGGCTTGAGCTGCTCCATCAGCTCGGCATTGAGGCCGGGGATGTTGACGGCACTGCGGGCGGGCAGGCCCAGCAGCACGTCGCGGATCTGCTCGGCCACGTCGATCGCCACATTCTCCTGGGCCTCTTCGGTGGAGGCGCCGAGGTGGGGGGTGAGGATCAAGCGCTCCTTGACGCTCCGCAGCGGCGAATCGGCCGCCAGGGGCTCCTTGGCGAACACATCGAGGGCAGCGCCGGCGATCACGCCGCTCTCCACCGCTTCGGCCAGGGCCGCCTCATCGACGATGCCGCCGCGGGCGCAGTTCACCAGGCGCGCTGTGGGCTTCATCGTGCGCAGCAGCTCGGCGTTCACCAGGTTCTCGGTGTCCGGCGTGCGCGGCAGGTGCAAGGTGATGTAGTCGGCTTCGGCGAACAGCTGGGGCAGGGGCAGCAGCCGCACCTGCATCTGCTGGGCCCGCTCCGGCGACACGAACGGGTCGTAGGCGGCCACATCCATGCCCATGGCCCGGGCAACGCGGGCCACATGGGAGCCGATCTTGCCGAGACCGACCACGCCGAGCACTTTTTTGTAGAGCTCGTTGCCCACGTAGGTCTTGCGATCCCAGCCGCCGGCCATGGTGCTGGCATGGGCGTGGGGCACATGGCGCGAGAGCGCCAGCATCAGCGCCAGGGCTTGCTCGGCCGCCGCGATCGTGTTGCCTTCGGGCGAGTTCACCACGATGACGCCGCGGCGGGTGGCGGCCGGCACATCAACGTTGTCGACCCCGACCCCGGCCCGACCGATGATGCGCAGCTTGGTGGCGGCCTCGATCACAGCGGCTGTCACCTGGGTGCCGGAGCGGATCATCAGGCCGTCGTAGTCGCCGATGATCGCCTTGAGCTCTTCCGGCGGCAGCCCGGTGCGCACATCCACCTGGGCCACCTGGGCGAGGATGTCGATCCCCGTTTGATCAATGGGATCGGAAACCAGAACCTTCGTCATGACCCGGCGTGTGAAGTAGCGCCGCAACGGCGCAGTGAGCAGCACCGCCCCGAAGGGCTGGCCGGAGGTGCAGTGTAGAGAGCGACGTCTTGGCCAATCCGGAGGCAGAAGGTGACGCTGTGTGTGGTGGTGGTGCTGGATGACCACAAACGCCTGGAACAACTGCGCCAGCAGCTCGCGGCCCAGCAACCGGCGCCGACCCAGCTGGTGGCGATCGGCAACGGCGAAACGGCCATGCTCTCGGTGGACCGACTCAATCCGGCCACGGCCCGACGCCAGCGCCAGCGCCTCATGGCCCGCTGGCTGATGCCCTTCGGCTTTCTGGCGGGGCTGACCTTCACCCAGATCACCGATCTGCACACGTTCGATCTGTTCGGCCCCTGGGGCGAACCGGTGATCGGTGGCCTGCTCGGCATGGGCTCGGGGCTGATGGGCAGCTTTGCGGCGGCGGCGAGCGTGGTGTCTGAGGAAGAGGACCGGCTGCGGATCCTGCGCAACCGACTGGCGGAGGGCAACTGGCTGCTGCTGCTGGAGCAGGCCAGCGGCCAGGAGGTGCCCTGGACCCTGGTGCAACAGGCCCGCCCCAAGGCGGTGATTCGCCTCGGGGAGGACTGAAGCCGTGCGGCCCGGAGAGTCACTGCTGCAGGGATCCAGCCGGCGCCAGGAGCTGCTGCCGCTGCTGGCGGCCGCCGAGACGGCCCTGCGCACCTGGGAGCCCACCTGGACGCCCCTGCTGGCGGCGGCGCTGCGGGAGGAGGCCGAGCAACGGTTCGCCGCCCTCAGCGATCTGAGCCTGGCCAGCTGCGGCGGCTTTCCGGGGGCGGAGCGCCGCCGGCTGCTGCTGCAGCGAACCGAACTGGCCCAGCCCGTGGAGAGCCTGGATGCGGGCTTATCCGGCCTGGAGATCAGCGGCAATTTTTTGTTTGATCCCGCCGAGTCCGGGGATTTCCGCGCGGGATTGGCGGCCTCTGGCGCCGCGGAGGGCGACCAGGGCGACATCTGGATCCGCGGCGATCGGGGCGCCCAGGCGATCGTTACAACCGAGCTGGCCCAGCGACTCGATGGCCTGCTCGGCCGGGTGCGCAGCGTGGAGGTGCGCTTCGAGGCACGACCGATCGCCGAGCTGCAGCTGCCGGCGGCCCGGATGGAGCGCACGCTGACCACGGTGGAGGCCTCCCTGCGGCTCGATGCGGTGGGCTCGGCCGGCTTCGGCCTCTCCCGCAGTCGCCTGGTGGAACGGATCCGCCGCGGCGAGGTGCGCATCGACTGGCAGCCGGTGACCAGCCCCAGCCGGGAACTGGCCCCGGGTCAGCGGGTGCAGCTCGAAGGCCGGGGCGAACTGCTGATCGAAGCGGCCGAACCCACCCAGCGCGGCCGCTGGCGGATCACCTTGCGCAAGCGCTGAAC
Organism: Synechococcus sp. UW140; assembly: GCA_945872185.1. Classification (GTDB taxonomy): domain Bacteria; phylum Cyanobacteriota; class Cyanobacteriia; order PCC-6307; family Cyanobiaceae; genus Cyanobium. The sequence continues at coordinate 4,853 of CAMBZX010000033.1, read as the reverse complement.
GGATCGCAACCGGAAGCCTCTGCACCCTGCAGCCCACCGAGACAAGTTGGGATCCCAGCAGCGGCAGCAATCCCAGCCCAATCCCCTGGAGCGAGAGCCCACGCGGCGAGCTCCGGCCAGCGGCGATCGCCAGAGCTGCTGAACCCGATTCGACACCATCCAGCCTGGCGCCGCCAGGCCCGAGGGAACGGTGCCCTGGAGACCTGGAAGCCGACTGCTAAGTTGTGGCTTCGAAAGCACAGATTGAATCCAACGGCTCCCGTCCGTCGGAATGGTCGTGCTTTTTCCCCGAGGGACCAGTCCCCTGGGGCGATTAGCTCAGAGGTAGAGCACTACCTTGACACGGTAGGAGTCACTGGTTCGATTCCAGTATCGCCCATTTGTTTATATCAGCCGCCAGCCCTTGAGCGATCCGACGCCCCTCCAGGCCGCTTCGCCCACTTCTGCTGACCACGCCGAACCGGCACCATCGGCGCTGGGTCCGACGGTGATTCTCGGCCTGGGCCGTTCCGGCATCGGCGCTGCACGGCTGCTGCACCATCAGCGGCGGCCGGTGCTGCTGCTCGAAAGCCGCGACACCGCCGAGCTGCAGGCCCGGGCCGAGCAGCTTCGCGCCGAGGGCATCGCCGTCCAGCTGGGCACGCCCCTGGCCCTGGCCAGCTTCGAGGCTCTGCCGCTGCCGCCGGCAGCCGTGGTGGTGAGCCCCGGCATCCGCTGGGATCATCCGGTGTTGCAACAGCTGCGGGCCCAGGGCATCCCCGTGCAGGGGGAAATGCTGATCGCCTGGCAGGCCAGCCGCGCTGTGCCCTGGATCGGCATCACCGGCACCAACGGCAAGACCACCGTCACCTACCTGGTGCACCATCTGCTCAGCCAGGCCGGCCTGGATGCACCCCTGTGCGGCAACGTCGGCTTTTCGGCGGCGGAGCTGGCCCTGGAACGGTTGCAGAGCGGCCAGCGGCAGCCCGACTGGCTGGTGGTGGAACTGAGCAGTTATCAGATCGAGGCCACCCCGGAGCTGGCCCCGGCCATCGGCCTCTGGACCACCCTCACCCCGGACCATCTCGAGCGCCACGGCACCCTCGACAACTATCGGGCGATCAAGCGCCAGCTGCTGGAAAACTCCGCCCTGCGCCTGCTCAACGCCGACGACCCCGACCTGCGGGCCCACGCCGCCAGCTGGGACACGGCCCAGTGGATCACCGCCGGCCCGCGCCAGAACCTGCCGCCCACAATCAAGCCGCTGCTCTGGATCGAGAACGGTCTGGTGATGCATTCCCGGGGGCCTCTGTTCGCGGCCGACTGCCTGGCGATGCCGGGCGAGCACAATCGCCAGAACCTTTTGCTGGCCACCGCCGTTGCGCTGGAGGTGGGCATCGAGCCGACCGTGATCGAGGCGGCCTGCCGCTGCTTCCCCGGAGTGCCACACCGGCTCGAGCGCCTATCCGTACGGGGCGTAATCCGCTGGTTCAACGACAGCAAGGCCACCAACTACGACGCCGCCGAGGTAGCCCTCAAGGCCCTGGACGGACCCCTGGTGCTGCTGGCCGGCGGCGAAGCTAAGCAGGGGGATGCCAGGGGCTGGCTGCACCAGGTGCAGCGCCAGGCGGCAGCGGTGGTGCTCTATGGCGCCGCCCGCCAGGAGTTCACCGCCCTGCTGGCGGGCAGCGGTTACGCAGGCCGCGTGCTGGCGGTCGCAGGGCTGGCCGAGGCGGTGCCCCTCGCCGCCGAGCTGGCGCCTGCCCATGGTTGCCGCAGCGTGCTGCTCTCGCCGGCCTGCGCCAGCTTCGATCAATACCGCGATTTCGAGGCCCGCGGCGACCATTTCCGCCAGCTGGTGGAGGCCCTGCCAGAGCTGCAGGCCTGAACAGCCTGCCTACACTCGCCCCAGGCGGATCTGGGGAACGGAAGCCATGGCCTGGTGGTTGATGAAAAGCGAGCCGGAGGTCTACGGCATCCAGCATCTGGAAGCGGAAGGCACCACCCTGTGGGATGGCATCCGCAACTACCAGGCGCGCAACTTCATGCGCACGATGGCCCCCGGGGATCAGGTTTTCTTTTACCACTCCAACACCAAGCCCCCCGGCATCGTCGGGCTGATGGAGGTGATCGAAACCGGCATCGTCGATCCGAGCCAATTCGATCCCGAGAACAAGTATTTCGACCCGGCATCCAAACCCGAATCACCGCGCTGGGATTGCGCCCGGCTGCGCTACGGCCGCAGGTTCGCCACCCTGCTCAGCCTCGATCAGCTGCGCGAACAGTTCAGCGTCGAGGAGCTCACCGTGGTGCGCCGCGGCAACCGGCTGTCGATCCTGCCGGTGAGTGAGGCGAGCGCCAGGCGCCTCCTGGAACTCCTGGGCGAACCAGCCTGAGCAGCCCCTCAAGGCGCGCCGACGGGGATCCTGATGCCGGTGGGGATCGATCCGGAACCTCAGCTGACCGGTTACCCCAGGGCCGGGGAACGGGCCGAATCGGCAGCAACCGCAAAACGGCCGTACCGACTTGAAGGCAATGAACATTCCGCCGCGGCCGATCCGTCGACAGCCAACCCGAGGGACGGCGGCCAGGCAGACATTGACTGCAGGACCTCAGCCAATCCCGGCCTGTTCGGCTTGTTCGGCCTGATCAAAATGAACGGAATGACCGGTCTGATCAGAATGATGGTGCGCCGGCTCGGAGCCGGACCGGGCCGCGCCAGCTCGCGCTGCATTTGTTTGGTACGGCTGGCCAGCCGGAGCCCCGAACCTCTACCTCACTCCGCCAGCCCCAGGCGCGCCTCGATTCCCTCCAGGGCGGCAACAAAAGGCCCACTGGCGGCGGCGCTCCAGGCCCCCTCAAAAGCCCGGCCACCGGGGCCAGGACTGAGCACGAAGCGCAGGGCCCAGTCCCGGCGATCCCCCTCCAGAGCCATCCAGAGGCTGCCAGGCTCTCCCGCAAGCAGCGGCAGCGGCAGCTCCAGCTCCAGCTCGAGACTCTCCTCCAGCATCAGTTGGGCCACCAGCTCGGCATGTTGATGGCACAGACGGGCGACAGCCCGCCCCAGCACCAGCACCTCATCACGGGTCAGTTCTGCGGCCCAGCCCTGGCCACCGATCAAAACAGCGAAGGGATGACGGGCCGGGTCGATCACCAGCCGCCATCCCTCCCCTTCACAGACTTCCACCGGCCTGGGGTGCTCAGCCGGGCAGCAGATCGGGCTGATCCTGCTCGTCGCTGAGCTCGACAATCGCCCGCTGCACCGGCTTGATCATGCCGTCTTCGAGCAGACCATCGAAATCATCGAAACGCCGCTGCTTGGCCCGGTAAGCAATCCGCACCGTGGTGAGGTAGCGATTGCTGGAATGGCGAATCAGGCTCTCGGCACGCTGGGCGAGTTCCTTGGGACTGAGATCGGCGCTGCTCTGCATGCTGCTCGGAAGATTCCACGGACCTCGATCCTCCACCTTAAGCCAGGGGCCTCCCTAGAAAGGGCCAGACCGTCAGAACACCATGCCCGGCACCCTCGCCATCGACCTGGGCAGCAGCACCACCGTGGTGGCCTGGCAGAGCGGCAGTGAAGCAGCCCAATTGCTGGATCTGCCCCCCTACAGCGTCGCCGAGCCCTGCGTCGTGCCCAGCCTGCTGTGGCTCAGCGCCCCGGGAGATCGCTGGCCCCTGATCGGCCGCCAGGTGCTCGAGGCCGGCCTGGCCGATCAGCAGGGGCCCGCGCTCTGCCGCGATTTCAAACGCCTGATCGGCGCCGGCCCGCCGGACGGAGCGCCGGCGACTCCTGCGGAGGCCGCAACGGCTCAGACCGCGGGCGGGGCCGCTGGCTGGCTCGGCCCGGAGGCGGCGGGAGCCCTGCTGCTGCAACGCCTCTGGCAAGCGCTGCCCACGGGCCTGCAGCCCGAGCGCCTGGTGCTCACCGCCCCGATCGAGACCTACCGGGGCTACCGGGCCTGGCTGCAGCAGGTAAGCCGCGATCTGCCGGTGGCCGACGTGGCCCTGGTGGATGAACCCACCGCCGCCGCCATCGGCGCCGGCCTGCCGGCGGGCAGTCGCGTGCTGGTGGTGGACCTGGGCGGCGGCACCATCGACCTCTCGCTGGTGGCGCTGGAAGGGGGGGAAGGCCGGGCCGCCCCGATCGCCCAGCTGCTGCGCTTCGCCGGCCGCGACGTCGAACGCAGCGGCCAGGCCCTGCGCACCGCCCGCGTGATCGCCAAGGCCGGCCTGGCCCTCGGCGGCCGCGACCTCGATCGCTGGATCGCCGCCCACCTGGTGCCGGACCAGCCCCCCAGCGGCGCGTTGCTGCAGGCGGCCGAACGGTTGAAATGGGACTTGAGCGCCACCGGTGACGAGCGCGACGAAGCCCTCCAGCTCTGGACAGACCCCGAGCAACACACGCGGGAGCTGCGGCTCAACCGCCGTCAGCTGGAGGCCCTGCTGCGCAGCCATGGCCTGGTGGAGCAGCTCGAGGCCCTGCTGGAGAGCGTGCTGGCCGGCGCCCGCCGCGAGGGGCTGGCGCTGGAGGCGATCGACGCCGTGTTGCCGGTGGGAGGCAGCAGCCGCATGCCCTTGATCCGCCACTGGCTGCAGGAACGCTGCGCCGGCGTGCCGCTGCGGGGTGAACGCCCGGTGGAGGCCGTTGCCCTGGGGGCCCTGGCCCTGACCCCCGGCGTCCGCGTTCGAGACGTGCTGGCCCGGGGGGTATCCCTGCGCTGCTGGGATCGGCGCAGCGACTGCCATCACTGGCATCCCCTGTTCGTGGCGGGCCAGAGCTGGCCCACCGAGGCGCCCCTGGAGCTGGTGCTGGCCTGCAGCCGCGACGACCAACCGGACCTGGAGCTGCGGCTGGGCGAACCGCTGCCGGA
>CAMBZX010000032.1 GCA_945872185.1 Synechococcus sp. UW140 | reverse complement strand
CGCACGCCGGTGGGGCTGGTGACGTTGATCTCACTGAGGCGACCATCAATCACATCGATGCCGACGAAAAACAGCCCCTCCGCCCGCAGCGCCGGTGCCAGTTCGGCGCAGATGCGGAGCTCCGCCTCACTCAGCCCGGCGGCTTCCGGGGCACCGCCCACCGCCAGGTTGCTGCGGAACTCGCCGCCGGTGGGCACCCGATTCACCGCGCCCAGCGGCTCGCCATCCACCAACAGGATGCGCTTATCGCCGGCGCTCACCCCCGGCAGGAAGGCCTGAATCATCACCGGCAGCTGCTGCTGGGCTGTCACCAGCTCCAGCAGGGCCCGCAGACCGGGCGTGGCCACGGAGGCAAACACCACCCCCTGACCAGCCCGACCGCCCAGGGGCTTGAGCACCACCTCGCCATGGTCGCGGGCGAACCCCGCCAGCTGCTCCACCCGGCTGCTCACCATCGAGGGGGCCATCAGATGGCTGAAGCGCAGGGAGCTGAGCTTCTCGTTCCAGGCCCGCAGCGAGGCGGGGCGATTGAGCACCCGCACCCCGCGTCGTTCGGCGATATCAAGCAGATGGGTGGCATAGAGATAGGCCTCATCCACCGGCGGATCCTTGCGCATCCAGACCACCTGGAAGTGCTCCAGCGGCAGCAAGCTGACCGCACCGAGTTCAAACCAGGGATCGGGCACCTGCCAGGCGCCGGCCTCCAGCGCGATCGCAGCGAGCTGCACCGGCTGGGCCAGGGCCCAGGTGTCGTGGCCGCCGCGGCCTTCGCTAGATGGGGGCGCCACAGCCGAGAGATCGGCCGGGGTGCACACCCACACGGCCTGACCGGCCCGCTGCACCGCCTGCATCAACGCCACGCTGGAATCCTTGGCGGGATTGAGGCGCGCGATCGGATCGATCACGAACAACTGGGAAGCGATCACGGACAAGCGGCGAAAAGAGTGGAACCAGGAAATGGAACCAGTGGGAGCTGGGCTGGCCGGCGGATTGTTGATCAGCCGGAGATGGATCCACTGGTGCGTTGATCAGGTGCTGAGGCGCGGGCGGGGCATCCCCTCGGGCCCGCTTGATGATCGCCATTCACCCTGGGGTCGCGGCGGAGCCTGGGCGAGCAACAGATCAAACTGCCCGCCGGCCTCCAGCGCCTCCAGTTCTTCAGAACCACCGACGGGACGGCCATTGACGAAAATCTGGGGAACGGTGGTGCGGCCACCGGAGCGCTTCAGCATCACCGAACGAATCTGTTCATCGCGATCGACAAAAAACTCGTTATAGGCAATCCCCTTGTGATCGAGCAGCGCCTTCGCCTTCATGCACTGGGGTGAAAATCGGGATGTATAAACATCAACCTTGGCCTGCTGAGGTTGTTTCATAGCTTGGGAGTGAGCATGGCTCGACGTGACCTGGGCCCTTGCAGCATCGGCAGATCAGCGTTGATCCTATGCGGCGGGACTGGAGCGACAGCTTGCAGCGATAGGCTTCAGCATCACCCCGTAGCCCTCCGTGCTCGACCTCACCGACTTCAAGCGCGACCTCTCCGAGCTCACCGACCGCCTGGGCCATGCCCAGGACTGCCTTTGACGTACCGGCCCTCAAAGCCCGTCAACAGGATCTGGAGCAACTGGCCTCCCAGCCGGACTTCTGGAACGACCAGAAGCAGGCCCAGGCAAAGATGCGCCAACTGGATGAAGTGAAGGCCCAGCTGGAGCAGTTGAAGCGCTGGCAGAGCTGGGTCGACGATGGTCGCGCCACCCTGGAGCTCTACGAGCTGGAAGCCGATGAGGCCCTGCTCGCCGAGGCCAACACCGGCCTGCAGACGCTGAAGGCGGATCTCGATCGCTGGGAGCTGGAGCGCCTGCTCAGCGGCCTTTACGACAAGGAGGGGGCGGTGATCTCGATCAACGCCGGCGCCGGCGGCACCGACGCCCAGGACTGGGCCCTGATGTTGATGCGGATGTACACCCGCTGGGCCGAGGACCACGGCATGAAGGTGAGTGTGGACGAGCTCTCCGAGGGGGAGGAGGCGGGCATCAAGAGCTGCACGATCGAAATCGAGGGCCGCTACGCCTACGGCTATCTGCGCAACGAGAAGGGCACCCACCGACTGGTGCGCATCTCCCCCTTCAACGCCAACGACAAGCGTCAAACCAGCTTTGCCGGCGTGGAGGTGATGCCCAAGCTCGAAGAGGAGGTGAAGCTCGACATCCCCGAAAAGGATCTGGAGGTGACCACCTCCCGTTCCGGCGGTGCCGGCGGCCAGAACGTGAACAAGGTGGAAACGGCCGTGCGCATCCTGCATGTGCCCACGGGCCTGGCGGTGCGCTGCACCCAGGAGCGCTCCCAGCTGCAGAACAAGGAGAAGGCGATGGCGCTGTTGATGGCCAAGCTGCTGGTGATCGCCCAGGAACAGCGGGCCGCTGAGATCGCCGACATCCGCGGCGACATCGTCGAGGCCGCCTGGGGCAACCAGATCCGCAACTACGTCTTCCATCCGTACCAGATGGTCAAGGATCTGCGCACCCAGCACGAAACCACCGATGTCCAGGGCGTAATGGATGGCGACCTGGATCCCTTCATCCAGGCCCTGCTGCATCAGGGAGTGGAGGTGGGAGCCGAGAGCGACACCTGAAGCAGCGCCAGGTCGGCGGCCTCACCGTCCCAGCGGCCAGCGGATCCAGGCCGCCTGCAGGGGTGAGCGCCATTTCAGGCTTGTGGCCCCATCAAGCCAGGCAGTTCCGGCAGCCCTGCGATCCCCGCCGGCAGGTGCCAGTCTGAGCGTCCTTCCGTCCATCTCGGCCCCGGCAGCCACCCCACCATGAGCCCGTCTCCCACCAGCCCGGGCCCGGCCCCCGGCCAACCGCCAGCGACCGCCAACGGCGTACCGGCCAGTTTCATCAAACTGGCCATGCGCAACATGGTGCGCAAGGGATCGCAGAGCCTGCTGCATTTCGGCCTCACCGCCCTCGGGCTCAGCGGCTTCCTGGTGCTGATCGCCTGGTTGGGCCGCCCCAACCTGCCGCAATGACGCCCGCCTTCCCCCTGACGACCAAGGCCCCGGAGCTGGACCTGGCCTTTGCCCTGGAGGCCGATCTCGATACCGCCCTGCTGCGCCAGGCTGGTGATCTGGGTGCATCCCAGGCCGCCGAAGCCCGCTGGCAGGAGCATCTGCAGCGCTGGTTGGCCCAACTGGCGGCGGAACTGCCGGCGTCCCTGCGGGCGCCGGCCTACAGCCTCGGGCTGGAGATCTGCGGTGATGCCGCCATCGCCGAACTCAACCAGGCCTGGCGCCACAAGCCTGGCGCCACCGACGTGCTCGCCTTCGCCGCCCAGGAGGACGCCCCACCGCTGCCCGCCTCCGCCTGGCAAGGCGAAGGTGCTGAAGCCCTGGAGCTCGGTGACATCGTGATCTCACTGGAAACGGCTGCTCGCCAAGCTGGTGAGCAGGGCCACGGGCTGGAACGGGAGCTGCTGTTCCTGGCCAGCCACGGCCTGCTGCACCTGCTGGGCTGGGACCATCCCGATGCCACCAGCCTGGCTCAGATGCTGGCGCGCCAGGAGCGCCTGCTGGCTTGAAACGGTTCAGTGTGAGGTGTTCCCATACTGGAAAGGGGCGGTAAGGTGCCCTTCTCAGGCGCTGCCACGGAGTGCCGATGCTCGCTTCCGAAAACCAGCCCCAACCCCTGCGGGACATCAGCCAGGACGTCCACCGCCGCGGGCGGCGACTGCGGGTCGGGGCCTGGAAGGTGGCCGGCGACCTGCCCACCAGCTTCCGCTATGCCGCCCAAGGCCTGGCCTACAGCTTCGCCAGTCAGCGCAACTTCCGCATCCACGTGTTCACCGGCCTGGTGGTCTTCGGTCTGGGGGTGTGGCTTGAGCTCAGCCCCGACCGACTGGCCGTGTTGGTGCTCACCGTGACGGCGGTGCTGGTGCTGGAGCTGCTCAACACCGCCACCGAGGCCGTGGTGGACCTGGCGATCGGTCGTCAGTTCCACCCCTTGGCGCGCATCGCCAAGGACTGCGCTGCGGCCGCCGTGCTCGTGGCCGCCCTTTCTTCGATGATGATCGCGCTGCTGCTGCTGATTCCACCCCTGCTGCAGCGCCTCGGCCTCTAGGCTCCGAGCTCGGACGATCCGCCAGCCCCGATCTCGCCGATGCTCCTGGTTCTCGACAACTACGACAGCTTCACCTTCAACCTGGTGCAATACCTGGGCGAATTGGCAGCCGAGCATCCGTTGGCGGCCGAGCTGCGGGTGGAGCGCAACGACGCCCTCAGCGTCGAGCAGATCCGCAGCCTGGATCCGGCGGCGATCCTGATCTCCCCGGGGCCCGGCGATCCCGACCAGGCGGGGGTGTGCCAGGAGGTCCTGCGCCAACTGGGTCCTGCGCTGCCGATTCTGGGGGTCTGCCTCGGCCACCAGTGCCTGGCCCAGGTGTTCGGCGGCAAGGTGGTGCGGGCCCGGGAGCTGATGCACGGCAAGACCTCGCCCGTGCACCACAGCGGCGAGGGGGTGTTCGCCGGCTTGCCGCAGCCGCTCACCGCCACCCGCTACCACAGCCTGATCGCCGAGCGCGCGAGCCTGCCCGCCTGCCTGGAGATCACCGCCTGGCTGGAGGACGGCACGATCATGGGCCTGCGCCACCGGGATTATCCCCATCTGCAGGGGGTGCAGTTTCACCCGGAAAGCGTGCTCACCCAGAACGGCCACGACCTGCTGGCCAACTTCCTGCGCGAAGCCACAGCCCAGCGCGCTGTCCTGGCGGCTCCAGCCCCCCGAGCCTGAGTGCCAGCCCGCCGCCGCTCGGGATCTGGGGCGCCACTGCTAACTTCGCGCCCACAGACCATTTCAAAGGTTCGCTCCGACGCCATGGCCACACCTCCCGCCTGCGTCAGCGCAGCTGACCAACAAACCAGCCGCGCAGCTGACCAACAAACCAATAGCGCAGCTGACCCATTCCCCAGCCCCATCAGCCTGGCAGCTGCCGATCGCCCCCCAAGCCCCGGGCGGGCTGCCTTGATGCAAGCCGGACAGCGGCACGGCGGCGGCCGGCGTAGCGCCCTGATCTGTGGCGCCCTGATCAGCAGTGCCCTGGCCCTGTCGGCAGCCCCAGCGGCCCGGGCCGGTGGCGGTGGTAGCGGCGTCACGATCACCAGTCTCGGCCACAGCGCCATCGTCGTGCGCGGCGGTGGCGCCACCGTGCTGCTCAATCCGTTCCGGGCCGTGGGCTGCGCTGCTGGCCTGGCGGAACCGCGCCTGGCTGCCGACGTGATCCTGGCCAGCAGCCAGCTCAAGGACGAAGGCGCTGCTGTGGCCAGCGGCCGGCTGCTGGTCAAGCCGGGCTCCTACAAAGTGGCGGGCCTGAAGATCGAAGGGATCGCCGCCCCCCACGACCGGGTGGGCGGCAAACGTTTCGGTTTCTCGACGCTCTGGCGCTGGAAGCAAGGGGGCCTGGACATCGCCCATCTGGGTGGCACCACCGCCACGCTCAAACCGGAGGACCGGGTGCTGCTGGGCCGCCCCGATGTCTTGATCATCGGCGTCGGTGGCGGCGCCAAGGTCTACACCGGCCAGGAGGCCGCGGCCGTGGTGCGCGAACTGCAACCCCGCCGGGTGATCCCGGTGCAATACCGCAACGCCGCCCCCTCCAGCAGCTGCGATGTGGGGCCGATCGAACCCTTCCTGCAGGCCATGGCCCCCACCAAAGTGGTGCGCAGCGGCAACAGCATCAGCTTGGTGGCGCCCCTGGGCGATGCCACCGTGATCGAGGTGCTGCGCTGAGGGCCATCCCAAAGCCGAACAGCAGCGACAGCAAGCCCTTGATGGGCAAGGCGGAGCCAGGCGATCCCAAGAGGGCGAGATACAGGGCAAAACTGTTGATCGCAGCGGTGCCTGCCACGATCAGCGGCCGCAGGGCAAGCGGATCGGCGGGCCCATAAAGCAAGGCCATCAGATTGGGCGATCCCCAAAAGCGGAACACATGGAGCCCCAGGATTTCATCCCAATCCAGCAGATAGCCGGTGAGACAGATCACCACGAAAGCCCCGCCAAAAACCCGCCCAACCAGACGATGTCATGGGCTCCCCTTGCGACCCGTAATCGCCAGCGCAAAGGCCAGAAAGGCGCCGATATAGCCAGCCGACACATGCAGAGCCAACTCAAAAGCATGGTCCAACTCGCCATATCGATTCCGCCAGCACTGATCCGATCATGATGCCCGCAACTATCCCCAGTCACCCTTGAATCCCAGACCACCCGATCGCTGCCGTCCAGGAGCGCTTTGCAGACAGCCCGTTCTGATCACAAAGCCCGTACAAACTCCAGAGCAACGCCCAACCCGGTCTCAGTGAGCCCCATGAAGTGATCCGGGTCATCAAGTCCGGCCAAGCAGCGGATAGGGAAGCCCCACGGATGCTTGACATCGGCGACCCCGATTCACACACCTTCGATCTCCCGCCAAGCCGCCCAGAACCGCCCCATCTGCTCCTGGGTGCCGAGGCTCACCCGCAGGCTGCCATCGATCAGGGGCTTGCCGGCCATCGAGCGCACCAGGATGCCGGCCTGGCGCAGCCGCGCATCCACCGCCACCGGATCGGCCTGGGGCCAGAGCAGCAGGTAGTTACCGCCGGCAACGTGATGGCGCACGCCGGCAGCCTGCAGCTGCTGCACCAGCCAGGTGCGGGCTCGGGCCACTTCAGCCACATAGCCATCCACATAGGCCTGATCCTCAAGGGCGGCGAAGGCGGCCGACACCGCGAAGCTGTTGATGTCGTACGGGCCGGTGACCCGGCTGATCCGATCCACCAGCGCCGGCGAGCCGATGGCGAAGCCGATGCGCAGCCCCGCCAGCCCCGCCGTCTTGGCCAGGGAGCGCAGCACCAGCAGGTTGGGGAAAGCGGCAAAGGGATCGCCGCTGGCGGCAACCCTGGCCCGCTCGGCCAGCAACGGCAGCACACTGTCGCCGGTGAAGGCCTCATACAACTCATCCACCACCACCAGCGTGCGGGCAGCGGCCGCGGCCAGCTCGAGCACCTGTTCGGCCGCCAAGCGGGTGCCGGTGGGGTTGTTGGGATTGCAGAGCAGCAGCAGCTTCGGTGGCTGCGGCGCGGCCAGGGCGGCGCGGATCTCCGCCAACGGAAAGCCGAAACCGGGCAGGCGATAGGGGATCGCCTCAATCGTCATGCCCTGCATGCGGGCGCAGGGGTCGTAGTAGCCAAAGGTGGGACTGGTGGTGAGCAGTTGATCACCGTGCGCGCCGTAGGCGTGAAACACCGCATGGATGGCGGCGTCGACCCCGTTGAACAGGCCGATGTGCTCCGCCGTGAGACCGGGGAAAGCCACGGTCCCGGCTGCCACTGGCCTGGCTGCCACTGGCCCGGAGCCCACTGGCCCAGCGCCCGCTGACCCGCCACCCACCGTCGCGCCGCTCTCCCGCGCCGCCAGAGCTCCCGCGCAGGCCTCCAGGGACGCCACCACCGCCTGGCGCAATCCGTCGTATTCGGGATAGACGGCGTACTGCTCCGCCGGAATCGCCCGGATCGCCTCCACCACCTTCGGGCTCGGCCCCACGGTGTTCTCGTTGAAGTCCAGCCGCAGCAAGCCGCGCCGCCCTTCCAGCGGGGCGCTGTAGGCGCGAAGGCTTTCCACCTCGGGGCGGGCCGGCGGCGGCGCCTCGGCGGAGTCGGGCAGCTGTTGGGCCGCCTGAGGAACAACGGATTTGTCCATGGCCCGACGCTAAGTTGCAGGCCAGACCAGCCGCCAGCGTGAGCCCCGAGGAACGCGCAACAGTTCCCCCCTGCAGAGCCGAACCCTGAGGGGCCCGGCCGCTGGTTCAGTTCGGGCGGCAACCAATGGGCGATCCAGGCAGCAAGCCGCTGGCTGGGCAGCATCGAGGGGCTGGCAGAACTACTGGACCACCAACCAGGACATGGCCGCCTCGATCATGGGCTGCATCCGCCAGGCGGCCCTGGGCGATGCGCTGGTGCTCTGCTGTTCCGTCGCGAGGGCGGCGGCTGGTCGCGGCTGAACCAGCTGTTCGGCGGCGAACTGGATCAGGTGCGGCAGCAGTTCCAGCGGGAGCTGTGGGCGGCGTGACGACCAAAGCATGCCACCGCCTTGCATAGGCACGCAGGACGCTGGTATACTGCAACCGTGATCAGGTCGTTTCGCTGCCGTGACACCCTGGCTCTGTTCGAGGGCCAGCAGGTCAGGCGGTTTGGGAGCATCGCCCGCGTTGCTTACCGCAAGCTCGCCATCCTTGATGCCGCATGCTGTCTCAACGATCTGCGCATTCCGCCAGGCAACCGCCTGGAGCCGCTCCGGGGTGACCGCCATGGCCAGCACAGCATTCGTATCAACGACCAGTTCCGGATCTGCTTCACCTGGCGCGAAGCTGGCCCGGAAGAGGTCGAAATCGTTGACTACCACTGATTTGCTGCTGGTGCCGCCGGGCGAAGTGCTGCTGGAGGAGTTCCTCAAGCCCATGGGTGTGAGCCAGTACCGCCTGGCCCTGGCGATCAGCGTGCCGGAAAGCCGCATCAACGCGATCGTGAAAGGGCGGCGATCGATCACCGCCGACACCGATCTGCGGCTATGTCGCTTCTTCGGCCTGAGCGAGGGGTTCTGGCTGCGGATGCAAGCCAGCCATGATCTGAAGCTGGCGAAACAGGCTCTGGAGAGCGTGCTGCCCGCCATCGAGCCGTTGCAGCAGCCCTGACCCCCGATGCCCACCATGGTCACCGATAACAGCCGCACCCACGACAGGCTCACTCAGGACATCGTCGGCAAGCTCTGGAACCTCTGCAACGTCCTCAAGGACGACGGGGCCCTGAGCGAGCGGGCCCAGCTGGCGCTGGAGCAGCAGGCCGGTCGCATCCACCAGGACTGGGAGGACGGCGAAGCGTTGTGGGCAGCGCTGGGCTGAGGGTCAAGGCTGAAAGCTCAGGTCTCAGGCGGCCAAGCCTCACATCCGCTCCAACGTCGCAATCCCCAGCAGGCCCAGCCCCAGCTTGAGCGTGTCGGCGGTGAGCCGGCAGAGGGCCAGGCGCGAGGCGCGGGCGGCGGGTTCGGCCTTGAGCACCGGCACCTGGTCGTAGAAACGGTTGAACACCTGGCTGAGCTCGAACAAATAGCTGCAGAGGCGATTGGGCAGCAGCTCCTGCTCCACCTCGGCGATCACCGTGTCCAGCTTGAGCAGCTCCCGCACCAGGGCCCACTCCTGGGGTTCGCTGAACTGCAGGGCCTCGGGAAAGGCCGCCTGCGGCTCAGCACCGGCGGCTTCAGCGCCACCAGCCCGATCACCACCCCCCAGATCGCCACCCTTGCGGGCGATACCGGCGATGCGCACCACGGCGTAGAGCAAATAGGGGGCCGTGTTGCCCTGCAGCGCCAGCATGCGATCGAAACTGAACTGATAGTTGGTGATCCGATTGGTGCTGAGATCGGCGTACTTGACCGCCGCCAGCCCCACGGTGGTAGCCACCTGCTGCACAAACTCCTCGTCCTCCTGGCGCTCCTCCTCCGCCAGGCGCCGGCGCAGATCGGCCTCGCAGCGCTCGACCGCCTCATCCAGCAGATCCTTGAGCCGCACCGTGTCGCCGGAGCGGGTCTTGAGCTTCTTGCCGTCGTCCCCCTGCACCAGGCCGAAGGGCACGTGCTCCAGCCGGGCGCCCGCGGGAATCCAGCCGGCACGGCGGGCCACCTGGAACACACCGGCAAAGTGATTGGCCTGGCCGGCATCGGTCACATAGATCACCCAGCGAGCGCCATCGCCTGCGGGGGGGGCGGCGAAGCGGTAGCGGATCGCCGCCAGATCGGTGGTGGCGTAGTTGAAGCCGCCGTCGCTCTTCTGCACGATCAACGGCAAGGGGTTGCCGTCCTTGCCCTGCATGCCCTCCAGGAATACACACTTGGCCCCCGCATCCACCACCAGCAAGCCGGCGGCCTCGAGATCGGCCACCACCGCTTCGAGGTAGGGGTTGTAGAACGATTCGCCCCGTTCGTTCAAGCGGATATCGAGGCGTTCATACAGCTGCTCGAACTCGCGCCGCGACTGATCACACAGCAGCCCCCAGGCCTTGAGTGACACCGGATCGCCGGCCTGCAGGCGCACCACCTCCTGGCGGGCGGTGTGCTGGAAATCCTCATCGGCATCGAAGCGCTGCTTGGCCTGGCGGTAGAAGGCCACCAGATCACCCAGATCCACCGCATCGGCAGTGTCGAGCGCCGCCGGTGCCACCTGCTTCAGATGGGTGATCAGCATGCCGAACTGGGTGCCCCAGTCGCCCACATGGTTGAGCCGCAGCACCGGCTGGCCGCGGAACTCCAGCACCCGCGCCAGGGCATCGCCGATGATCGTCGAGCGCAGATGTCCCACATGCATCTCCTTGGCGATGTTGGGACTGGAGAAATCAACGATCACCGGCGCCGCACCCGATCCGCTCGCGGCGGCCAGGGGCACCCCCAGCCGGGGATCGCCAAGCCGCCCTTGCACCTCCGCCGCCAGCACCTCGGGCCGCAGCGTGAGGTTGAGAAACCCGGGGCCGGCGATCTGGGGCGGCAGGCAAAGGGCCCCGAAGGCTGCATCGGCCTCCAGCTCCGCCAGCAACGCGGCGGCAATCTGACGGGGGGCCTGCTTCAGGGGCTTGGCCAAGGCCAGGGCGCCATTGGCCTGAAAGTCGCCGAACTCAGGCTTGCTGGCCGGCGCCAGCTTGGGATCCAACGGCCGGCCGGCGGCGATCGCCTCAGCCGCGGCCGCGGGGAAGGCCCGCTCCATGGCCGTGCGCAGCTGGGTATCGAGGGCTTGGGCGAAGCGGAGCATGGGCGGCAGGAACAAACCGACGCGGCGCCCGCATCGGCCAGCGCCGCTCTGATCATCCCCCCCGGCGCCGCGTCAGCGATCCGCGTTCCCCCACGCGGGCGCCCGCTTCAGGCCGCCGTCAGCCCCAGCTGCTTCTCCATGCCATCGAGCACCACGTCGGCCACCAGCTGGATGCGATAGCGGCAGTGCTGGGTGACGCTGCAATCAAACGTGCCGTGCTCCCAGTACTTGTTGCTGCCGGCGCCGCCACCGCAGAGGCCGAAGTAGGCGCAGCTCTGGCGGCAGCGCTCCACCCCGGAGCTGATCTCGGCCAGCACCCGCTGGAACTTGTCCGTATCGGCCAGTTCGGCCAGGCTGTGCTGCAGCACATTGCCGAAGCTGAAGTCGCCGTACTCCTCGGTCTGCACCGACAGCAACTCAGGATCAAAGGTGGAGACATTGCCGCGGGCATCGACATTGACAATCATGAACGGGGCGTTCATGTCCGTGTTCTGCAGGCGCTCGTCACTGCAGGCCAGGCTGGCGATGCCGTCGAACTCCCGCAGCCGCAGCAGGCCGGGCTGCTCCGCCATGCGCTGCCAGAAGCGCTCCAGAAACAGCTTGTAGCGGCGTTCGCCGTCGGGGCGCTCGAGGGTGGACTGGGCGTTCTCACCCTCGGTTTCCTCCATGTTGAAGCCGACGGTGTTGATGCCGTGGCCACTGAAGAAGTCGAACAAGGTATCAGCGTGGTCAAGCGCATCAGCGGTGAGCACGCAGATCACCTGGAAGGGAATGCCCCGGCGCTGCAACCAGCCGATACCGCGCATGGTGGCCCCATGACTGCCCAGGCCGGTGCGGGTGCGGCGGTGGGCGTCGTGCAGGAAGGCGGGGCCATCCATCGACACCCCCACATGGATGCCGTTGCGAATGAAACAATCGCACCAGGCCGCATCGATCACGGTGGCATTGGTCTGCAGCGATTGCACGATCGTTTCCGGCGGCAGGCCGCGGCGCGCCAACGCCTGGCGGATGCACTCCGTGGCCGCGTCGTAGAAGGCGATCGGCACCGTCAGCGGTTCACCGGCATGCCAGAGCAACGTGAAGCCACCGTTGACGTAGGGGCTCTCCAGCACCCGCTCCAGGGCCGCCTCCAGAATCTCCAGCGACAGGCGACTGCGATCGTCCCGGTTGGGCAGATAGCAGTAATCGCAATCGAGATTGCAGAACGGAGTGGGCTGCAGCACCAGCAGCCGCACGGGCCCGAAGGGCGGGGTGGCCACGGCCGTTACCAAGAGTTGCGGAAGCCGCCGTTCCGGAAGCCACCGTTGCGGAAGCCGCCGTTGGCGAAACCACCATTGCGGAAGCCGCCGTTGTAGAAGCCGCCGTTCTGGAAGCCGCCGTTATAAAAGCCACCGTTGGCAAAGCCACCATTGCCCCAGCCGATACCACCAGGGCCAAGAATCACCAACGACAGCGCATCGCTGCCCACCTTGCCGGTGGCGGGATGCTCCTCCTGATCGCGGACAGCTCGGGCAATCCGGCGCAGCCGGGCTTCAACGCTGCCGGCGGCGGGCTCAGCGCTGGGAGCAGCATCGCTGCGGACCATCGCGGTGGCCAGGGCCACGCCGGGATCCATCGGCAGCGAGGCCACGATCAGCAGAATGCCGAACAGGCGGGAACGGGAGAGGAACGCCATCGGAGCAGGGCCGCAAACGGGACGAAGAACGGAAAGGAGGAATCGGGAGGAGAGGAGAACGCGCCCGGGACGCTCAGGAGCCCGGACGGCTGCTGCCACTGGAAGTGGTGGCCGGCAGGGGACGGAGAGCCTCCACCCCGAGCAGCACCGTTTCGAAGTAGGTGCGGATGAGATCGGCGGAGAGGTTGACGCTGCTGCCCGGTCCAACCCAGCGATCGATGGCCGCCACCGCCTCCGGCTTGCCGTCGAGATAGCCCTGCAGCAGGCGGGCGATGGCCAGATTCACCAGGTTGCGGAAGGCGGAGTCGTTCTCCGGCACCAGGCAGGCGATCGCGAAACGCTCGTAGGGCTCCTCCGGGGTCAGCGTCAGACCGGAAGCGCCCAGAGTGCGAGCCAGGCCGGCCAGCACCAGGCTGTCGCCGATCACCCCCGCCACCGAGCCGGCCTTGAGGGCCGCCACAGCCGCCCCGAGGCTGGCGAAGGGCACAGCGATGGCCGCTGGCTGCATGCCCTGAAGTTCGGTGGCGGCCAGGGAGTTGGCCACCACACCGATACGACGGCCGCTCAGGCCGGCCGGAGCGCCATCAAAGCGACCGACCGGAGCCAGCAGGCGCAGCCCCGAGAGGCCGATCGGCAGGGAGTAATCCAACTGGGTGTCCCGTTCCCAGGTGAACGGCACGCCGCAGGCCAGATCCGCCTTGCCCGTGACAATGCTCTGCCCCAGGGCCGCCCCATCCTTCACCGCCTCAAAACGCAGCGTCACCGGACGCCCCACCGCGGTCGCCAATTCAGCCTGGATCTGCCGGGCCACCGCCACGCCATAGCCCTGGGGCTCTCCCTTGGCATTGAGGCTCAGCAGCGGCGAGGCTTCGGGGATGCCGACCAGGACGAGCTCGCCACTGCGGGCCACCCGATCCACCACGCCTTCGGCTCGGGCCTGGGCCATCGGCGCCAGGGCAGCCAGCAGGCTGAGTGTGGCCGGGAGAAGGCGGGACACGGGGTTTCGCGGCACGGACGTCAGCTCGCGGCAGAGAGAAGCATCACTCTGGCGACAACCGCGGCGCCTGTCAGGACTTCGGCCCCAGCCTGAGCGATTGTTCACAGAGCGCTCATCAGGCCTTCAACAACTCAGCCCCTCAAACCAGCGGCTCAAAGCGCATGCTGATGTCCAGCCAGGTACTGCGGGTGATCGGGGCACTGGTGGAGATCAGATCAATCCCGCTGCTGGCGTAGGCGGCCAGCTGGCTGGGCTCCACGCCGGAGGCCTCCAGCACCACCTGCCGTCCCCGCTGAGCCGCCAGGGCGCGCAGGCCAGGTACAAGCGCCGCCAGGGCCGCTGCCGCAAAACCATCGAGCAGCACCGCATCAGCGCCGGCCAGCAGGGCCGCCCGCGCCTCCGCTTCGGTTTCCGCCTCGACGATCAGCCGCGCCGGCCAGGGGGCGTTGGCCCGCACCGCCGCCACGGCCGCCGCCACCCCGCCCCCCCAGGCCAGGTGGTTCTCCTTGAGCATCGCCGCGTCATCGAGTCCGCAGCGATGGTTGCGGCCACCGCCACAGCGACTGGCGTACTTCTCCAGCACCCTCAGGCCCGGTGTGGTTTTGCGGGTATCCGCCAGGCCGACACCGCTGCCGGCCAGCACCGCCACCAGCTCGGCGGTGGCGGTGGCAATGCCGGAGAGCCGCATGGCCAGATTCAGGGCCGTGCGTTCCGCCGCCACCAGGGCCGCAGCCGGACCCTCCAACTGCAGCAGGCGCTGACCGGCCTGCACCGGCTCGCCGTCCTCCACCAGCAGGGCCACCTGGCAGCGCGAATCGAGCAGCGCCAGCAGGGGCTCCACCAACACCCCACCGCAGAACACCCCATCGCGGCGGGCAATCCAGCCGGCCCGGCCCCAGCGGCCCGTCAGGGCAGGAGCCGTGAGATCGCCGCGGCCCAGGTCCTCCTCCAGCCAGGCGGCCAGCTGGCGGGTGAGGGCAGGGGTGAAGGAGAGCGAAGGCGCCATCGGCTCCAAAGCGGCGGCAGGACGGCCCATCCAACCAGCCGCCACCAGCGACGGACCCGAGCCGCCCTGGGCTCGGGTCCCTGCCCCCCGTCAGCAGCCCCACCACCTGGTCCTGATCGCTGCGGTCGCCGCTGAAGCCGCCAATCCCCAGCACACGTCTGCCGTCACAGCGCCGGCTCCCAGGGCGGATCTCCTGCCGCTGCCTGCCAGCCTCACTTGCCGATGCAGAAGCGCGCGAACACCCGATCCAGCACCGCCTCACTCACCTCCTCACCGGTGATCTCGCCCAGCTGCCGCACGGCCGCCCGCAGGTCGATCGTCCAGAAATCCCAGGGCAGCTGCTGCTCGGCCGCCTCCAGGCTGGCCGCCAGGGCGGTGGCGGCCCCCGCCGCCAGATCCCGCTGGCGGGCATTGAGCGCCACCTGCAGACCGGTGACATCCCCCAGGCCACAACGCTGCAGCAGCAGCGTCGCCAGCGCCTCCCGCCCCTCGCCATGGAGGGCGCTGATCACCACATCCGCCGGCTGGGCCGGGCCGTCGCCAAGGCCGGCCGGTAGCGCCGCCACCAGGTCGGCCTTGTTGCCCACCAGCAGCAGCGGCACACCGGCGGGCACCAGGCGGCGCAGCTCCGCGTCAGCAGCGGTCCAGCCAGCCGTCAGGTCGAACAGCAGCAGCACCGCATCGGCGGCGGCCAGGGCCCCATAGCTGCGTTCGATCCCCAGCCGTTCCAGCGGATCCTCGGTGGCGCGGATGCCGGCGGTGTCCACCAGGGTGAGCGGCACGCCATTGAGCACCAGCTCACTCTCGAGCAGGTCGCGGGTGGTGCCCGGCCAATCGGTCACGATCGCCCGATCGCGGCGACTCAGCAGGTTCAGCAGGCTGCTCTTGCCCACATTGGGTCGACCGACAATCGCGACCCGCAGGCCCTCGCTGAGCCGTTCACCCTGCTGGCCCTCCGCCACCAGGAGTTCCAGCTCGACGCGCACCGCCACCAGTTCAGCCACCACCGCCGCCCCATCGAGAGGGGGCAGATCGTCTTCAAAATCCACCCGCGCCTCCAGTTCCGCCAGTTGATCCAGCAAGCGCTCCCGCAGGGCGGAGATGCGGCGCTGCACACCGCCATCGATGCCGGCCATCGCCAGCTGGGCCGCCCGCCGGCTGCGGGCCGTGATCATCGCCACCACCGCCTCGGCCTGGGTGAGATCCAGGCGGCCATTCAGAAACGCCCGCTGGCTGAACTCCCCGGGAGCGGCCCGCCGCGCCCCCGCCGCCAGCACCAGCTCCAACACCCGGCGCACCGCCTCCAGACCGCCATGGCAGTGCAGCTCCACCACGTCCTCGCGGGTGAAGCTGCGGGGGGCACGCATCAACAGCAGCAGCGCTTCATCCACCCGCTCGCCGCTGGCCGGATCGAGCACATGGCCGTAGAGCACCCGGTGGCTGTCCCAGTCCTGGCGACCCGCCACCAGAAACAGCCGCCGGCCGATCGCTTCGGCTTCGAGGCCCGAAATCCTTACGATCGCCACACTGCCCGCCCCAGCCGCCACCGCAGTGGCGATCGCGGCAATCGTTTCGCTGTCGTTCATGTCCCCATTCCAGCGCCACAGCCGCCGTTTGCGGAGCAAGCTCCAGGGCTGGCTGCTCTGGTTGTGGCGACAGGAGGGCAGCCACGGGCAACGGGCTCGGGGTCTGGCGGCCGGTATTTTCTTCGGCTGCTTTCCGTTCTTCGGGCTTCAGACCCTGCTGGGGGTGGCGCTGGCCTCGCTGCTGCGGGGCAACCACCTGCTGGCCGCCGCCGGTACCTGGATCAGCAATCCGTTCACCTCCGTGCCTCTCTACTGGTTCAACTACCAACTGGGCTGCTGGCTGCTGGGCAATGGTTCACCCTGGCCAGGGCAGGAGGCGCTGCACCAGGCAGAGCTCTGGCATCTGGGGGGCCAGATGGCCTCCCGTTTGCTGCTCGGCTCCGTGCTGGTGGGACTGATCAGCGCCAGCAGCCTGGGCTGGCTCTACTGGTACTGGCAGAAGCGAGCCACCTCCCGGCTCAGGAATTGGTGAGCCCCGGAAACACCATCAGATCAATGTGACCGCCGGAGGGATGGCGCCATTCGCGGAACTCGGCGGCGAGGGCGCGGTGCTCCAGGTTCAACGCCTGGGCTTCCAGATCCTGCAGGCGTTGGTGCACCAGATCGAGGGTGTTGTCGATCAGCTGGGCGGCCTGTTCAGAGGTCATGGCAGCAGGAGCGGGTCGAGCGGTTGTAACGGCGGCAGGCGCCCGCGGCTGTAGCGCCACACACCAGCCCCCTGCCCCTGTCAGCTGGCGCGCACCGAAGGCTGCTCGCGGGTTACGGCCAGCCAGTCCGCCAGGGGCTGCCAGTCGTCGTGCTGATCAATCGCCTCCCAGAGCTGCTCGATCAAGGCGCGCACCGGCGTCTGCGCCCGGTTCCAGCGCTGCAGGGTCGCCGCGATTCGCTGGGCGCTGGGCCCCGCCTTAGCCGCCTCATCTGGGGGCAGCGGCGCCCAAACGCGACCCTGGCCATCCACTGGCCAAACCGTCCAACAGCCATGGCGCCCCGTGGCTAACGGGGGTTTGCTCGGAGCAGGTTCATTGCAAAATGCAGATCTTGTGACGCATTTTCACCGTTAATTCTGATGACCTTGCGCACCAGCCCCAGCCCGTCCCGCCAACCCTCCTCCTCGGCGGCCAAGCGGTCTCGCCCCATTGAGGGTTCCTTTGATCCCCGAGACGTAGGGGTCGGCATCTTGTTGGTGTTGTTGGGCTGCGGGTTGCTGACCGGCCTGTTCCAAGCCGCCGAGTACCTGCGCTTCGACACCCTGCTGGTGGCCAGCAAGTCGATCTACAACGTCATCTCCGGGGTCCGCGGCATCGGCATGGGCATCGGCCAGATGCTGCTCGGCCTCACCCAGATGTTCGGCTTTGCCGCCCTCGCCGCCCTGTCGATCGCGGCGGCACTGTCGATTCTCAGCGGTGCGGTGCGGATCGGAGCCCACACCCTGCCCCAGCTCAGCACGGTCTGGAACCTGCTCGCCCAAACGCTCCAGCTGGTGCTGCGATTTCTGGCGGTACCGCTCTCCGGCGGCCGTCGCCAGGAGAGGCAGCCAAGCTTCCGAACTGAAACCAACCTGGAAGCCAGGCGCGCCTCCCCGAGCAAGCAGCGTCGGGCTGCCTGATGCACACCCTCTGGCCAGTCCATCTTTCGCGATCGCTTGCTGTGCGGCCGCCGTTCAGCCGATCCCGGTTCGGCAGAGATCCAGCACATCCGCCATCGAACCGATCTGATCGAGAGTGTCAAGCAGCTGGGTGGCATTCACCAGCTCCACCCTCAGATCGATGCGGGCCGGCTTACCGGCACTGGTGCGCACCCGGGCATCGCTGACGTTGATGCGGTGATCTGAGAGGCGGGTGAGGATGTCCTTGAGCACACCCACCCGGTCCAGCACCTCGATCCGCAGGCGCACCGGGTAGCGGCGCTGCTGGCCTTCGCCGCCAGGATTCCAGCGCACCGGTAAGCGCCGCTCCGCCGGCGTCTGGCCGACATTGGCGCAGTCCTGGCGGTGAATGGTGATGCCATGGTTGCCGAGGGCCACCGCGCCCACGATCGCCTCCCCCGGCAAGGGGCTGCAGCAGCCCCCCAGTCGGTATTCCAGCCCCTCCACCCCCAGGATCGGACTGCCGGAGCTCTGGTGCAGATGGCTGGCTGGCGCCGGCTGGGACGCTGCCGCCACCCGCGCGGCCACCTGCTCATTGCTGGGGGCCGGCACCGCCGCGGCGCTGGCCAGGCGGATCTCCTCCCGCAACCGGTTCACCACCTGCTGCAGCGTGACGCCACCAAAACCGAGGCTGGCGAGGAGCTCCTCGGTGCTGATCAGATTGCAGCGGCGCGCCACCCGGGCGATGGCCTCACCGTGGAGCAGGGCGTCGAAACCGGCACGCCCCAACTCCCGCTCCAGCAGATCGGTGCCGCGCTGGATGTTTTCCTCCCGATGGCTGCGTTTGTACCAGGCCCGGATGCGATTGCGGGCCGTGGGCGTGGCCACGAAGTTGAGCCAATCGAGGCTCGGATGGGCATTCTTACCGGTGATCACCTGCACAAAATCGCCGTTCTGCAGGGGGGTAGCCAAAGGACAGAGGCGATCATTGATGCGCACACCCTGGCAGTGATTACCCACTTCCGAATGGATCCGATAAGCAAAATCAACTGCCGTGGAGCCCTTACGCAGACCCAACACATCACCCTTCGGCGTGAACACGAACACCTCCTCATCGAAGAGATCTTCCTTGATCGAGGCCAGGAAGTCGCTGCTGTCAGTGCCGCCGTCATCTTTTTGCCAATCCACCAGCTGCCGCAGCCAGTTGAAGCGTTCGGTGTCGCTGTCGGCAGGGGAGCCACCCTCCTTGTATTTCCAGTGGGCGGCGATGCCGTATTCCGCCACCTGGTGCATCTCGCCGGTACGAATCTGCACCTCAATCGGCCGGTGCCGGCCGATCACCGCCGTATGCAGCGACTGATAGCCATTGGGCTTAGGCAAGCCGATGTAATCCTTGAAGCGACCCGGAATCGGCCGAAATGTGTCATGCACCACGGCCAGGGCGCGGTAACAGCCCTCCAATGACGGGCAGAGAATGCGCACCGCCGCCACGTCGTAGATCTCGTGGAAAGCCTTCTGCTGGCGCTGCATCTTGCTCCAGATGCCATAGAGATGCTTGGGCCGTCCGGTCACCTCACAGCTCTGCAGCCCCACCGCCGCCAGCCGGTCCCGCAGCAGCTGCACCGTCACACCCAGCCGGTCCTCGCGATCGCTGCGCTTGCTGGCCACCTGCTGCTGGATCTCGCGGAAGGCCTCCGGCTCGAGAATCTTGAAGGCGAGGTCTTCCAGTTCCCACTTGAAGCGGCCGATGCCGAGCCGATTGGCCAGCGGCGCGTAGATGTCGCGGGTTTCGCGGGCGATGCGCTGCTGCTTCTCAGGCTTGAGGGCCCTGAGGGTGCGCATGTTGTGCAGCCGATCGGCCAGCTTCACCAGCACCACCCGGATGTCACTGGCCATGGCCAGAAACATGCGCCGCAGGTTCTCAGCCTGGGCTTCGGTCTGGATGGTGAAGTGGATGCCACCGAGCTTGGTGACCCCCTCCACCAACGTCCGCACCTCGGGGCCAAACCGCAGCTCGATCTCCTCAGGTGTGACCTGGGTGTCCTCCACCACATCGTGCAGGAAACCGGCGGCAATCACGGCGGCGCTGGCCCCGATGTCTCGCAGCAGGTCGGCCACCGCCACCGGATGGATGATGTAAGGCTCGCCGCTGGCCCGGAACTGGCCCTCGTGCAGCTGGTAGGCAAAATCAAAGGCAGAAGCCAGCAGGGCCTCGGTGTCGATCGGGCAGCTGTCACCATCGCCGGGGGGGACATGGCGCACGCAGTCCTGCAGCCAGGCGGGCAGCGGCACGCCGTAATCGGCTGGCTGGTGGATCGGCCGGCGGCGACCCGACGGCAGCGCCTCGCTTCGGCTGGCCGGCTGACTGGCGGCCGCCTGCGGTGATGCCGCCACGAGAGGCTCGCGTCCCACGGGGCTACTGGCCAGGGTGGCGTTTGGATCGGGTCTGGCCTTCAGCATCCCGTCCCCCGAATTCCCTCCCATGGTATGCAGCCGCCGTCACAACCCTGGCGATCGGCGCGACTGGCCATCCAAGCTGGGCTGAATCTTGCCGCCAACCATGGCTCCTGCCGCCTCCCTTCCTGTTCCAGGCGCCCCGGTGCTGAGGATCGCTGGCCTGCTGGTGCGCTACCCAAGGGCCGAGCGGCCCACGCTCGATGGCCTCGACCTCACCCTGGCGGCCGGCGATCGCCTCGCCCTGGTGGGCCCCTCCGGCTGCGGCAAGAGCACCGTGGCCCGGGCCGTGCTGCAACTGCTGCCCCCCGGTAGCAGTTGCACTGGCGACCTGGAGCTGCTGGGGCAGGATCCGCGCCAACTCGATCGCGCCACCCTGCGCCAGCTGCGCGGCGAGGCCGTGGGCCTGGTGTTCCAGGATCCGATGACGCGCCTCAACCCGCTGATGACGATCGGCGGGCATCTGGGCGACACCCTGGCCGCCCATCGGCCGGCCTGGCAGCGCCGCCAGGTGCGGCAGCGGGCCGAAGAGCTGCTGGGCCGGGTGGGTATCGATCCGAGCCGCTACGGCAGCTATCCCCACGAGTTCAGCGGCGGCATGCGCCAGCGCCTCGCCATTGCCCTGGCCATGGCGCTCAACCCGGCGCTGGTGATCGCCGATGAACCCACCACCAGCCTCGACGTGGCCGTCACCGTGCAGGTGATGACGGAACTGCGCGATCTCTGCGCCGAAGCCGGCAGTGCCCTGCTGCTGATCAGCCACGACCTGGCCATGGCCGGCCGCTGGTGCGAGCGCATCGGCGTGCTCGCTGCCGGCCGCCTGGTGGAGGAGGCCCCCGCCCACCAGGTGCTCACCATCCCCCAGTCCGCCGTGGGCCGGCGGCTGGTGCAGGCCGCCCGCGAACGGGAAGGCAGCCGCAGCCAGCCCTCCCCCGCCTCGCCGCTGCTGCTCGAACTCGACAACCTGCGCAGCTGGCATGCCCTGCCCTCACCCCCGTGGCAGCAGCGCTGGCTCAAGGCCGTGGACGGCATCAGCCTGAAGCTGCACGAAGGCGAAACCGTCGGCCTGGTGGGTGCTTCCGGCTGCGGCAAGAGCAGCCTCTGCCGGGCCCTGATCGGCCTGGCGCCGGTGCGGGGTGGCGCCGTGCGCCTCGAAGGCCAGGATCTGCGCCAACTGCGGGGCCAGCAGCTGGAGCAGGCCCGCCGCCGCATTCAGATGGTGTTCCA
Organism: Synechococcus sp. UW140; assembly: GCA_945872185.1. Classification (GTDB taxonomy): domain Bacteria; phylum Cyanobacteriota; class Cyanobacteriia; order PCC-6307; family Cyanobiaceae; genus Cyanobium. The sequence continues at coordinate 2,324 of CAMBZX010000032.1, read as the reverse complement.
GGATCCACTCGCCTGTCTCAATCCCCAGATGGCCGTGGGCGAAGCTGTGGCCGACCCGCTGCTGATCCATGGCCTGGCCAGCCGCGCCCAGGCGCGCGAGCAGGCCCGCGCCCAGCTGATGGCCGTAGGCCTGGAGCCGCCGGAGAACTTCGAGCACCGCCTGCCCCGCCAGCTCTCGGGCGGCCAGCAGCAGCGGGTGGCGATCGCCCGGGCGCTGATCCTGCGGCCGCGGGTGCTGCTCTGCGATGAGAGCGTCAGCATGCTCGACGCCGAAGTGCAGGCGGAGGTGCTGGAGCTGCTGCGGCGCCTGCAGCGGGAGCTGGGGCTGGGCCTGCTGTTCGTCACCCATGACCTGAGCGTCGCCAGCGGCTTCTGCCATCGGGTGCTGGTGCTCGAAGGCGGCCGCATCGTCGAGGAGGGACCCGGCGCCGAGCTGCTGGAGCATCCCAGCGCCGCCATCACCCGCACGCTGGTGGAGGCCTGTCCGCGGCTGCCCTTACTCCGCTGATCAGCTCCATCGCCAAACCGTCGAGCAGCTGCCCGATCCCCCATGACCCGCGTCTTCAAAAAGGAACAGTTACGGCGTATCCGCAAGCGCCATCGGGGCTACGGCTATCAGCTGGTGGTGATCTCCGTGGTGCTTCTGGTGCAGCCCCTGGCCGTGGACTGGCCCCTACTCACCTCCCTCAACTCGATCGCCCTGGCGCTGGTGATGATGGTGTTCCTGACCCGCTACTCACCACTGCAGGTCCACAAACGCTGGCTGTACGGACTCGGCATCGGCGCCATCGTCTTCGAGATAATCTGGCTGGCCGCGCTAGTCGACTCGCCAGCCCTGGCGAAGCATCTGACGATTCCCCATCTACTGATCTGGGCCGTATTCATCACCTTTTTTCTGTTGCGTAAGGTGCGAACTCTGATGCTGGAACCCTATGTGACGCTGGGCGTCCTACTGGGGGCAGCAGCCGGCTATCTGCTGATCGGGTACCTCGGTGCCTTCCTGTTGCACAGCCTGTTCATCTTTCAGCCCTTGGCCTTCGATCTCAACTACCTGCCGGCGGGGATCAACCCGTTGACCGAACCGTTGCGGGCTTTTCCCTCAATGGTGACGGCCTCCTTCGAAGCCCTGACAACCGTCGGCAACGCGATCAGCAGGCCCGGTCATCTGCAGACCCACATCGGCACCCTGATGATCACGATCCTGGGCCAGCTCTACGTGGCGGTGCTGATTGGCCTGGTGCTGGGCCGCTTTCACCAGCGCCTACCGAAGTGAGCGGTGTTCAGAGCCGCGAGCCCAGCAGATCGGCGATCAGCAGGTTGTCGAGGGAGAACAGACCGCCACCGGAGGTGATCAGCACCAGGCACATCACCACGTAGACAGCCGCCTTCTCCCAGCTGGGTGGTTCACCAATGCCCATCGGACCGGCGTAGTCCCCCTCAGGGATCTGATACGGATCGGGAGCGATGAACGGGGTACCGGAACTGATCTCCAGCACCATGGCGTAGGTCATCGACACCAGAATCGCCAGGGCCGCCAGGGGCGTGAGCAGGCCCGGAATCAACGCAATCCCGGCGCCCCCCATCGAGGCGGCCGAGAGGAAGCAGAGCCATTGCGGCGTCTTCATCGCCGTCGACCAGGTCTTGAGGTTGCGCAGCTTGGGCCAGCCGTGACGGATGAAGGCCAACCCCACGAACAACCGCAGCACCAGCAGGCCCAGACCGGCCGCCAGAGAGGGGGGCGTGGGCACGAGCAGGGTCACGATCTCAAGATCCATCGGAGAGCCGAACAGCAGGGGGATAGCCGGCACAACGTTGGCAGGGTTTCTGATCGGCTCAGCGAGCTGTTGGCCAGCCCTGAATTTGATCGTCATGGCGTGACTCGCGGTGACGACAGACAGGGGCGAAGCTGCCTGATGCCGCTACCGCCGTTCTCCCGTCTCGGGGGTCGGGCTGTAGCTGCGCGTCCACAGCACAGGATGAGAGCCTTCCACGCTCGCCAAACCACAGATCGGCCCCGGTGAAACCCGTGGAAGCGGGCAGGCAGACAGGCGCGCCGGCCATCCACCGCCACCCAACCCGGCGGGCCGGCGCACGGGCGAAACCCCGGCTGGGGGCCATCATTCCGGTAAGGGATCTGCTGCCCCCTCCCCAGAGCCAACACCATGACCTCAAGCCCGGCCGCCCTGCCGTCCCCAGGAAGCAGTGCCCCCCTGGGGGCCACGGTCTGCGAGGGCGGTGTCAACTTCAGCCTCTATGCCCGCCGGGCCACGGCGGTGGAGCTCTGCCTGTTCGAGGGCGTCAGCGACGCCGTACCCAGCCAGCGC
>CAMBZX010000031.1 GCA_945872185.1 Synechococcus sp. UW140 | reverse complement strand
CAACCTGGAGCATCTGACTCAATCTGATTCAATCTGATTCAATCCGAGTCAATCTGATTCAGCCAGCCCAACTCCGCGGCCTGACCGGGGGCCGGAGTTGCCGGAAGGTACGGCGCAATCGGCGCTCACAGTTCGGTTCGGCCTCCTGGGGGCTGAGCCGCCCCAAGTCCGCATCTGCGCTCCGGGCGCCTTCAGGCCGCCTGCAGCCGTTCACTCGCCTGTTCCCGTTCCCACAGGCGCCGGTAGGTGCCCGTCTGTTCCACCAGCTCCAGATGGGGACCCTGCTGCACCAGCCGGCCCTCCTCCAGCACCAGGATGCGATCACAGGCCGCCGCCGCTGAAAGCTGGTGGCTGATCATCAGCACCGTGCGATTGCGCTGCTGGCGGATCGAACGCAGGATTTCGGCGGCTGTTGTGTTGTCGACGCTGGCCAGGGCGTCATCGAGCACCAGCAGCGGGGCCTGCAGCAGCAGGGCACGGCCGAGGGCGGTGCGCTGGCGCTGGCCGCCACTGAGGGTGATGCCCCGCTCGCCCACCAGGGTGTCGTAGCCATCGGGGAAGCCCTTGATATCCCCCTCCAGCCGCGCCTGGCGGGCCGCTTCCTCCACCTGCTCCATCGCCGCATCCGGATCGCCGTAGCGCAGGTTGTCGGCCAGACTGGCAGTGAACAGGAAGCCCTCCTGGGGCACCAGCGCCACCTCGCGGCGCAGATCGGCCAGGGCCAGCGCCCGTACATCAACACCGTCGAGAAACAGGCTGCCCCTTGGCACCTCCACCATCCGGCCCAGGGCCCGGGCCAGGGTGGTTTTGCCACAGCCCACGGGGCCCACCACCGCCACCAGTTCGCCGGGCTGGATCGCAAAGTTCAGATCCACCAGGGCCGCCCGGCTGGCACCCGCGTACTGAACGGTGAGGTCGCGGGCCTCAATTGCGCCGCGGGCGGGCCTGGCCGGTGCCTGCGGTGAACTGGGGGAGACAATCTCGGGGCGGCGGCTCAGCAGGGCTTCCACCCGCTCCAGGCTCACCTGGCCGGTCTGGAAGGTGTTGAGCGTGAAACCCAGCAAAGCCGTGGGGAACACCAGTCGCTCCACGTAGAGAATCAGAGCCACCAGTCCGCCGATCGTCAGGCGGCCGCTTTCGATCTGGCCGCTGCCGAAGGCGATCAGCACCAGCAGGCTGACCGAAGAGATCCCCTCCAGCAAGGGGAACAGGGTGCTGCGGGTGCGACCGAGGGCCAGGGCCGCATCACGAAAGGTGCGGTTGCGAACCTGAAAAGCTTCCAGTTCGGTGCGCTCCTGGCCGTAGATCTTGATTGCGCCGATGCCGGAGAGATCCTCCTGGATCAGGTCGCTGAGGTTGGCGAGGGCCTCCTGCTGACGCCGTTGCTGGCGCATCATGCGGCCGCCGAACAGCCGCACCACCATCAACATCAGCGGATAGAGCCCCAGGGCCGCCAGGCTGAGGCCGGGATCGATCGCCAGCATCGCCGGCAAGGTGAGGGCATAGGCCAGGCCGGTGTTGGTGAGGCTGAGCACGGCGAAGCCCAGCAGGCGCCGTACGTTTTCCACATCACTGGTGGCGCGGCTGATCACCTCGCCGCTGCCGGTGCTCTGCACCCAACCCGGTTCCTGGGTGAGCACGTGATCAAAGATCTGCTGCTTGAGGTTCGCCTCCACCTGGCGTCCCACCCCGAACACCAACATCCGCGACCACAGCCGCACCACCCCCATCGTTGTGGCCATCAGCACGATCAGCGCCGCTTGGCGCAGCACCGCATTCAGGGTGAAGCCCTCCTGCAGATCGTTGACGATGTTGCGAACCTGCAGGGGGATGGCGACACCGAGGAGGTTCACCACCAGCAGCGCCACCGCCCCCTGCGCGAGGGTGCGGCGATAAGGGCGCAGGTACCTGACGATCAGGCCGAGCCTTATCGCGCTCATGCTGCTCATCCGGCCATCGAGGGCCCAACCTACGCAGCCGGCCAGGTTCCCAGCGTTCTCTCTTGCCGAGTTCGTGCCAGCCTCCACGTTGCTGATCCCCTGGATGTCCCCTGCCATGGACGAGCAGAGCCACCCCCTCCATGCCATCGACCGCCAGAGCATCGACCGGTTGCTGGCTGCCGATCCCCCGGGCGACGAGCAGCTGGTGGATGCCGCCCGGCTGCTGATGCGCTACGAGGGTTTTCCCGGAGCCACCGACCTCCAGGAAGATCTCGAACGGGTGCTGCGGCTGTGGGGTCTCGATCGCGACGGCCTGCATCAGCGCACCCGGGCCATCTGGGCCGCCGGATTCCGTCCCGGTCCGGCGCCGGTTGCCGAGGCTGTCGGCTCGGGATTTGACACGGCCGATGCCGATTCCCCTTGAATCCCTGCCGGGCGGCTGCTCAGACCCAGCTGGCTGCGCCAGTTCGGATCACGGGATTGACTCCCTGGGTGCCGTTCTGAACCGTGGTTCTGGAGGCCTGGAGCTGGAGGCCTGGCAGGATCGCCAGCCGCCCCAGCTGGCTGCACGAAGCTGGGCCCGGGCCCTTCCTGGAACCGGATGGGCGTGGCCTTGGTTCGATCGCGTGGGCCGCAGTCGCCAGATCGGCCCTCCTCGGGTGATAGTGGAAGTGTCCCCATCACCCGGCCCGGCGTGCTTTGCACCCGGGCTTTTTTTTGGGGTTGGACCCGATCCACCAGCCTTTGCCCCGCCTGGATCGGTGCCCCCATCGCCCAGCGCCAACGCCGGCCAGGACACGATCCTTGGCCTGGCTTTCACCCCGGACCCAGCGTTGCCAGGCGCTGTTGCGGCGATTCAGCGGCTGACGACATAGCGTCGAGGGCAGCCAGTGCAGCTGCCATGGGTGCCGCCTTGTCCTTCCCCCAGCTGCTGGAGCAGCTGATTGAGGGCCGTGATCTCGACCGCCAGCAGGCCGACCAGCTGATGCGGGGCTGGATCGGTGAGCAGATCGATCCGGCGCTCACCGGTGCCTTGTTGGCGGCCCTGCGCTGCAAAGGCCTGCGGGGCGAGGAGCTGGCCGCCATGGCCCAGGTGCTGCGCGACCACTGCCCCCTGCCGGGCCCCCGACCCCCACTGCATCTGGTCGACACCTGCGGCACCGGTGGCGCCGGCGTTGACAGTTTCAATATCTCCACCGCCGTGGCCTTCACCGCTGCAGCCTGCGGCGCCCATGTGGCCAAGCATGGCAATCGCAGTGCCAGCGGCCGGGTGGGCTCCGCCGATGTGCTCGAAGCCCTGGGTCTCGATCTCCAGGCCCCTGCCGAACGGGTGATCGCCGCCCTGCCCGCGGCGGGAGTCACCTTTCTGTTTGCTCCAGGCTGGCATCCGGCCCTGGTCGGCCTGGTGCCGCTGCGGCGGGCCCTGGGGGTGCGCACCGTGTTCAACCTGCTGGGGCCCCTGGTCAACCCCCTGCAGCCCGATTGCCAGGTGCTGGGGGTGGCCCGGGCCGATCTGCTCGATCCGATGGCCGAGGCGCTGCAGCGCCTGGGGCAAAGTCGCGCCATCGTTGTCCACGGCCATGGCGGCCTCGATGAGGCCACCCTCTCGGGGCCCAGCGAACTGCGCCTGCTGGAGAACGGCGTCGTGCGACAGGAGTGGCTCGATCCGCTCGCCCTCGGCCTGCAGCAGGCCCCCATGGCCGCCATCGGCGGCGGCGACCTGGAACAGAACCGGCGCCTGCTCGAAGCGGTGCTCCAGGGCGAAGGGGACCAGGCCCGCAGCGATGTGGTGGCCCTCAACACCGCCCTGGTGCTCTGGACCTGCGGCCTGGCGGCTTCGGTGGCTGCGGCGCTGCCGCAGGCGAGGGACTGCCTGCAGAGCGGTCGGCCCTGGCAGCGGCTGGAAGCCCTGCGTGCAGCCCTGGCCACCCCTGCTGCGGGATGATCGGGCCAGTCGAGCGCCCGGCCGTGTCCCACTCTTCCGTTGCCGTTGGGCCCCAGCCTCACAGCGCAGCCAACTCCGCGGCCGAGACGGCGGTGCCGGCGGTGCTGTTGTTGGCTGATGGCACCCTGCTGCGCGGTCTGGCCTTCGGTGCCAGGGGCACGGTCGTCGGCGAAGTGGTGTTCAACACCGGCATGACCGGCTACCAGGAGGTGATGACCGATCCCAGCTATGCGGGTCAGCTGGTGGCTTTCACTTACCCGGAACTGGGCAACACGGGTGTCAACGCGCAGGACCTCGAGGCCAGCGGGCCCCAGGTGCGCGGCGTGATCGCCCGGGAGCTGTCGCCGCTGGCCAGCAACTGGCGTGCCGAGGAAGCCCTCGAGCCCTGGTTGCGGCGCCACGGCGTGGTGGGAATCCGCGGCGTGGACACCCGCGCCCTGGTGCGCCATCTGCGCGAAGGCGGTGCGATCAACGGCATCATCAGCAGTGAGGGGCTCGCCCCCACTGAGCTGCTGCGGCAGGTGCGCCTGGCTCCGTCCATGGCAGGGCTGAATCTGGCGGCCGGCGTCAGTACCAAGGAGCCGTATCACTGGTCGAGCCTCTGCGCCGCCGGATTCGACACCCGCCTCCAGCCCCAGCCGGCCACGCCCTACCGGGTGGTGGCCATCGACTTCGGCATCAAGCGGGCCATCCTCGAGCGGCTGGTCGCCCATGGCTGTGAGGTCACCGTGCTGGCGGCGGATGCCAACATCGACGCTGTGCTGGCCCAGCGGCCCGAAGGGGTGTTTCTGTCCAATGGCCCTGGCGATCCGGCGGCGGTGACCAGTGGCATCGCCCTGGCCCGGGATCTGCTGCTCCAGCGGCAGCTGCCCCTGTTCGGCATCTGTCTGGGTCATCAGATTCTCGGCCTGGCCCTGGGGGGGCGCACCTACAAGCTCGGCTATGGCCATCGCGGCCTCAACCATCCCTGCGGCTCGCCGGGGAACGTGGAGATCACCAGCCAGAACCATGGCTTTGCTCTCGACGCCGACTCCCTGCCGGCCGACCGGGTGACGATCACCCACCACAATCTCAATGACCGCACCGTGGCGGCACTGGCCCTGGCCGATCAGCCCGTCTTCGGGGTGCAGTACCACCCGGAGGCCAGCCCCGGCCCCCACGACAGCGACCACCATTTCCAGCGTTTCACCGCCCTGATGGCCCAACGGCGCTGAAGCACCGCAGGTCGATTGTCTGCAGTTCAGGGACGTTCTGTTGCGGTTGAGTCATTCCGCCAGGACGTCCCTACACTTCAGCCCACAGCGTTCGAAGGGGACTGAGCCATCTCTGACCTGCAGCGATTGACCGTCTCGCTTCGAGGGGGCTGTGAACGGCAGGCATCTTGCCTCCTGTTCAGCTTCACGGGACAGCTGGATGCCTATTCCGACAAGCACTTCAATGCGTTCATCGCCAGCGAGCAAGGCCCAGGCAAGCTCGCCCTGGTGATTGACCTCAGCCGCATCGACTTCATCGATTCCTCCGGTCTCGGTGCCTTGGTGCAACTGGCCAAGCAGTGCAACGAGGCCGGCACCCAGTTCCTGGTGGTCGGCAATGCCAGGGTCGTGCAGACCGTGAAGCTGGTGCGCCTGGAAGAATTCCTGCATCTTCAACCTGATCTCGACACAGCGCTTGGCCGGCTCACCGCGGCCTGAGCCCCCCGCCAGTCGCTGGCTGGCGGCCATGGAGCCCCCCATTCCCAGCATCGAACTCGGGGCTCTGCAGCTGGCCTGGCTGGGCGATGCGGTGTGGGATCTACACCAGCGCCTACGCCATTGTTCCAGCCCAGGACGCAGTGCTGATCTGCATCGAGCCGTGGTGGCGGAGGTGAAAGCCGAGGCCCAGGCGCGAGCTCTGCAGCGCCTTGATGGCCTGTTGCGAGCCGAGGAGCTGGAGCAGGTGCGGCGGGGCCGTAATCGGGCCGGTCGCGGACCGCGCCGGGGGAATCCCGGCACCTATGGGCAGGCCACGGGATTTGAGACGATGCTGGGATGGCTCTTTCTTCGCAATCCGGGACGGCTGGCCGAGCTGCTGGATCAGCTGGAGGAACCCCCACCCACCCTGTGTCCGTCCGCCCATGAGTCCCCGTCCTGATCGCCGCCCTGACTCCCGTCCGGATCGGGCCCCCCGCCGTCCGGCCGGAGCCTCCGGCAGCCGTGCCGGCGGGCGACCGGCTGGGTCCTCCTTCCGGCCCGGCGGCAGCAGTAGTCCGCGCTGGAGCCGGCCGGAAGGCAGTCGCAGTGAGGGCCCCGGCGATCGTCCCCGCTACGGCCGTGAAGGCGGCAGCCGTTTCAGTGCCGATCGCGCCAGCAGCGATCGCCCCAGCCCCGATCGGGAGCGCCCGACCGGCGAATGGAAACCCCGGGAGCGTCGTGGCGGCGAATCCACCGGCGCGCCGGCTCGCTTTGAGCGTCGCGGTGGCGAGTCAGCCGGTGGCCCGGCGCGCTTTGAGCGTTCCCCCGGTCGCCCGCCGTTGCCCCGCCGTTCCGAAGAAGGCCGCTTCGGCGAACGCCCCGCCACCGATCGCCGCCCCCCAGAGCGTCGACCCAGCGATCGGCGTCCCTCAGACGGTCGCACCTCAGACGACCGCCCCTCGGACGCTCGCCCCAGTGAGCGCCGCTTCAGCGACCGGCGCCCAACCGATCGCCGCCCCATGGATCGCCGCCCAACAGATCGCCGCCCTGCGGAGGGCGGCCTCCCGGATCGCGATCGTCGCCCCCGGCCAGCGGCTGGCCGGATGCCGGCGGGCCGACCGGTTCTGTTTCGCCCCGCCGGTCGCGGTGATGCCCGGCCTGACTTCGGCGCGCCGCCCCGGCGCCCCGACCGCGATCAGCCCCGCGATGCGGCCGGGGCGCCCCTGGAGACCGACACCTTTTCATCGGCCGCGCCCAGCGATCTGATCTGGGGCCGTCACTCCACCCAGGCCACCCTGGAGAGCGGTCGACCGATCCATCGCATCTGGTGCACGCCGGAGATGCGTTTCAGCCCCCGCTTCCTGCAGCTATTGCGTGATGCCAAGGCCTCCGGGGTTCTGGTCGAAGAGGTCACCTGGGCCCGCCTCGGCCAGATCAGCGGTGGTGCCGTGCACCAGGGAATCGTGCTGCAACCGGCAGCCGCCGAAACCCTCGACCTCGCCACCCTGATTGACGGCTGCCGGGAGATCGGGGAATCGCCGCTGCTGCTGGCCGTTGATGGCCTCACCGATCCCCAGAATCTCGGCGCCATCGTGCGCAGTGCCGAAGCCCTCGGCGCCCACGGCATGGTGCTGCCCCAGCGGCGCAATGCCGGCCTCACCGGCTCGGTGGCCAAGGTGGCAGCCGGTGCACTGGAACATCTACCCGTGGCCCGGGTGGTGAACCTCAACCGCTCCCTGGAAACGTTGAAAGACGAGGGCTATCGGGTGATCGGCCTGGCGGAGGAGGGCAACATCAGCCTCGAGGAGGCCGATCTGGATGGTCCCCTGGTGATTGTCACCGGTTCCGAGGGCGATGGCCTGTCGATGCTGACCCGCCGCAACTGCGACCAGCTGGTGCGCATTCCCCTGCGGGGCGCCACCCCGAGTCTCAACGCTTCGGTGGCCACAGCCCTGTTGCTCTACGAGATCGCCCGACGCGGCTGGATGCGGGGGCTGCACGGCACCAGCCCGGCACCGCGGCTGGTGCGGCCGTCCCTGCCGGCCCCGGCGATGGCCGCGGCAGACACTGAGGCGAACGACGGGCCTGAAGAGGCACAGGAGTTCGCTCTGGAGGCTGCTCTGGATCCTGCTCTAGATGCGGATGCCTTCGAGACCGATCTGTTCAGCCCTGCGGCTGAGGCTGCGGATTCAGGCCAGGGGATCGAGCCTGCTGGGAGACCTGTCGGGAGCCCCGTTCAGGCGTCCGGGCAGGAGCCCCAGCTCGAGGCTGAGACTCAGCCAGCAAGCGAAGCGGCCGTCATTCCAGGCGCCGAGTTCGACCCGGCTCCAGCCGTCGCGCCTGAAGTCGCAGCTGATGTCACAGCTGAGGCCGCTGCCGACGAGCAAGCGACCGAGGAACCGCAGGATCGTCCTGAGCTCGCCTCCCAGCACGAGGCTGGTGCCCCGTCCCCGGACTCGGTTCCGGCGAGGCCAGATCAGGAGCCAGCGCCGCTTCTGGAGACCGCAGCGGCGTTTGAGGCTCCTGGCCATCACGCGGCCACCAGCGCCGCCCCGCCCCAGGGCGAAGAACCTCAGTGGCATGCCCGCATCGCTGCCGAAGCCTCTGGCCTCCAGGCCAGCGCCGCTGCCGAGTCCCTGGTCGAGGGAGTGTCGTCGTTCGCGGCGGATATCCAGCTCTGAGGGCTGCTCACGGCACCGTGATCCCTGGCGCATGGCCCTGCCTTTAGGCGGGGCCGTCTAACAGCTCTCCCCCTTGCTTGCCGTTGCTGGGGCCGGATTCAGGTGACTTTTTGGATGCGCCTGCCACGCTTCGGCTGCTTTGGCACCTAGCAGGCTCCTGGGGATTGGCAGCACCGGGGTGTCTCGGCAGGGCATCTCCGGCTGATTGCGGGCTGCGAGCTTGCCAGCTGCAGCCCGCAGCCGCACCTGGTCTGTGCTGGGTCAGCCGTCTCCCTGGACGTTCCCCGGACCGGCCTGGACCGCTGTTGGCCCCCTCTCTCGGCACCGCGTCATCGAGATCGCTGTCCACCGATTCGACCCAGAAGCCAACTGGGGAACCAGGTCAACGCAAAGCGCTGCATCGTCGCCTTCACACCAACGGATTCGGGGCCGACGATCTGGTCAGAATGGAGCCCTTGAAACCTTCGCCCATGAATTCCCTCCTCTGGCCCATGCGCAACCTCGCCAATGGGATGGGGATGGCCTGGTGGGCACGGGTGGAAACCCATTCTCCTGATGCCGTCTATTGGTTCGGGCCATTCATGCGCCGCAGCACCCTGGAAGCCGCCCTGCCGACATTCCTGGCCGATCTGCGCTCAGAAGCTCCCGGCACGCTCGAATCCACCTGCCTGCGCACCAACCGCCAGGAACCCCTCACCGAAGCCGCTGATCTGGTCAGCAGTTCCGAGGCTTCGGCCTGAATGCTGGTCAGCTGATAGCGTCCAGGCCAGCTGGTGTGCGGGTGGATGGGGATCGCCGAATGGCGCGGGAAACTGCAACGGGGAGAGGTTTCGGCGCGGGAGCTGACCGATCAGCACCTGGCACGCATTGCCGCGGTCGATCCCACGGTTCACGCCTTCCTGGAGATCACAGCCGAACGGGCCCGCGCCGATGCCGATCGCATCGATGCCGCCCGTCTCGCCGGTGAATCCCTGCCGCCGCTGGCAGGCATCCCGCTGGCGATCAAGGACAACCTCTGCACCAAGGGGATCCGCACCACCTGCTCCAGCCGCATGCTGGAGACGTTCGTGCCTCCCTACGAGTCCACCGTCACCGAACGGCTCTGGCATGCCGGAGCGGTGCTGCTGGGCAAGACCAACCTCGATGAGTTCGCCATGGGCAGCTCCACCGAGACCTCCGCCTTCGGCCCCAGCCGTAATCCCTGGAATCCCGAGCGGGTGCCGGGGGGCAGTTCCGGCGGTAGCGCCGCGGCAGTGGCCGCCGGCGAATGTCTTGCCGCCCTCGGCTCCGACACCGGCGGTTCCATCCGCCAGCCGGCCTCCTTCTGCGGCGTGGTCGGGCTCAAACCCACCTACGGCCGCGTCAGCCGCTGGGGGCTGGTGGCTTTCGCCAGTTCCCTTGATCAGGTGGGCCCCTTCAGCACCTGCGTGGCCGACAGCGCCGAAATCCTGCAGGTGATCGCCGGTGCCGATCGGCGCGATGCCACCTGCCTCACCACTCCGGTGCCGGACTACTGCCGGGCCCTGGAGCAGCCCGTCAAGGGCCTGCGGGTGGGCTTGATTCGGGAGTGCTTCGAGGCCAAGGGGCTCGATCCCCAGGTGAAGGCCTCCGTGCTGGCAGCAGCGGCCCAGCTGGAGCAGCTCGGCTGTGAACTGGTGGACATCAGCTGCCCCCGCTTCAACGACGGCATCGCCACCTACTACGTGATCGCGCCGTCGGAGGCCTCCGCCAACCTGGCCCGCTACGACGGCGTCAAATACGGGCACCGGGCCCTGGCCGAAGCCGGTGGCGCCGACAACCTGGCGATGATGACGGCCCGCAGCCGCGCCGAGGGCTTCGGTGATGAGGTGCAACGCCGCATTCTGATCGGCACCTATGCCCTCTCGGCCGGCTATGTCGATGCTTACTACCGCAAGGCCCAGCAGGTGCGCACCCTGATTCGTCAGGACTTCGACCGTGCCTTTACCCAGGTGGATCTGCTGCTCAGCCCCACCTCTCCCACCACCGCCTTCCGCTTCGGCGCCCATGCCGAAGATCCCCTGGCCATGTATCTGGCCGATCTGCTCACGATCCCGGCCAACATGGCGGGCTTGCCGGCGATCAATGTGCCCTGTGGCTTCGACGACCAGGGTCTGCCGATCGGCCTGCAGCTGATTGGTGGGGTGCTGCAGGAAGCCAAGGTGCTGCAATTGGCCCATCACTACGAGCAAGCGGCAAAGGTGATGGCGCAGCGCCCAGCGGCCGCGCTGGTGGCCTGAGCGCCGCCAGCTGACGACGGGGTCGTGATCCAGGAGGCGAATCCGCTTGCGGCCTGGGCTTGTCTCAGTGCGCCCCTGCCGAGCGGCCGGTAGCCGCTTCTGGTGGCGCGAGTCGATGGCGGTGGCGATCAAGCCGCCCGCCCTCAACCTCTCCTGCTCGCCCCGGCGACGACCCCATATCTGGTGGTATCGGGGCAGAGAAGGCGGATGGGGCGCTGAATGTTGCGTGTGGCCTTAACCTGAGCCCATCCCCAAGCTCCCCCTCCTTGGCGTTCGTTCCTCTCCATAACCACAGCGACTACAGCCTCCTCGATGGAGCCTCCCAGCTGCCGGCCATGGTGGAGCGGGCCGTGGCCCTGGGCATGCCGGCCCTGGCCCTCACCGATCACGGCGTCATGTACGGCGCCATCGAATTGCTGAAGCTGTGCACGAAGGCCGGCATCAAGCCGATCATCGGCAATGAGATGTATGTGATCAACGGCTCGATCACGGATCCGCAACCAAAAAAAGAACGGCGTTATCACCTGGTGGTGCTGGCCAAGAATGCGGTGGGCTACCGCAACCTGGTGAAGCTCACCAGCATCAGCCATCTGCGCGGCATGCGCGGTCGCGGTATTTTTTCGCGGGCCTGCATCGACAAAACACTGCTACAGCAGTACAGCGAGGGCTTGATCGTGGCCACGGCCTGCCTCGGCGGTGAGATTCCCCAGGCGATCCTGAGCGGGCGGCCCGAGGTGGCGCGCGAGGTGGCCGGCTGGTATCAGCAGACGTTTGGCGACAACTTCTACCTTGAGATTCAGGACCACGGCGGCCTTGAAGATCGCATCGTCAACACGGAGATGGCCCGCATCGGTGCGGAGCTCGGGATTCCGCTGATTGCCACCAACGATGCCCATTATCTGAGTGTGGGCGATGTGGAGGCCCACGATGCCCTGCTCTGCGTGCTCACCGGCAAGCTGATCACTGATGTGAAACGCCTGCGCTACACCGGTACTGAATACATCAAAAGTGAGGCCGAGATGGCCCGCCTGTTCAGCGATCATCTCGAGCCCGCGGTGATTGCTGAAGCGATCGCCAACACGGTGAAGGTGGCCGCAAAGGTGGAGGACTATGACATCCTCGGCCGCTATCAGATGCCGCGCTTCCCGATCCCGGAGGGCCACACCGCTGTGAGCTATCTCACCGAGGTGAGTGAACAGGGTCTGCGGGCTCGCATTGCTCTTGATGATGGGCAGTCCTTCGATTCACTCTATGGCGATCGCCTTGCCTTCGAGCTGCAGGTGATGGAGCAGATGGGGTTCCCCACCTACTTTCTGGTGGTGTGGGACTACATCCGCTTCGCCCGCGACAGCGGCATTGCCGTGGGGCCTGGTCGGGGTTCGGCCGCCGGCTCCCTGGTGGCCTATGCCCTTGGCATCACCAACATCGATCCCGTCAGGCATGGGCTGCTGTTTGAGCGCTTCCTCAATCCGGAACGCAAGTCGATGCCGGACATTGACACCGACTTCTGCATCGAGCGCCGCGGCGAGGTGATCGAGTACGTCACCCGTCGCTATGGCGAAGACAAGGTGGCCCAGATCATCACCTTCAACCGCATGACCTCCAAAGCGGTGCTCAAGGATGTGGCCCGAGTGCTTGATATCCCTTATGGCGAGGCTGATCGGCTGGCCAAATTGATCCCGGTGGTGCGGGGCAAGCCAGCCAAACTCAAGGAGATGATCGGTGCTGAATCGCCGGCCCCGGAGTTTCGCGACAAGTATGAAGGCGATCCGAAGGTGCGCCACTGGGTGGATCTGGCCATGCGCATCGAGGGCACCAACAAAACCTTTGGCGTCCACGCCGCCGGTGTGGTGATCGCCGCCGAACCCCTCGATGAGTTGGTGCCGCTGCAGCGCAACAACGATGGCCAGGTGATCACCCAGTACTACATGGAAGATGTGGAGGCGATGGGGCTGCTGAAAATGGATTTCCTCGGCCTCAAGAACCTCACGATGATCGAGAAGACGATCGATCTGGTGCAGAAGAGCAGTGGCACGCGGCTCGATCCTGATGCCTTGCCTGAGGACGATGCCGGCACCTTCGCTCTGCTGGCCCGCGGTGATCTGGAAGGCATTTTTCAACTTGAATCCAGTGGAATGCGCCAGATCGTGCGCGATCTCAAGCCTTCCTCTCTCGAGGATATCTCCTCCATCCTCGCCCTCTATCGGCCGGGACCTCTCGATGCGGGCCTGATCCCCAAATTCATCAATCGCAAACACGGCCGTGAGGCGATTGATGTGGCCCACGTCAAGCTGGAACCGATCCTGAAAGAGACGTACGGGATCATGGTGTACCAGGAGCAGATCATGAAGATCGCTCAGGATCTGGCCGGCTATTCCCTCGGGGAAGCCGATCTGCTGCGGCGCGCCATGGGCAAAAAGAAAAAGTCGGAGATGGAGAAGCACCAGAGCCTGTTTGTGCAGGGCGCCAGCGATCGCGGTGTGGACCCCAAGGTGGCGGAAGGTCTGTTTGAGCAGATGGTGTTGTTCGCAGAATACTGTTTCAACAAGAGCCATTCCACCGCCTATGGCGCCGTCACTTATCAGACGGCCTATCTCAAGGCCCATTATCCGGTTGCCTATATGGCGGCCCTGCTCACCGTCAATGCTGGGCAGACCGAAAAGGTGCAGCGCTACATCGCCAATTGTCAGGCGATGGGAATTGAAGTGTTGCCGCCGGATGTCAATGCCTCCGGCATTGATTTCACGCCGGTGGGAGATCGGATCTTGTTTGGCCTTTCGGCGGTGCGCAATCTCGGCGAGGGGGCGATTCGCCTGCTGATCGAGCAACGAACTGCCGACGGTTCGTTCGCCTCCCTGGCGGATCTCTGTGATCGTCTACCCACCCAGCAGCTCAATCGCCGGGCGATGGAATCGCTCATTCACTGTGGCGCCCTCGACGGCCTCGAGACCGGCGCCAATCGGGCCCAATTGATGGCCGATCTCGATCTGATTCTCGACTGGGCCAACTCCCGCGCCCGCGATCGGGCCAGTGGCCAGGGCAATCTCTTCGATCTGCTGGCTGGCGCCACTGCCGCCCCTGGCGCCGCTGATCAGACCACGGCACCGAGGGCGGCCCCAGTGGCCGATTATCCCCCCACCGAAAAGTTGAAGCTGGAGAAGGAGTTGCTGGGCTTCTACATCTCCGACCATCCGCTGCGCCAGCTCTCCACTCAGGTCAGCCTGTTGTCGCCAATCAGCCTGGCCCGGCTGGAAGAGCAGGCCGACAAGGCCAAGGTGAGCATTGTGGCGATGGTGCCGGAACTGCGACAGGTGAACACCCGCAAGGGCGATCGCATGGCCGTACTGCAACTGGAGGATCTCACCGGCAGTTGTGAAGCGGTGGTGTTTCCCAAGACCTATGCCCGCCTGGCCGACCACCTGATGGTGGATGCCCGGCTGCTGGTGTGGGCCACGGTGGATCGCCGCGATGAACGGGTGCAGCTGATCGTCGATGACTGCCGCAGCATCGATGATCTGCAGCTGCTGCAGGTGGAACTCGATCCCAACCAGGCCGGCGATATCGCCATTCAACATCGCCTGCGCGAATGCCTCACCCGCCATCGCCCGGCGCTGGATGAGGCCGGGGTGCGGGTGCCGGTGGTGGCGCTGGTGCGTCAGGGCGGCGAATCGCGCTGGGTTCGCCTCGGCCCCCAGTTCTGCGTAGCTGATGCTCCAGCTGCCGTCAAAACCCTGGCGGCCGCTGATTTCAGGGTGAGCCTGCGCTCACCGATCGGGCCGGCGGCCTGAAGCATCACCGCTAATTCACTGCCGCTGAATCTGTTCCAATGAAATCCCCCCCTGGTTCCAGGGGGGGATTTCAGGAGCCTTCGCGCATCGCCTTGACGGACTGCCTGAGCCGGCCGATGTTGAGGCCGATCTGCTCGGTTCCCAGCAAGCTGCCAGCGCCGTCTTCCCAGCTGGAGGAGAGCACGCCATAACTGAGCCCGAGCAGCCCCAACAGGAAACAGCCGCCGGAAGCCACCAGGGTGATGCCGGTGGGAATCTCCAGGAGACCGCGGCTCACCACCAGGTAGCTGCCAATGAACACGGACATGCCCATCACCGTGGGAATGCCCGTGGCGATGGCGATGCGCCGGGCCATGCGATTGGCCACCGCATCGGGAATCGCCCGCTGCCGAGGTGGCCTGGCCTTGGGCTTGGCCTCGGCTTTGCCGTTGCTGCCCTTGGCGGCTTGCGCCGAACCAAAGGATTTGGGATTCCGCTGCGGAGCCATGCCGACCTCAGCCGCGGATGCCCAGCTTGGCAATCAGCACGGTGTAGCGCTCCTGACTCTGGCTACGCAGATAGCTCAACAGCCGCTTGCGGCGCCCGATCATCTTCAGCAGCCCCTGGCGGGAAGAGAAATCGTGGATGTTTTTTTGCAGATGGCCGCTGAGCTGGCTGATCCGCTCACTCAACATCGCCACCTGCACTTCCACCGAGCCCGTATCGGTGCCGTGGGTTTGATGACCGTTGATCAGTTCTTGCTTCTTGGTGATGGTGAGCGGCATGGGCGAAAAGCGAGCGGAGGCCGAAGCCCTGGCAATTCAAACAACAACTTTACCGTGCCAGCTGCACGCTTTCGCTGTCCTCGCCCCTGGGCGGCATCAGGCGGCGGCGCGGGACAGCCAGCGCAGACACTCGCCGATCCACTCATCGCCGCCGGCGGCGGCGGTCAACCCCTGGGCCGCCACGGCCCGCAAGGCCCGCTGGATTTCCAGGGGCTCGTACCCCAACGCGCCCAGGGTGATCTGCACATCGTCGCGGCCGGCGCCCTGGGGCAGGTTCACCGCGCCATCGAGCAAATCGTCAAAGCTCTCCGGCAGCTCCACCAGGGAGCAGAAGCGCTCCTTCAGCCGACTGCGCAGTTCCACCGAAAGGCGCTCGGCTGTGCGCTTGCCCACCCCCGGCGCCTCGGCCAGGCGCCGCAGATCCGCTTGGACGATCGCCTGCACCAACACCTCGGCCGTCATGATTCCCAGTAAGCCCAGAGCCATCTGGGGACCGACGCCACTGACGGCCACCAGTTCCCGAAACAGATCCCGCTCGTGCCGCAGTGGAAAGCCATAGAGGGTCCAGCCGTCCTCGCGGATGCTGTGGTGCACATGCAGGGCCAGCTCGGCACCCGCCTGGGGCAAGGCGCGCCAGTGCCTTGGGCTGAATTGCAGTTCGTAGCCCACCCCCTGGCAGATCAACAGCGCCCCACACCGGTTGGCCTGCTGCCATGGTTCGGCCAGTTGTCCCTGCAGCCAGCCGATCATGGAATCCCGTGCACCGGCCCCCATGCTGCCCGCCCTGCCTAGCCCTTGCCGTCTGCGCTGGCTCCCCGCCCTGCGGCATGGGCTCGCGGCCCTGGCTCTGACCCTGGCGCTGCTGCTGCCCTTGGGCCTGGCGGGCTGCGGGCTGCAGCCCCAGCCGCCGCGCTCGGTGCTGCTACAGGCCCTGGCCCTGCAGATCCAGCTCACCCAGGCCCAGGTGGCCCAGGCTCTTGATCTGGAGGCGGTGGGCTTGCCGGAGGTGAGTCGGGTGCGGGTGGAGCTGCAGCAGCCGATCCAGATCGGGGGGGCGCCCGGCCTGAAACTGGCCGGGCGCTTTGATTGGCGACTGGCCGGGGACCCGATTCGGGTAGACAGTGGCTTCGAGCTGTTTCTGCAGCAGGGCGAACGGGGTCAGAGCTGGCGCCTGGCCCGGCCGATCGGCAGCAGCGACGGCAGCAGCCAGGACTGGATCACCGATCCGCTGCCCCTGCCGGGCTCGCGGGGGGCCAGGGGTCTGGGCTGATCACTCCTCAGCTACGGCCGATCATTCCCCAGGCACGGGAACGACGGCAAGAGCCTCCTCGCCATCAGCGCTCAGCCCCAGCCAGCGCGCCAGCGGGCGCAGGCTGAGGCCCTGCACCAGGAGGTTGATGATCACTACGCAAAAAATAATGCCTTCGGCATTGTTGAGCAGATCCTTCAATTGCTCGGGATTGATGGCACGGATCCTGGGGATAGTGTCGGTAACCACAAAGCTCAGGGCCAGGGGCACAGCGCCTCGCAAGCCGCACCAGGAGATCAACAGGCTTTCCTTGAGGCTGAAAGGCGACAGCCTCTGAAACAGCAGCACACTGATCGGACGGGCCACCAACATCAGAGCCAGGGCCGAGACGAGGCCCAGAGGAACGACGTTCAACAGCTTGACCGGTAACATTTCGACTCCAAAGATCAGGAAAACGGCGATCTCGGTCATTGAGTTGAATGGCAGCAGACTTTGCTGCAATGAATAGGTGCTGATATTGGAGTTTTGGTACATGTGATTGGAGAGAAAAACGCCGCAGATATAGGCCGAAATAAAGCCTGAGCCACCCAGTAAATCGGCGATGCCATAGGACAGCAGGGCAATCGCCACGCCCAACACCAACAGCTGGGCCTGATCATGCACCAGTCGCTCCAGACTGAAGCGCGCTACATAACTGACAATCAGGCCAACAACAAGGCCGGAGCCAACTTTTTGTAGAAAGTATTGCAGTTGCTGGATCAGGACTGCATCCGGATTGGTACCAGAGCCGATGGTGGTCAGACCCACCACCAGGCCAAGAAAGAGGATTGCGGCAGGATCGTTGACGGAAGCCTCAAACTCCAGCAGCGCCTGCAGTCGCTTTGGCAGAATCGGGCCGCTGGCGTTGAGCACGGCGATGGTGGCGCCGGCATCGGTTGATCCCAGGCAGGCCGCGATCAACATCGCCACCGCCAGAGGCAGTTGATTGAAGCCCAGGCTGAGGCTGGAGGCGGTGGACGAGCCCATGAACCAGATGATCAATCCCAGAATCAGCGACGAGAGGATGGCGCCACCGATCGCCAGCACAATGCCGTATTCGAGAAACCCCCGAATCGAGCGCAGCTCGGTTTTCAGCCCTGCATAAAACAGCAGCATCGACAGGCTGAGCGTATGCAGCCACTCAATGGTGACCGGGGTGAAGGGGGACTCTCCAGGATCGATCAGCAGGCCAAAGAGCAAAACTCCGAGAATCGCCGGTACACCCAGCCTGAGGCTGAAGCGACTGATGGCCAGGGTGATCAGAAACATGCTGCCGATCACCACCATCACCACGGGCAGGGGCACGCCGCTGTGGTGGAGTTGATCGGGAATCAGGCTGGACGGATTGATCTGCACCGGCGCTGAGGCCATGGCGATCGCCCCAGACCCAACCGCTCCGATGTTCAGAAAAGTCTGCCAGGAGAGAATCATCAGAAGGTTGGATGTAGCGCAATTCCTAGGGCCTGAGCTTAGGCCTAGGTTCCATGCCGGCTACCGACTGCCGTGCGGTCGGGGGGATGGGGTCTCGGCGGGCCAGCGTCGAAGCACGGTCCCGGTCGTTGGGCAGAGTCTGATCAGCGGCTCAGCAGGGCGGCGGTCAGGATCAGCAAGGCGCCGAGTGCCGTTGTGCTGCTGATCGACTCGCCGAACAGCAACCAGCCCCAGAATGCCGCGAACAGCACCTGGGCGTAGCCGATCGTCGTGGCGCGGGCCGCCGGCAGCTGGGTCAACCCATGGGTGAGGCCGATCTGGCCGAGCTGGGTGAACAAGCCCACCCCCAGCAACCACAGCAGTTCGATGCCATTGGGCAGCACGGGATCGAGCAGCACCCAGGGCAGCGTGAGCGGCAGGGCCATCAGCGGAAACCAGAACACAATCACCAGTGGGTGCTCACTGCGGCCCAGTTCGCGCACACTCACATAGGCCAGGGCCGTGAGCAGAGCCCCGAGCAAGCCCAGCAGCAGGCCGATCACCGCCGGC
Organism: Synechococcus sp. UW140; assembly: GCA_945872185.1. Lineage (GTDB taxonomy): Bacteria > Cyanobacteriota > Cyanobacteriia > PCC-6307 > Cyanobiaceae > Cyanobium. The sequence goes on along the minus strand of CAMBZX010000031.1, from coordinate 5,645 downwards.
GAGCCGGACCAGGCCAGCGGATGGAACAGGGAGTGCCAGACCGTCAAGCCAGCCATGGCTGGGCTGGTGCCCTGGGCCACCACCAGCACCCCGAGCCAGCCGCAGCCGCAAGCCAGCAGCATGCGGCGGCTCAGCAGCTCCCCCAGGCTCAGCCAGGCGAGCAGGGCGGTGAAGGTGGGATAGAGGTACTGCAGCAGCGTGGCCGTCGCCAGGGGCAAGCGGGTCACGGCGCCGTAGACGCAGGCCAGGGCCACACTGCCGAGCAGCCCGCGCAGCGCCAGCAAGCGGCGCCGCTGCCCCCAGGGGTTGATCGCCGCCCGGCGCACCAGCCACCAGCTCAGGCCCAGGCTCACCAGCGCCCGCGCCAGCACCACCTCCGCCACCGGCAGGCGATCGCCAGCCCCCTTCACGCAGACGGTCATCAGGCTGAAGCTGAAGGCGGCCAGTAATAAGCCCAGCACCGCCCCGCCCCGTTCCGCCCTGCCCTGCTCCTGCACCAGCGGCGCCTCCGATCAGCGCTCCAACGCTGCCATTCCAGGCCCTGGGGCTGGTGATGCCCCCATTGGTGGTGGGATGGTTCACAATGGATGGCACGGCCCCACCAGGGGTAGTGGTCCACCCTGCATCCTTTTTCCCCTGTCCCTTCCCCGCCTCCACCCCCGCACGATCGAGGCCGTCAAGGAACGGGCCGACATCGTTGATGTGGTGGGTGAGCACGTGGTGCTCAACAAGAAGGGCCGCGAGTTCGTCGGCATCTGCCCCTTCCACGACGACAGCAAGCCGTCGATGACGGTGTCACCGGCCAAGCAGTTTTATTACTGCTTCTCCTGCGGCGCCGGTGGCAACGCCATCAAGTTCCTGATGGAGTTCCAGCGGCTCAGCTTCGCTGATGTGGTGCTGGAGCTGGCGCGCAAATATCAGCTGCCGGTGGAAACCCTCGATGGTCCCCAGCAGGAGCGGCTGCGTCAGCAGCTATCACGCCGCGAACAAATGCACCGGGTGCTGGCCCTGGCAGCGGGCTGGTTCCAGAGCTGCCTGCGTTCGCCGGAAGGGGCCGCTGCCCTCAGCTACCTGCTGGACGCCCGCGCTCTGGCAGAACCCACGATCGAGGCGTTTGCGCTCGGCTATGCCCCGGAGCGCTGGGATGGTCTGCTGCGCCATCTGCAGCAGGTGGAGGGCCTGGGCCCGGAGCTGCTGGAGGCCGCCGGTCTGGTGGTGGCGCGCAAGGGCGGCGATGGCTTTTACGATCGCTTCCGGCATCGGTTGATGGTGCCGATCCGGGATCGGCAGGGACGGGTGATCGGTTTTGGTGGTCGCAGCCTCGATGGGGCCGAGCCCAAATACCTCAACTCACCGGAAACGGAGGTGTTTGAAAAGGGCAAGCACCTGTTTGGCCTCGATCGGGCTGCCGATCCCATCCGCAAGGCCGATCGGGCCGTGGTGGTGGAGGGTTACTTCGATGTGATCGCCCTCCATGCCGCTGGCATCACCAACGCGGTGGCAGCCCTGGGCACGGCCCTGAGCAGCCAGCAGATCACCCAGCTCTGCCGCTGTTGCGACAGCAAACGGCTGATTCTCAACTTCGACAGTGATGGCGCCGGTGTGCGTGCGGCCCAGCGGGCCATCGGCGAAGTGGAGCAGCTGGCGCTGCAGGGCCAACTGGAACTGCGGGTGCTGCAGCTGCCCGCCGGCAAGGATCCGGATGACTTCCTTAAGCAGCATGGGGCCGGCGAGTACCGCGCCCTGCTCGATAGCTCGCCCCTGTGGCTCGACTGGCAGATCGACCAGGTGCTCGAGGGCCGGGATCTGGCCCAGGCCGATCAGTTCCAGCAGGCCGTTTCGGCTTTGGTGGCCCTGCTGGGCAAGTTGCCTCAGAGCGCCGTGCGCAGCCGCTACCTGCAGCAGGTTTCCGAACGACTCTCCGGCGGCCAGGCCCGCCTCGCCCAGAGCCTCGAGGACGACCTGCGTCAGCAGGTGAAGGGACAGCGCTGGCATGGGCGCTCCGCCCGCTGGGAGCAGCCCGGGGCCGCTTCGGTGCAGGAGCGGGCCGAGGCGGATCTGCTGCGCCTCTATCTCCATTGCGGCCGCGATCGTGCGGCCATGCGCCAGCAATTGCGCCTGTGGGAGCAGGAGGATTTCGCCCTGCAGCCCCATCGCCGGCTCTGGGCAGCGATCGCCGAACTGGAGGAAGACAATCTCGGCGCCGGTCGGCTGGAGGCGATCAGCCGCGGTCTGGATCCGGGCCATGATCTGGCCGATCTCGATCTGCCGCGATTGCTGTTCGATCAGCTGCTGGTGGAGGGCAATGAGCTGCTGCCCCGGCTCACCCCCCTGCTGCAGCCCACCGAAGTGCAGCGCTTGTCTCTCACCCACCCCCTGCTGTTGCTGCGGGGGGCGATTGCGATGCGAGCCCGCCTGGCCACGGAAAAACGCTGCCGCCACCTGCTTGCTGCCTGGGGTTCGCAACGGCTGCGCACCCTGGAGCACTGCCTGGCCACCCTGCTGGAGCAGGAACAGCTCGGCAGCGACGGGGAGCCCCTAGTGCGGCCTGCTGATGCCAGTAGCGACGCTTCCCCTTGGCCGGCAACGGCGCCAGCGTTACCCCCCAGGGATGCATCGCTTTCGATGGAGATGCGCATCGAAGGACTGTTCAGCGAACTCAACGCCGATGCCCTGCGCTTTCAGGAGTCCTATTATAGCGAGCGCCGCTATCTGCAGGATCTGGATCAGCGCCGCTGCGCCGGCTACGACGAAATTCTCACCCCTGCCGCCGCCGCCTGAGGCTCAGCACCGCGCCTGCGGTTCGTTGCCAAGGCCGCTGGGACGGCACCGGTTCGCCTAACCTGAATCCCTGCAGGGAGATCTGTCTGTGGCCCCCTATCCGGCCTATCCGATTCCCGCCGATGAGGAGCAGCGCCTGCGTGATCTTGAGCGCCATGGCGTGATTGGCCTGGCCAGCGACGAGCACTTCGATCGCATCGTGGAGCTGGCCAGTTCGATCTTCCAGGCGCCGATGTCGTTGATCTCTCTGGTGGAGAAAGATCGCCAGTGGTTTCTCACCCGCAAGGGTCTCGACGCCACGGAAACGCCACGCACCATGGCCTTCTGCGCCCACGCCATTGCCGCCAACGGCGTATTGGTGGTGCCCGATGCCCGGGTCGATGAGCGCTTCAGCACCAATCCTTTGGTGATCGACGAGCCCCACGTCCGCTTCTACGCCGGTGCACCGCTGCGCAGCCCCGACGGCCACAACCTTGGCACCCTCTGCGTGATCGATCAGCAGCCGCGCCAGCCCAGCAGCGAGCAGATCCACCAGCTGCAACTGCTCTCGGAGCTGGTGATGCGTGAGATCGAGCTGCGCCGCATCGCCATGCTCTGCCCGATCACCGGCCTACCGCTGCGCCAAACCTTTCTGGCGATCGGCAATCGCGAGTACAAACGGGCTCGCCTGGAGGGCCAGCCCCTGTCGCTGCTGTGCTTCGACATCGACAATCTGCGCCAGGTGAACAGCCGTTGGGGCCATCCAGCCGGCGACAAGTTGTTGCAGGATCTGGTGAATCTCAGCCGCACCTATTTACGCGAAGTGGATTTCGCCGCCCGCCTCGGCGATGGTGAGTTTGCGCTATTGCTGGTGGGGATGGATCACGACCAGGCGATGGCCCTGGCGGACAACCTGCGCCAGGCGGTGGCGGCGATTCCTGGGGTGTACAGCCACACGGATTTTCAGCTGCACATCAGTGGTGGTCTCACCAGCCTCGGCAGCGCTGATCACAGCTTTGCCGAGCTGATGCAGCGGGCCGCCAAGGCCCTGGAGCTGGCCAAAAGCAATGGCCGCAATCAAATTGCCAGTTTGTTTCATGGCCTCTGACTCTGTCGCTGCGATGGCTTTTTACGAAGTGCTCTGGCACGGTGAAGCGATTGGCGATGCCGGTGATCTCGAGGAGGCCCTGGCCTGCTACGGCCTAGTGCAGCCCGACGATGGCGACTGGGCCCATGCCTGCCGTGAGGCCGAACCGGAAATCCAGCGCTACGCCTCTTTTGAGGCTTTTCTCGACAACGACGACGCCCTCGAAACGATTGCGGTGAGCGCCCAGATGATTGAGACGGCCGTGGCGCAAGCGCCGCCCGCCGTATCCAGCTGAAGGCCGGCAGCTGAAGGCCCGCAACGGATCTTCCACCAATCCAACATAAAAAAAGCCCCCTCCTTGAGGGGGCTTCAGGCGTTGTCCTGAAACTCAGGCTGCGGCTTTGCTGGCACCGATGCGGCGACGCAGCTTGCGACTCCAGCCGAAGGCGGCGCCAGCACCGACGATGGGCAAGGGGCCGGGGACTGGGACATTGAAAGCGTTGCCATAAATCGCAGTTGGGGATGTGGTGAAAGGATCACCTGCGAACCGAGCCAAGCCTGCAGAGAAGGCGTTAACTGAATTACTGCTACCTCCAAAAATACCTCGGATCTTCGCCCCTGTAAACGAAGTAATTCCTGCGGCTTGAAGATCGACCGGGAAGGTACTGAGCAGAGCTGCGGTGCCAATATTTGGAGTTCCGGCGGTTACAGGACCATTCAGGGTGAAGCTAGCTTGCGAAGCTACATTCATCATCCCAAATATACTAGTAGAACCGTGCGTTACATAACCTCCTAAACCTTGGGCAAACGGAAAAGCAGGTGCCAAATTAAAAGCACTGTTTGCCCAAACAGTGATGGCTTGATCTGTAAAAGTTACTAAATTATTGTTTAGAGCGCTGCCAGTGGTTCCGGAGACGAGAAACTCGACGTCGGAAAAAGTCAGAGTATTACTTGGCCCGGTATTGAGGTTGGCAATCTGCAAACTATAAGAATTATTTAAAGGTAGCGAGCCACTATTGGCAGCAAAAATATTAGATAAATCGATTTCCCAGCTGTCGCCTGCATTGACCGAGTCGTAGCAAGCCCCCGAAGGAATTGAGCCTCCGATAATGCTCGTCGCATTGATCGCTTGACAGGTCACATTGGCCGCCCTCACCGGCTGCGCCACGCCTAAAGCCACGCTGGCCATGGCCGCCAAGCCACCCACACCCAGCAGGGCGAGGGGTTCAGGAAAACGCTTGAACGGATTGAGCTGCATCACAAACATGAATTTAAGCTGAAGGCGAGCGTACCAGCTTGCCGCGTATACGCGGTTTTAATGGGACTACCTTGCTGCTTTCTGGCTTCAGGCCCGTCTGCGACTGGTCCTGCTCGCCTTGTGCCTTTTTGGCTCAGTCCTTCAAACTGAGCCAAAAAGGCTGACTGTTGATTTGGTTCAGAGCGAACGTTCATTGGCATTTCGGTTTGGCCTGGCTGCAAAGCTCGCAGGCCTGAAGCCGGCTGCAGCGCTCGGTTGTGGCGGCTCCGGCTGGGCTGGGCTCTGGTCCTGGGAGATGTTCGGCCGGTATTTTTGTTTGCCCAGGGTCGCCACTGGCCCTGCTGGATGGGCTGTTCCCCACAACGGCTGAGATCCGGCTGGCCCACGGTTTTGGGTAGCGCCCCTTCGAGTGGTGTAACTCAGGAGGTCCTGTGCCCTTTTCTGGAGGGTGAACAGGAGCAGTCAGAGGATGACTGCCTGGAAGCTGATTGCGCAGCCCCATTTATCTACTATGCACCCTGATCGCTGAATGCGCAACTC
>CAMBZX010000030.1 GCA_945872185.1 Synechococcus sp. UW140 | reverse complement strand
AGGGGCGACCCCGGCCGGCGTGATCCGCATCGACCTGGCCATTGCCGAGGAATCGATCCAGCAGCGGGCCGTGCTCTACGACAAGCAGGGTGATGCCCATTTCGACACGATCAGCGCCTTTATTAAGTCGCTGCGGGGCTCCGATGCCGATGCCGCCCTGTTCTGGCTGGCGCGCATGGTGGAGGCCGGCGAGAACCCCCGCTTCATCTTCCGCCGCATGCTGATCTCCGCCGGCGAGGATATCGGCCTGGCCGATCCCCAGGCGATGGTGGTGGTGGAAGCCTGTGCAGCCGCCTTCGACCGGGTCGGCTTGCCGGAGGGGCTCTACCCGCTGGCCCACGCCGCCCTGTACCTGGCCGGCAGCGAGAAAAGCAACAGCAGCCTGGGACTCTTTGATGCCATCAAGGCCGTACGCGAAGCGCAGAAGCAACAGGTGCCCTCCCATCTGCGGGACGCCAGCCGCGACAAGAAAGCCTTCGGTGATGGCGTCGGCTACCGCTATCCCCATGCCTATGCGGAGCACTGGGTGGCCCAGCAATATCTGCCCAGCGCCCTGCAGGGGGAGGTGTTCTGGCAGCCAGGCCCCCTGGGCTGGGAAGGGGCCCTGCGCCAGCGCCTGCAACAGCGCCGGGCCGCCCAGCTGGCCGCCGCGGCCGAAACCGAGAACGACCAGCCGGAGCTGCTGAGCAGCAGTCCGGATGATCCCGTGCTGGCCCGCTGGCTGCAGCGCCAGGCCGCCGCCGAAGGAGAGCGGCTCGATCGCCTGCGCCAACAGTTCTGGCAGGACGCCACGATCGGGCGCCTGGACCGGGTGCTGGTGCTGGAAGCCCGCTCGCTGCTGTGGGCCCTGGACCCCCTGCAGGCCGCCAGCGAAGGCGATGTGGTGATCACCCTGGCGGCCACGGCCGACCAGGAACGGCTCGAGGCCCAGCTGCAACTGCTGGATCACCTGCGCCGACCGCGGCTGCTGCAGCTGCCTCCGCAGCAGCCCTCGGCCCTGGCCCTGGAACTGGAAGCCAACTGGCAATTCGACTGGCTGGCGGCCCGCCAACCCTGGCGCGGCCAAAACGATGAACAACTGGAACGCAGCATCGCCGCCCTCAGCCCCCTGGCGGCATCGGCGGCCCGGGCCAGGCTGCTGTTCAGTGAACCGTTGCTCGGCCCGGTGGGCAGCCTGCTGGCCCACGACGGCGGCCTGGCCGCCCCAGTGGACCTGGCCGAGGCCCTGACCCAGGCGCAGGCCCTGGAACGGAGCTGGCTGGCGGCCCAGGGTCCGGGAGCAACGCCAGTCCAGACCCAGCTGGAGCACCAGGGCTGGCAGGTGGTGAGCCACAGCTGGCAGGAAGGACTGGGTCTGACCCTGGATGGGGCCCTGCTGGAGCGTTGGTTCAGGCCAGGGGCCGACTACCGGCACCTGCTGAGCACCCAGCTGGACAGCACCGTCATCGACAGGCTGCGCAGCCTGTTCAGCCGGCATCTGGGGAGTCGCCTGCCCCAGCCGCTGCGCCACACCCTGCTGCGGGCCCAAGCGGGCAACCGAGACTTGCCATGAAAAAGCCCCGGGCTGGCCGGGGCTGATGGGATCAAAAGGTGGTGGTCAGGGACAAGCCCCGAGGATCACCAGAGACCGCGAATGGGCTCGGAGTAAGGAGCGGGAGCCGGGGCAGGAGCCGGGGCGGGACGCTCAGCCACGACGGCGACGACCTGGTTGGCCTGGATGCAGGCGGGAAGGAACACGTACCAGGAGAGCAGGGAGGTGCACTGGGCGGTTCCAGGCTGGCAACGGCCTTCGGCACAGATGTTCTGAGCACCGGTGTAGGTGTTGCAGAAGTCAGCCAGGCGGAAGTCGGTGGGCAGGGCCCGCATGATGCCGGCGGAGGAGATGCTGCCATCAGTGGCATCAGCCAGGATGGCGCCACGCAGGGCCTGAACCGCGTAGGTGTTCATGCTCCAGTAGGGGAAGTAGCTGGCGGTGGCGTTCTTCAGGAACTTCACACCGGCATCCGAATAGAGGAAGTTCGAAACGCCGACCAGATTGACGGAGTAGGCCTTGGTCATGCCGCTGCGCACTTCCTCGGCAGTCCAGCCGGAGCGCTTGAGACCGCCTTCCAGGCCGCGGTCGATGATGGCACCGGTTTCAAAAAAGGAGTCGAAAGCCTCCTGGTGGGTCGACCAGACGGCGCCGCCGGTGTTCCAACGCACGGGCAGGTCGTTATGGACGGCAGCGGAAACAGGCAAAGCAGAGGCGGTCAAAGCCGTTCCAACGGCGAGACCGGCGATTAGACGCTTGAGCATCGGGACCGAGACAAAAGAATTCAACCCCATGATACCAACGTCAAGCAAATTGACCACACAAGATCGTCTTCGGATGTGCTGCTGCCCACCGACTGGGCCTGCGTTCGAGACAAGAGGCCCGACTCCTAAGCTCACAGCCCAGCTCGAGAACTCCCGTCATGGCCCTTCAGATCGGTGATGCAGCGCCTGATTTCAACCTGCCGGATCAGAACGGCGACGGCGTGAGTCTCGCGGCTCTCAGGGGCCAGCGCGTGGTGATTTATTTCTATCCGAAGGATGACACCCCCGGCTGCACCAAAGAGGCCTGCAACTTTCGCGATCGCTGGAGCGCTTTTGAAGCTCAGGGAATCAAAGTCTTGGGAATCAGCAAGGATGGGGCCGGCAGCCACAGCAAATTCATCGACAAGTACGAGCTGCCCTTCACCCTGCTCACCGATGCCGAACCTTGCCCCGTGGCCACGGCCTTCGAGAGCTACGGCCTCAAGAAATTCATGGGCAAGGAGTACATGGGCATGATGCGCCACACCTTTGTGGTCGATGCCGAGGGCAAGCTCGAGCTCCTGTACACCAAGGTGAAGGCCGAAACCATGGCCGATCAGGTCCTCACCGACCTGGGACTGGCCTGAGCCTGGCGCCACCGATCCCGCCCCTGGGCCAGGATCAGATCGGTTGCAGTTCCACCAGGGCCTCCAGGGCGAGATCGGGCTGACAAGCCACCTCGATTCCCTGGGCCCCCAGCAGGGCTTGAAGCCTGGGCAGCAGCAGGGCTGCATCGCCGCCACTCAGCACCACTCGGCAGCCGGAGTCGATCCGGCGGGCCTGCAAGGCCGCATCCGCCACCGCCGCCGCCGCCCCGTACACCACACCCAGGCCCATGGCCCGGTCGGTGTCCATCGGCCAGTCCATCCCAGCCCCCTGGGCCGAGCCGAGCCGATCCGCCAGCGGTAGCTCGAGCTGGGGCAAGGCGGCGGTGCCCATCGCCATGGCCCGCAGCTGCAGACCAACCCCGGCCAGCAGCCGCCCCCCCGCGAAACGACCGGATCGCTCCACCCGGGTGAGGCTGAGCACCGTGCCGGCATCGGCCACCAGCACCGCCTGGTCCCAACGCCGCCAGGCGAGCCAGCCGGCCAGGGCCCGATCCAGACCCAGCCAGGGCGGCAGTTCAGCCAGCGGCACCCGATCCAGTTGCAGCTGCCGCTGCGGCGGCAACGCCAGCAGCGGCGGCAACGCCCCCACCGCCGCCCAACCGACCAGATCGGCCACGAGCCCAGGCTCCAGAGCGGCAGCGGGCGGCGGGCCATGCTCCACCCGCAGCCCCTCAGCAGTGGCGACAGCCCAGTGCCAGCGGCTGTTTCCGATCAGCAACCAGCGGGGCGAACCGCCAGGCACTCAGATGCCCTCGCCCATCAGCCCCGGCAGATGGATGCCGCACTCCTGCTGGACCCCGCCGAAACGGGTGGCACGGCCGCTGAGGTCACCAGCGTCGGCAGCGCTGGAGTGCCAGTCGCCCACCGTGGAATACCCCTGTTCAAAGAGGGGATGCTGGGGCAAGCCATGCTCCTGCATGTAATAAAAGACATCGCGACTGCTCCAGGTCAGCAGCGGCCGCAGGGACCAGGCCCCGCGCACCGGATCCAGCGCCGTCATGCCGCGGCGATGGTCGGTCTGACGGCCGCGCACGCCACTGGCCCAGCACCGCACCTGCAGCTCGCTCAGGGCTCGATCAAGGGGCTCCACCTTGCGAAGCTGGTTATAGAGGTGCAGATCCTCCAGGTTGCCGGATTCCCAGAGCCGGCCATGCATCGCCTCCATCCGGGCCGGGCTCATCGCCGCCTGAGCCACCCGCAGATCGATGGAAAGCAGCGCGCTGAGCTGTTCGGCGTAGTGATACGTCTCGGGGGGCAAATAGCCGGTATCGACCCAGATCACGGGCACCCGCCGACCGGGAATCACCTCGCCGAGCTCACTCACCATGTGGAGCAGCACCGCCGACTGGATGCCGAAGCTGGTGGTGAGCGCCAGCCCTTCACCAAAACATTCGGCCGCCCAGCGGAGCCGGGACTGGGCATCCAGCGGCTCCAGCAAGGCCCGGGCAACCTCCAGATCCAGGGGGTACCCCTGGCGATCCGTGGGCATCGTGCCCAGCGGGGCCTGGGCCGCCTGGGTCTGCAGCACAGGCGAACTCGGTACGGCGTTTCCCGTGGCCGGAAGGGTCAGCATCAAGCCATCATCACCCTTCAATGGAAACACTGGGTAGGGTTCCTGCATGGAGAGTGACAGGCATCCCGCCAAGTCCAGCAGCGCCGCCGCCCCCCCCGTCGTGATCGTCGGGGGGGGCTTTGCTGGCCTATACACCGCCCTGGCCCTCGCCGAGAGCCGGCGTCACCCGCCGATCCTGCTGATCGAACCGCAGGAGCGCTTTCTCTTTCTACCCCTGCTCTACGAGCTGCTCAGCGGCGAACTGCGTCGCTGGGAGATCGCCCCGCGCTACGACGCCCTGCTGGCGGGCAAAGGCGTGGGTTGGCTGCAGGACCGGGTCGACCGCATCGATGCCAGCCAGCGGCTTGTGCATACCGCCGGTGGTCGCAGCCTTCCCTATCGCCGCCTGGTGCTCGCCTCGGGGGGCCACCCCGAGTACTTCGGTGTGCCGGGCGCCGACATCCACAGTCTCGGCTTCCGCAACCTCGACGATGTGGAGCGCCTGCAGACCCTGCTGGAGAAGCTGCGTCGCTCCGGTCGCCCCCTGCAGCGCCTGGCGGTGGTGGGGGCCGGCCCCAGCGGTGTGGAGCTGGCCTGCAAACTCGCGGACCTGGTCCAGGGCTGTGCGGTCATCGAGCTGATCGAGCAGGGCCCGACCCTGCTGCCCCAGGCTCGGGCCTTCAGCCGCGAACAGGCCGAGAAAGCCCTGCGCCAACGGGATGTACGCCTGCGCACCCACACCGCCGTCACCCGGGTCGACGCCGACCGCCTGCACCTGTGCTGCCGAAGTGCGAACGAGGCCGATGGGGCGCCGGGTGATCCCGAGGAAATTCTGCCGGTTGACGGGGTGATCTGGACCGCCGGACTCAGCTTCCGGCCGCCGCTGATCAGCCCCGATCCCCGCCGCGATCGGCGCGGCCGCCTCTGCTGTGAAGGCGACCTCAGCCTGATCGACCAGTCCTCCATTTTTGTCGCCGGCGATCTGGCCCACCTGGAGGGGCCCGACGGCGACCCCCTGCCGGGCACGGCCCAGGTGGCCTTCCAGCAGGCCCCCCTGCTGGCCGCCAACCTATTGCGCTCCCTGGCGGACGAACCACTGGAAAGCTTTCAGTGGAAGGATCTGGGCGAAATGCTGTCCCTCGGCAAAGGCGACGCCTGCCTGACGGCCGCCGGCATCACCCTGGCCGGGCCGGCCGCCTTTCGCCTGCGCCAGCTGGCCTATCTCAGCCGCATGCCCGGTCTGACCCACACCCTGCGGGTCGCCGCCGGCTGGCTGGCCGACTGGAAACCATGACTGCAGTTGCTCGGCCCCAGCCGAACTGGCCCAGGCCCCAGGCCCTGCTGCTCGATGCCATGGGCACCCTGATCGAGCTGCGCCACTCGATCGGCAGCACCTATGCCCGGCTGGCAGCCGACCATGGTGTGCAGGTGAAAGCCGAGGCCATCGACCAAGCCTTCCCTGCCATTTATCGGGCCGCGCCGCCCCTGGCCTTCCCGGGCCTCCAGGGCGAGGAGCTGGAGCTGGCCGAACGGGATTGGTGGGCGCAGCGCATCGACGCGGTGCTGGTGGCGGCCGGCACCAGCCCAGGCACGCCAGCTCTGCAGCGCAGCCTCTTCGACCACTTCGCCGATCCCCAGTTCTGGCGGGTCTACGACGACGTACCGCCCCAACTCCAGTCCTGGCGAGAGCAGGGGCTGAGGCTGGCGGTGGTGAGCAACTTCGACCAGCGCCTCGACGGCCTGCTGGCCGGCCTGGGGCTGAGCCCCTGGATCGAGCAGGTGGTGATCTCCAGCCGGGCCGGGGCGGCCAAACCCTCCGCCCAACCGTTTCACCAGGCCCTGGAGGCTCTGGAGCTGACGCCCGAGCAGGTGTGGCACGTGGGCGACAGCCCCGAAGATGCGGCCGGCGCCGCGGCCGCCGGCATCCGCTGTCTGCTCGTGCAACGACCTTGAGTCAAGGCGTGCTGGCGGGTCGCACGGCCGGGTTACGCCCTGCGGAGAAGCGGCGGCTGGAGCGGCTCTGCCATCGCCGCCATCCCGCCGATGCCACCGCCGATCTGCTCACCCTGCAACGACTGGCGGCCGAATCCCACGGCCTCGAGCTGCCGCTCAGCCTGGTGGTGGACGGCCGGGGCTTATGCCGACTGCTGTGGGTGGGCGATCTGGAACAGTCAGGCCGCCTGATCGAACGCTTGCCCGGCTCCGATCGCCGTCAGGGCAACGACCTGCGGCTGATCACCTGCCGGCGGGGCAGCCGCTCGGCCCCCCTGCTGCCAGGCCCCCAGGAATCGGTGGTGGCCCTCGACCTCGGCCCCTGCCTGTGGCTGCGCTACGTCGATGCGGCTGGTGCCGGCGGCCACTGGCCGGCGCTGCTGCTCACCCCCGGCGCTGGCGACAGTCCCTGGCACGAACAGGCGGAGGGCGACCTGGCCGACCTCTGCGTTCAGGATCCGGCCAGCCTGGTGGTGGAGCCGGCGGCGGCTGAGGCGGGCAGCAGGGCCACCAAGGGGCCGGAACGGGTGCTGCTGCTCTGTCTGGTGGGTGGCGACCCCCAGCACACCCGCCGGGAAGAGGCCGAACTCGAAGGGCTGGTGCGCAGTGCCGGCGCCGTTCCCGTGGGCATCGTCGAGCAGAAACGCCGCAGCGGCGAGAGCCACCTGACCATCTGGGGCGAAGGCAAACTGCAGGAGGCGGCCCTGGAAGCCCGGCGCCTTCAGGCCGATCTGGTGGTGACTGATCGGGAACTGACGCCCGTGCAGGCGCGCAATCTGGAGCGCCTGCTGGATCTACCGGTGAGCGATCGCAGCGAGCTGATCCTCGACATTTTTGCGCAACGGGCCGCCAGTGGTGCCGGTCGCCTGCAGGTGGAACTGGCCCAGCTGCGCTACCGCCTGCCGCGGCTCACCGGCCGCGGCCTGAGCTTGTCGCGGCAGGGGGGCGGCATCGGCACCCGCGGGCCCGGGGAAACCCAGCTGGAGAAAGATCGGCGTGCCATCAGCCGCCGGGTCGAACGGCTGCAGCGGGACGTGAAACGGCTCGGTGAACACCGGGCCCGGCTGCGCCAGGCCCGCACCGGCCTGCGGCGCCTGGCCCTGGTGGGCTACACCAACGCCGGCAAGAGCTCCCTGCTCAATGGCCTCACCCGGGTGGCGGCCGCCGATGCGGTGCTGGCGGAGAACAAGCTGTTCGCCACCCTCGACCCCACGACCCGGCGGCTCACCTTGATCGATGCCGAGGGCAGCGCCGATCAGCCCCTGTTGATCACCGACACGGTGGGCTTCATCCGCGCCCTGCCGGCCCAGCTGATGGAGGCGTTCCGCTCCACGATCGAGGAAGCCCTCGACGCCGATGGCCTGCTGCTGGTGGTTGATCTGGCCGATCCGGCCTGGCCGGAGCAGCTGCGCACCGTGCGCTCGATTCTGGAAGGCCTCGGCTCACTGGCGCCCCAACTGGTGATCGGCAATCAGATCGACCGCTGCCCGGCCAGCGAGCTGGAGCGGGCCCGAGCCCTGGAGCCCAGCATGATGTTCGTGTCGGCAACCGCCGATCTGGGGCTGCAAAACCTGCGGGAGCACCTGCGCCACTGGCCCGACGAGGCAGGCAACAGCTCCGAAGCGGCTGTGCCAACATCGTGAGGTTGATTCTTTTCCTGGTTCATGGTGCTGCAGCTCGGCGATACCGTTCCCGATTTCACCCAGGACTCCCAGCTCGGTCCGATCAACCTCTACGACTTCGGCGCCGATAGCTGGGTGGTGCTGTTTTCCCACCCTGCCGACTACACCCCGGTGTGCACCACCGAGCTCGGTGAGGTGGCCCGTCTGCGCCCCGAATGGGAGAAGCGCAACGTCAAGACGATCGCCCTGAGTGTTGATACAGCCGAAAGCCACAAGGGCTGGATCGGCGACATCAATGAAACCCAGCAGACGACCGTCGACTACCCGATTCTGGCGGATGCCGACAAGAAGGTCAGCGACCTCTACGGCATGGTTCACCCCAATTCGCTCAACAATCTCACGGTGCGCTCGGTGTTCATCATCGACCCAGCCAGGAAGCTGCGCCTGCAGATCACCTACCCCGCCAGTACCGGCCGCAACTTTGACGAAATTCTGCGGGTGATCGACTCCCTGCAGCTCACCGATCACCACCAGGTGGCCACCCCGGTGAACTGGAAGCAGGGCGAAGACTGCGTCGTGGTGCCTTCCATCCCCACCGAGGAGGCCCGCGCCAAGTTCCCCAAAGGCGTCACCGAGATCCGCCCCTATCTGCGCATGACCCCCCAGCCCAACACATGAGGTTCACCCGTCGGGCCTGCGGCCACCAGCCAGGGGCCCGACCCCATCCAGGCCCTTGACTGATCCGGCAATGACTCAGTGGTGGAAGTGGCAAGGCGGAGCCGATCGCATCGCCAACAGTTTCTGTGTCATCGGCGTGGGCCGCTTCGGCAGTGCCGTCTGCCGAGAGCTGTTGGGGGCCGGTGCTGAAGTGCTGGCCATCGACATGAGCCAGCGCGCCATCGACGAATTGCGCCAGCAGGATGCGGCGATCGAAGCACGGGTGGTGGATTGCACCGATGAGGAAGCCCTGCGAGCCGCCGGCGCCCTCGATGTCGGCACTGTGGTGGTGGCGATCAGCGAACCGATCGAAGCCAGCATCACCGCCACCCTGATCGTGCGCGATAGCGCCGGCAGCCAGGTGCGCCAGGTGATCTCGCGGGCCACCAGTGATCTGCACGAAAAGATGCTGCGCCGGGTCGGGGCCGATCGGGTGGTGTTCCCCTCCAAAATGCAGGGCAGCCGTCTCGGCTTGGAGCTGGTGCGCCCCAATCTGCTGGAACGTCTGCGACTCGATGACCACAACAGCATCGAGGAGATCAGGGTGCCAGCCAGCTTTACGGGCCAGTCGCTACGTGATCTGAATCTGCGCAAGACCTACAACGTCAGCGTGCTGGCAGCCGGACCGCTGAACCGGCTGACCGTGAATCCTCCCGCTTCCCAGGTGCTGCAGGAGAACGAACTGCTGGTGGTGATGGGCAGCTCCGCAGCGCTGGAAGCCCTGCCGTCGCGATGAGGCGATGAAGGTTCTGGGCCTGATGAGCGGCACCAGCGCCGATGGGATCGATGCGGTGCTGGCGGAGTTTCGCGGCCGGCCGAACCGCCCCCGCTGGCACCTTCTGGCCAGCGCCTCCGTGCCCTACCCGCCAACCCTGCGCCACCAGTTGGTGGCAGCCGGCCAGGGCGCAGCGCTCACAGCCCAGGCTTGGCTTGAACTGGCTGAAGCGGTGACCGAAGCCCAGGCGACGGCAGCCCAGGCCTGTGATCCCACGGGCCTGGCCGAGCTGGTGGGCTGCCATGGCCAAACGGTGTGGCACCGCCCCCCCGAGCCGGGCCGGATCGGAGCCAGCTGGCAGTTGCTGCTGGGGCCAAGGCTGGCCCAACGGCTGCAGCGGCCTGTGGTGTTCGACTTCCGCAGCGCCGACCTGGCCCTCGGCGGGCAGGGGGCCCCGCTGGTGCCGGCCACGGACGCCGCCCTGCTGGGGGGCATCGGCGGCTGGCGCGCCCTGCTCAACCTCGGCGGCATCGCCAATCTCACCCTGCTACCACCGATCTCGGGGCCCGATCGCCACGCCGCCGTCCTGGGCTGGGACTGCGGCCCCGCCAACACCTTGCTGGATCTGGCAGCCCAGCACTTCAGCGCCGGCGAGCTGAGCTTCGATGCGGGCGGTGCCTGGGCGGCTCAGGGACAAGCGCAGGAGAGCCTGATCGCGCGCTGGCTGCAGGAGCCCTACTTTCAGCAGCGGCCCCCGAAATCCACGGGCCGGGAGCTGTTCGGTGTCAACGATCTGGAGCGCCGCCTGGCCGAGATCCAGGCCCTGGGTTGCCAGCACACGGCAGCCGACGCCCTCGCCACCCTGACCGCCTTCAGTGCCGCGGTTGTGGCGCAGGACCTGGGCCAAGGGGCCCCTCCGCTGGAGCTGCTGGTGGCCGGCGGCGGCGCCCGCAACGACACCCTGATGGCCGAGCTGGTGCGGCGCTGCCGCGGCGTGCGTGTGCGGCCCCTGGCGGAGCTGGGCATTGCCGACGATCAACGCGAAGCCCTGGCCTTCGCCCTGCTGGCCTGGTGGCAGCAGCGGCGCCAGCGGGGCTCTCTGCCGTCGGTGACCGGCGCACCGAAGGCCAGCCTACTGGGCATCCTCGCGCCCGTACCGGGCTGAGCCCCAGCCCCGCCAGTCGAAGGCGACATTGACCAAGGCCGTTTCAGCCGGCGGGCCGCTGCAGCCTCAGGCGCTTGGGTGCGCCCCGCAGGCGCCGGGGGGCGTCGCGCTGCTGGCGCTCGAGAACCTGGCGGAAGCGATCGGTACCAGCGGAGGGCACCTCCCGATCAGCCTGCAGGCGCTCCAACCGCTCCACCCCCTGCTGGATCAGCACCTTGGCCATGTTGCTGAGCGTGCGGGATTCGGTATCGGCCAAGGCCGACAGCCGATCACAGAGCTCTTCCGGCAGCACCACCTGGATGCGGGGCGACTTGGGCCGCCCACTCGATGAGGTCTGACGGGTAGGCACGGCGCCGGGGGATCCGCACGGCTAGGACCGAGTGTACAGAGGTGGTTAAGGGTAGTATCCAGAAGTATGATTGTGGACCATCAGGGTTGGATTGCTCTTTGTCCACCCTCTCTCTCTAGCCACTCCATCCCCCCTTCCGGCTGCCAGGCCGGTCCGAATCCATGGCCAGTTCCCCCAAGACCCAGGCCCAGACCGCAACCTGTGACCCCAGCGCCAAGCCCCGTGTCAGCCGTCGCCGCACGGCCGAACCCAGCGACGTGCTCGTCTCGGCCGTGATCAGCACCTATCTGCTGACCCACCTGCACCATGTGCTGCAGCGGGCCGAATTCGGGGCCCAGCAGGAGGGACGCCAGGCCTTAGCCGCCAACTATGCCCAGTTGCGCAAGGTGCTCTGCCTCGACGCCCGCAGCATGGAGGACGCCTCCGCCAGCGGCACCGACGACACCAACCAGCCCAGCGCCGCCTGAGCGCCGCCCCAGCACCCAGTCCCTGGCCGAAGCGGCCCATCCCTTCATAACGTCAGAACAACCGATTTGCCGCGATGAGCATCTCCAACGCCGCCGAGCTCTACGGGCGCATCAGCGCTGATGGCGACCTCACCCAGGCCCTGTTCCGGCAAGCGCTGCAGGATCCCAGCGGCGCCCTGCTCCGCATCGTCGAAATCGGCGCCACCGAAGGCTTGCCGGTGACCGCCGACGACGTGCGGGCCCACCTGGCCAGCGTGGACGACAGTGCCACCCGCCAGTGGTTGATCAAGGCCCGTGGTGGGCTCTGAGGCTGGCTGGAGCAGGGAATGGCGCCGCTCCTGGCCGGGAGCCTGGCGATGGCCCGGGGCCCCACCCTGGGCCCAGCTGAAGAACAGCCAGTAACTGACGATCGCCAGACCCGCCGCCACGACGAGGGCGGCCACCTGTTCGAAACGTTTGATCATTCCTGCCCCATCCTGACGGCTGCCTGCAACGGCCAGCTGCAGTCTGCCGGACCCGGGCGACAGGGGATGATGCAGCCATCCCGGCCCCCCCGCTCCCGTGCTGCGCCTCGAACGCATCGGCAAGATCTATCCCACCGGAGAAGTGCTGCGGGACGTCACCTGGGAAGTGAAATCGGGCGACCGCATCGGCCTGGTGGGGGTCAACGGCGCCGGCAAATCCACCCAGATGCGGATCATCGCCGGCCTGGAGGAGGCCAGCAGCGGCCAGGTGGTGAAGCAGGGGGCACCCCGGATCGTCTATCTGCAGCAGGAATTCGACGTCGATCCCCGTCGCACGCTTCGAGCCGAACTCTTCCAGGCCTTCGGCGAGGCGGCCGAGGTGCTCAACCGCCAACAGCAGGTGGAGGAGGCCATGGGCAGCGAGCAGGCCGCCAGCGATGCCGACCATCTCGACACCCTGATCCAGGAGCTGGGCACGTTGCAGAGCCGTTTTGAGGCTCTGCACGGCTACGAACTCGATGCCCGCATCGATCGGCTGCTGCCGACCCTGGGCTTCACGATCGCCGGCGCTGAGCAACTGGTGGCCGACTATTCCGGCGGCTGGCAGATGCGCATTGCCCTCGGCAAGATCCTGTTGCAGGAACCCGACCTGCTGCTGCTCGACGAACCCACCAACCACCTGGATGTCGAGACGATCCAGTGGCTGGAGGACTACCTCAGGGGCCAGAGCGTGCCCCTGGTGGTGATCAGCCACGACCGGGCCTTCCTCGATCGCGTCTGCAACCAGATCGTCGAAACGGAACGGGGCATCTCCCGCACCTACCTGGGCACCTACAGCCAGCACCTGGACCAGAAGCGGCTGGAGCGGGAGGCCGGCCAGGCCGCCTTTGAACGGCAGCAGAAGGAACTCAGCAGCCAGCAGGCCTACATCGACCGTTTCCGGGCCAGCGCCACCCGCAGCACCCAGGCCAAGAGCCGCGAGAAGCTGCTGGACAAGGTGGAGCGGATCGAGGCGCCGGAGGAATCCATCGGCGGACCCCGCTTCCAATTCCCACCGGCACCGCGCTGCGGGCGCCAGGTGGCGGTGATCGAGAACCTCACCCACAGCTATGGCGACAAGATCCTCTTCCTCGGCGCCAACCTCGAAGTGGAACGGGGCGATCGCATCGCCTTTGTGGGGCCCAATGGTGCCGGCAAATCCACCCTGCTGCGGCTGGTGATGGGCATGGAGCCAGCGGATGAGGGCAGCGCTGGCCTGGGGGAGCACAACGTGATCGCCGGCTACTTCGAGCAGAACCAGGCCGAAGCCCTCGATCTGAGCAAAACCGTGATCGACACCCTGTTTGAAGCTGTACCGGACTGGACCCAGACCCAGGTGCGCTCCCTGCTGGGCAGCTTCTGCTTCAGCAACGACGCCGTATTCAAGGAGGTGGGCAAGCTCTCGGGGGGCGAGAAGGCCCGCCTGGCCCTGGCGCTGATGCTGCTCAGCCCCTGCAACCTGCTGGTGCTCGACGAACCCACCAACCACCTCGACATTCCGGCCAAACAGATGCTCGAGGATGCCCTGAAGGAGTATCAGGGGGCCGCCCTGGTTGTCTCTCACGATCGTTACTTCATTGGCCAGATCGCCAACAAGATCGTCGAACTGCGCGATGGCGAGCTGGTGCTCTATCGGGGCGACTACGCCTACTACCTCGAAAAGAAACGCGAGGAGGCCGCAGCGGTGGACCAGGACCAGGTGCGCCTTGAACAGGAGCGCAAACGGGAGGCCAACCGACTCAAACAGCAGGCGAAGGAGGAGGCGCGCAAGGCCCAGTCCCGCAAGACCAAAGCCGGCAAGGGGTAGGGGCGTGGGTCGCCAGCACATGACAGGCGATCGGCCTGGGCCCTTCAACCCGCCTGGGACAGGGCCCCTTGGCAGGCTCCAGATCGGTTGGTCCGGCCTGAACGAGCCTGGGGTGGATGCGACTGCTTCTGAACGCCTGCTTCCGACTGACAGCTGCGCAGTGCCAGCGCCGCCGGGAACCAGGTCAGCCCAGCCGGTGAGCAACTTCAAATCAGCGAAGGCCGACGCCCCACCGCCTCAAGCCCGAACCCGCCGAACCCAGTCATGGCACCAGAGCGCCGAGGGCGAAAGCCCTGCGCCCATAGCCGCCACCGGGCACCGTGAGCGCGGCGCACCTTGATTCGCTGACGCGGCCACTACGCCTGTCACTTTCGATACGTGGCTCCTTGAAACACTTTGTAGCTTTGGGGTGGTTCATCGACCACGTTCCATCGCATTGCCCGTCATGTCCGAACCTCTCGCCCTCAGCCTTGGCCAGAAATTCGAACTCGAGCGCATGACCCGGGCGATCGATGCCACCGGGGATGCCCAGGCCCTGCGTGGCCTGGCCAAGCAACTGCTCCAGGCCTGGCAAAGCCAGAAGGCAGCCACCCAGTGGATCATGCGGCAGCAGCTGGGAGGAGCGCCGCGCTTCAGCGGCGAACTGGCCCTCGATCCCGCCGCCCTCGAAGCTCTGATCCCCAAGGACGGCAACCAGGGGATGCAGGCTCATGACGTGCTCTGAAACCCGCCACGGCTGAAGCACCTGGACCCGGAGCGGGCTCACCACTCTCCGGGCCCAGGATCGCCCTCAGCGCGAGCCGGTCTGCACCAGAGCCTGGGGAACCACCTGAAGTTGCTGACCCACCCCAGCCCGGGTCACCGTGATCAGCAGCGGACGACCAACATCGGCAGCATCCACCGCGCTGATCACATCAGCGGGCGAGCGCACCGGTCGGCCAGCCACCGCCACAATCACGTCGCCTTGCCGAATCCCGCCCCGTTCAGCGGGACCACCGGCCTGGATGCTGGCGATCAGAGCCCCTTCCACCACGGTTCCCTGGGCTGTACGCACCCGATCGAGGCCGACGCCAATCATGGGATGGCTCGCCTTGCCACTGGTGACCAGCTGCTGGGCAATGGAGCGAGCCCGGTTGATCGGAATGGCAAAGCCCAGGCCGGCCCCGGGGCCTGAACGCACCAGGGTGTTGATCCCCACCACTTCACCATCGGCATTGAGCAAGGGTCCGCCTGAATTGCCGGGGTTGATCGCCGCGTCGGTCTGAATCAGATCAAGGCGCTTGTCGCTGATCCCCAGCTTGGCGGCATTGCGATTGAGGCTACTAATAATGCCGAGCGTCACCGTGTGATCGAGCCCAAAGGGATTGCCGACAGCAATGGCCCAGTCCCCAACCTGCAGGCCATCGGAGTTCCCCAGCGGCGCCACGGGCCAGGAGCCTCCTCCCAACAGGCGCACCACGGCGAGATCGGTGATCGGATCAAGGCCAACCACCTTGCCCTCCACCCGCTGACCGTTCTGGAAACCAACGGTCACCCGATCGCTGCGTTCCACCACGTGGGCATTGGTAAGCACCAGCCCATCGGCCTGAAATACAAAGCCGCTGCCCTGGCCGCGCTCGGTGCGCTGGGCGGGCGGCGTGGCCATCTGGGGCAGCCCGAAGAACTGGCGGAAGAGGGGATCACTCATCAGTCCCCTGGGCAGCCCCCCAGGACCGGCCTGAGCCGCCACGATGCGCTCGGTGTCGATGGTGACCACCGCCGGACCGGACCGGCGCACGGCGGCAGCGACAAACGACTGACGCCCCAGGGAAGCAGCGGCTGGACTGGCGAGGGCCTGGGCCCGCGCAGGGGGCGAGGGAGCGGGCAGCAGCGAGGCGGGAGACACCACCAGGGCCGTCGCCGCCAGACCGACAACGCCGCGGGAGAGGGCGCGGATGGGGGACATGGGAACGACGGAGAGCGAAAAAGAACCGTAGTCAGCCCGTCCAGCCGAGGGGAAGGGGAGGCAAACCGACCAGCCACCTGACGCACGGCCTATGATTTGTAAAGTTTTCCAACGGCCCATGGACACCAGCCACCTGCTCCTGGCCTTTCTTGCCTTCGGAGCCGCCTGCACCACGCTCTGGGCCTGGATGCTGGCTTCCAGCTCCACGCCGCAGGAGCGATGATAGACGCGATCCGGCGCGTTCATTTCTGACCTGCCGCTAGCCAGGGTCATCCCTCGCCATGCCCACCTTCGTCTCTCAATTGATCCCCTTCCTCTACGGAGCCTGCTTTTTAGTGCTCCTTTGGCAAGCCTTCCGCGTGATGGCCCAGGGTTTCCAGGCCGTACCCCGACCCGGCGACAGGGGTTCGGCCTCCGAGCGCGGCGGGGCTGGATCCAGCGGCCGCAGCCGATCGGCGGCGACAGACCGCACCGGCCGGTTGACGATCCACCCCGAACTGCTGGACGCGGAAGGCCAGCTCACCAGCGAAGACCTGCTGACCGTTCGTTTCAGCGGCGATAACGAGCAGCCGGCCCGGCCGGAAGACCTGGCCTGAAGGGCAGATCTTCGGCGGACCGCGGCTGAATAGGCTCAGCGCTACGAACACGCACTCCGTCGGAGGTTGATGGTGGACCAAAGGACCCGAATCGTGGCTGCAGTGCTCAATGGCCTCAAGCTGCCGCCCCGTTTCCGCCTGAAGCTGATCAAGGACGATCCGATCCGCCTCGAACTCAGCCTCACCCCTTCCTACGGCAAAGATCCGATCCTGGTCGGCATCGTGGAATCGCAGGATCTAGTGGCCCGGCGCGATCGCGAGGGCCGCATCCCCAGGGATCTGCAGGGCACCTGGGATTGGACCGTGCGCCACGGCAAGGTGAGCACTGGCGGCTGGAACCCTTACCTGAAGGAGGCCCTGCAAACGATGTTCGAAACCGGTCTGCCGGCGATCGTCTACGAGGAAACCACCGGCGAGGCCTATCACCCGGTGGATGGCATCCGCCACGTGCGCTGAACTGGCGCCCTGGCCTGCCTTGAACCCTGATAGCCTGCCGATCGACGCCCAGCTTGGGGCGATCCGCCAGGCCCTGATCCAGCCGGGATCGACCCTGTTGCTGCAGGCCCCACCCGGAGCCGGCAAGACCACCCGGGTGCCCCTGACCCTGCTGGAGAGCCTGGGGGCAGACGCGCGCATCGTGATGCTGGAACCCCGCCGGCTGGCGGCCCGCAATGCCGCCGCCCGCCTGGCCCTGGCCCTGGGAGAACCCTTGGGCGGCCGGGTGGGCTACAGCGTTCGGCTGGAGAGCCGCACCTCCGCGGCCACCCGGCTGGAGGTGGTCACCGCCGGCCTGTTCCTGCGGCGTCTGCAGGCCGATCCGGAGCTGGATGGGGTGGCCTGCGTCATCGTGGACGAATTCCACGAACGTTCTGCCGAGGCCGATCTGGCCCTGGCCCTGCTGCGTCAGGCCCGCCAGCTGCTGCGCCCCGATCTGCGCCTGCTGCTGATGTCCGCCACGCTCGATCTGGCCCCACTGGCGGCGCGGCTGGACGGGGCTGAGGTGATAGAGAGCAAGGGGCGCAGTTGGCCCGTGGCGATGCAACACCAGGTGAGCCGCCAGGACGAACGGCTGGAACTGCAGATGGTGCGGGCCCTGGAGGCCCACTGGCTCGACCAGCGCAGCGCAGCTGAAACCGTGCTGATTTTCCTGCCCGGGCAGCGGGAACTGCTGGCGAGCCAGCGGGCCATTGAGGCCACGGACTGGGGCCAGGAGCCAGAGCTGGCGCTCCTGCATGGCCAGCTGAGCCTGGAGGCCCAGGTGCAGGCGATGGCACCGGCCCGCCACGCTGCCGGCAAGATCGTGCTGGCGACAGCGATCGCCGAAAGCTCCCTGACCATCGCCGGAGTGCGGCTGGTGATCGACAGCGGCCTCAGCCGCCGCAACCGCTTCGATCCGGCCACGGGCATGGATGGCCTGGTCACCGTGCCTGCCAGCCAGGCCAGCGCCGAGCAGCGCCGTGGTCGAGCCGGTCGCCTGGGCCCGGGCCGTTGCCTGCGGCTGTGGTCGGCGGCGGAACAGCAGCGGCGACCTGCCTATGACACCCCGGAACTGCTGGAGGTGGATCCCCTGCCGATCTGCCTGCAACTGGCCGCCTGGGGGGCGGGTCTGGGGCAGGAGCTCGCCTGGATCGACCCGCCGCCGCAGTCCGCACTGGCGGAGTCCCAGCGCCTGCTGATCCAACTCGGTGGACTCAACAGCGATGGCCGGATCAACGCCCATGGGCAGGCCATGGCCCGCCTCGGACTGCATCCGCGCCTGGCCCACATGTTGCTGCTGGCCGAGGAGCGGGGCTGGCTGGAACTGGGCTGCAGCCTGGCGGTGCTGCTGAGCGAACGGGATCCGCTCGATCGCCGCTTAGCCGGCTGTGACCTGCTGCGACGCCTCGACTGGCTCTCCCACAACCAACGCGATGGCCGCGAACAACAACGCCGCCAGCTGCACCAACTCAAGGCCCAGCTGCAGCGACAGCTGCGTTCGGGCAGCGCCAGTTCCCGGCCGGCCCCGCCAGCAGCCAGCCCAACGCCACAGCCGGTGGAGAGCGTGGACACCATCGCGGCCCGCCTGGTGAGCTGGGCCTATCCGGAACGGGTGGCCCTCAACCGGGGCAGCGGCGATGGCCGCTGGCTGCTGCGGGGCGGGCGGGGCGCCCTGCTCCATCCCGATGATCCCCTGGCCAACTGCCGGGCCCTGGCCATTGCCTGCTTGGACGACCAGGGCCCAGAGGCCCGGGTGCTGCTGGCAGTTCCCCTGAACGATGGCCTGCTGGCGGAGCTGGCGGCGCGCGAAGGCGAACGCCTGCAGCAGGCCGTCTGGGACCGAAAAGCGCAGCGGGTGCGCTGTGAACGGCTGCTGCGCCTGGGCGCCTTGGTGCTGGAGCGTCAACCCTGGCCCGAAGCTGACGACCAGGCCATCGTCACGGCCCTGCTGGAGGGCCTGCAGCAGCTCGGCCTGGAGGCCCTGCCCTGGTGCGAGCGCAGCCGGGAGCTGCGGCAGCGGCTGGACCTGGCCCACCGACTGCTAGGCACCCCCTGGCCGGACCGCTGCGAATCACATCTGGCCGCAACCCTGGAGCATTGGCTGGCTCCCCATCTGGAGGGCCATCGCAGTGTCCAGGAGTTGCAGGGGCTGAATCTGATCGAAGCCCTCTGGGGGGATCTGGACTGGCCGAAGCGCCGGGAATTGGACAACCTGTTGCCGCCGACCCTGCAGGTGCCCTCCGGCCGCTCGTTGCCCATCCGCTATGAACGGGAGGGGCCAGTCCTGGCGGTGAAATTGCAGGAGATGTTCGGCTGCCAGGACACGCCCTGCCTGCTGCAGGGCCGGCTGCCCCTCACCCTGGAACTTCTGTCACCGGCCGGACGCCCCGCAGCGATCACCCAGGATCTGGGCCGCTTCTGGGACAGCGGCTATGGGGAGGTGCGCCGGGAGCTGCGGGGGCGCTATCCGAAACACCCCTGGCCGGAGGATCCCCGCCAAGGGATCGCCACCGCGCTCACCAAGGCGGCGCTGGCCAGGGCTGCCGGCCAAGGGTGAGAACCGAGCGCGGAGACATCCAGGCCCGTTGCCCCCGCAGAACGCCCGTCAAAACAGGAGCAGGCTCCACGGCTTCGACTGAAGCAAGCCCAGGCCACTTCACCTTTCAACGGAAGGGGAGCGAGGGCCGTGTGCTTCCAACCCGCCCTGCGGCCAGTCGATGTGCAGGCCTCATACGGCGCAACCGACACGGGCGGAAGCACGCCCCTCCAGCAGCGCCGTGAAGCCGAAATGATGCAGCCCCTCAACAATCCCCTGACAGCCTTCCGCTCTGGCCTGATAAGTGGCCGGCAACCGCGGCAGATGCGCCACTAAGCCAGGTTCAGCATTGGCCATCATCACCGAGGCCAGGCCGGTTTCGAACATGGCGAGGTCGTTGAGACTATCGCCGGCGGTCAGCACCAGGTGGGGCGCCACCTCCAGCCACTCGAGCAGGGCCAGCAGGGTGCTGCCTTTGTTCACACCGGCAGGCAACACATCGAGATAGCGGCCGCCGGAGAGCAGGCAATCCACCCCATGGATCTCAAGCGCCCGCAACAAGCTGCTATCGAGCGCCGCCACATCAACGCAGTAGGCCAGACGCCGATCGGCCGTCACCGGCTCGGAGGCCACACCGGGAATCAGCGCCAACTGGGGTAGCAGGCGTTCCGGCAGGCCTCGCCAACGTGCCTCAATCGGATCGACCGCCAAAGGCAGGGGCTCCAGGCTCAGCCCACAGGCGACAGTGCAGCCCACGTCGCTGATGATCAGGTGAGGGGCAGCAAGCCCCAACTCGGGCTCGGCCGCCAGCACCCGGGCCACCGAGCGCAGATCACGGCCGGTGCTGAACACATGCAGAACACGATGGCGCTCCCGCACCAGCCAGCGATACAGCCAACGGCGCCAGGGGGATGGCCCCGCCAGCAAGGTGCCATCGAGATCGGTCACCAAGACCAACTCCGGCTGAGCCGGGAGCGGGGCCGCCACCTGGGCCTGCAAGCGCTGCCGGAGCGCGCCGGGAAATGGAGCGGACAACACCTCAACCACCATGACCGCCGCCCCGAACCCAATAGAGGCAAAATCCAGAAAACGCAACAACGACTACAGTCAAGGGTTGATCCAAAAACGTTACAATCAAAAAGCTCTCAGAACTCCTCCCATGGCCGACGCTTCCCAGCCCCGCTTTGGTTTTGTGAACTTTGCCGAAACCTGGAATGGCCGTCTCGCCATGCTGGGCTTCGTGATCGGACTAGCCACCGAACTGCTCACCGGTCAAGGGATTCTGGCCCAGATCGGACTCGGCTGAAGGCCTGGCCGCCCTGGGCACTGGCCTCAGCACCAGACGCTTCAGCCCTCCGTCTTCACACTCAGGGCCCCTGAGCTCCTTCAATAGGAATCGGGTCGATACGAATAATTGACCTACTGAAGAAACTTCTGCAAATCCTTCAGAAGGCATCTCCAGCATATTCTTGTCGCCCCCAAAGCGGATGAGTGCTGGATTTTTAGTTGGCGAAGAAGTATCCGACCACAACCAAGGCCCAATGGGCTCCCAAGCTTCAAATGCTTCGGTTTTGACCAAATAAACCCCGGAGAGCGACAAGAGCCTACACAGGCCTCACTTGATTCGCCCAACAAGACGGATAGAGAAGAACAGCAACCCTCGGCCCTCAAGTTGATCGTCGGGAGCCACATAAAAAACGCAGAATCCCATTAGAAACCCTGTGCGATCGCGCCCCTAGAGAATTTTACTTTCCTTGGACAATGATTGGGAAACTCGGCCCATTTTCAGGCACCCAAAGATCCCAGCCACGGACCATGGCGAATGCGTAGCGCCGATGAAAACCGGCTTTTGGGGTAGCGGCGGCGCAGTTAAACGAAAATGAGACCGGAATAACTGCCATCTCTTAAGCGCATACCAGTGGTGACCAGAATGGCTGAAGATTTTCCCCACGGCTCAGCAGGAGACGCCTACCAAGCGGGTATTGCTCGAGCACTCCCGCTCCATTGGTCCTGGGTTCTGCCTGCTGGGCCCTACGGGCGTTGGGCACCACGCTTCTAAGCTCAGCAGACGTTGCCAGGCCTGAGTGAGCCGCCCCACCCGCTTCTTCGCCGGCAACCGACGCGACGGAGCCAGGTTGCTCAGCACGGCGCTGGTGATCACCGGTATCGGCCTGGTGCGCCTCGATCACCCGATCGGACGCGGCCTGGCCCTGGTGGCCGGCAGCGTGAGCCTCTACTGGTGGCTGCAGTACCGCCAACTCAGCCATTGAGCGTCTCCCAACTCAGCGGCGCGCTGCCCCGCTACGGCGTCGCCCAACTCAACGAAGCCATCGGCAGCCTGTTGGAGCGGGGTTTTGCCCCCCGCTTCCTGGTCGATGCCACGGTCAGCCGGCCCCAGTTGAAGAAGGGCCATCTCTGGCTCACCCTCACCGACGGCCAAGCTTCAATCCCGGCGGTGATCTGGGCCTCCCAGCTGCAGAAACTGAGCTTTGTGCCGGAAGAGGGCGATGGGGTGGTGGTGGTCGGCAAGCTCAACTTCTGGGCAGCCCAGGCCCGGCTAACGGTGCAGATCCTCGATCTGCGGCCCAGCCTGACGGCAGTGCTGCGCCAGTTCGAGCAGGTGCGATCGGTACTGGAACCGGAGGGATTGTTCGATCCCGAACGCCGGCGCCCCCTGCCACTTTGGCCCCGGCGCATTGCCCTGCTCACCAGTGTGCCCAGTTCCGCCCTGGCCGACATGCTGCGCACAGCCAAGGAACGCTGGCCCGCCACTGCCTTGGTGGTGGTACCCATCCCTGTGCAGGGGCCGGTGGAAGCCAAGATCCGGGCAGCGATCGAGCGCCTCAGTGTCCGCTCCAGGGACCTGCAACTGGACGCGATCGTGCTGGCCCGCGGTGGCGGTAGCCGTGAGGACCTGGCTGTCTTCGACGGCGAAGCGTTAGCCCGCTGTCTGGCCACCTGTCCAGTCCCGGTGGTCTGCGGCCTGGGCCATGAAGACGACACCACGATCGCCGACCTGGTGGCGGACTACCGAGCGGCCACACCCACGGCGGCGCTGGTGGCTCTATTGCCGGACCGGCAAACGGAACGGTTGGGGCTGGCCCAGCACCGGCGCCATCTCAACCAACTGCTGAACCTGCGCTTGCAAGCGGTACGGCAGCAGCTGGATCGCGATCAACAGCGCCTGGCGACCGTGCACCCACACCAACTGCTGGAGAGGCAACGGCAAGGGCTGAGGCAGCAGTTGGCCCTGCTGCAGGCCCTGTCCCCCCGCCATCTTCTGGAGCGGGGTTTCGCCCTGGTGCGGGATGGACAAGGGAAACTGGTGCGTTCGATCTCAGCTGTGGCCGCAGGCGACCAAATCAGCGTCGAACTGGGCGACGGCCTGCTGGGCGCCGAGGTGCGGCAACGGCAGCCGCTTTCGGTAGCCTCTGGCCCCCGAACGGGAGCGGCGGCCGGTTGATCGCCAGGAATCGAAGCCATTGACAGCACAGCCAGCACCAGCCACCCCTCCCCCCGAACCGGCCCCAGATCCCACTCCCATGCCAGAGCCAGCCAAACGCCAACGAGCCAGCACAGGCACCAAAGGCAAGCCCACAAAGGAACCAGCACCGCCAGAAGAGCACTTGGACATCAGTGCCGATCTGAGCTACCGGGAGGCCCAGGCCGCCCTGGCACTTTGCCTGGCCCAACTGCAGGCCAGTGACCTGGATATTGAGGCGATGGCCGGCCTCTATGAGCGGGCCCAGAATTATGCGAGCCGCTGCGAACAGCTGCTCGATCGGGTCGAACAGGACGTGATGCAATGGGATCCGGAACAGCCCGATGCGCCACCCCAGCCCTACCAACCATGAATCCAATCCAGAACCCCAAGGATCAACACGAGCCAGCCAACGCCATGCAGATGGAAGATTCAGCCAGCCAATCGGCACCCCTGCCCGTGATGGCCTGGATCTATCTGGCCTTGAGCATTGCTGGTGCCGTCCTTCCCTGGCTTGCCAACTGGGATTTCATCCAGAACTACGGCTCAAGTTTTGATCTTGGTTTATTCATATCCCTAGCTAATGCTAATCCAGCCTCCCAATCCCTCGCCAGGGATCTGGCCGTCGGCGCCACGGCGGTGACGATCTGGATGGTGGTAGAGAGCCGACGCCTCAACATGCGCGGGCTGGCCTGGGTGCTACTGAGTTGCATCCTGATTGCTTTTGCGTGCGGGGCCCCGTTGTTTCTGCACCTGCGCGAACGCCGCCTAGCTGAGCTGCAGCGGCAGGGCGTGGTCGCCTGAATCAAGCGGCCATTGACAACAGAAACCAAACTCATTCCATGGAGCAAACAATACTGAGAGCAGCAAAGCACAGCTCTACCAGAAGGCTGGCTGAACTCACAAGCCCTTGGTCACAAGGCAACTATTACTGGTCACGAAGCAATCCTAATCGTTGATTTGAGTCGATATTTATGGTTTCGATTTCAATCCAGTCGGTCAATAACACTTCAATCCTGACGTTTCTGGGGATCCACGGGTGATACGTCCACAGCGTCGACGTTGATCGTGACGTTGCGGGCATCGATGGCTGGAGATTCAGCAGTGGCAGAG
>CAMBZX010000029.1 GCA_945872185.1 Synechococcus sp. UW140 | reverse complement strand
TGGGGCCCTGCATTCCCAGCCGCGGCGTCAGGCGCCGCCGGAAGCAGCCCTGGTTCACGCGGATTGAACTGCCACCACGATCACAGCCTCAGCGCCGCGATCCGCTGTCGCTCGCTGTCGCATGAGCGTCTCGGGTGAGATGTGTCGGTCAATCAGCCCTGGCCCTCCCGCATCACGGCAGACAACATCGGCTATCTCGCGGCCACCACCGCCCAGATCTGGAAAGTTCACCCGGAAGAGTATCTGGCTGTGCGCTCCGACTGGGTGGACAAGTATCCGAAGGCGGCGGTAGCCCTGCTGAAAGGCCTGATCGAAGCCCAGATGTGGCTGGATAAGCCAGAAAACAAGGACGAGGCCGCCAAAATCCTCAGCTCTCGCAAGTGGTACAACATGCCACTGCCGGTGCTGCAGAAAGCCCTCAAGGGCCAGTACAAGATCGGCGCCCGTGGCACACCCGAAACCGATCCCAAGCTGGGCCCTCTGTATTGGAGCAGCGATCGCGGGGTGATCTCCTATCCCTACAAGAGCCTCACCTTGTGGTTCCTGCTGGAGTCGATGCGCTGGAAGTTCTTCCCCGGCACCGTCGACACCATCGAGCAGGCCAGGGCCATCAACGACAAGGTGACGCGGGAGGATCTCTGGAAGCAGGCCGCCAAGGCGGTTGGGGTGCCTGCCAAGGACATCCCCAGCGGATCCAGCCGCGGCAAAGAG
The DNA here is from genome assembly GCA_945872185.1 of Synechococcus sp. UW140. Lineage (GTDB taxonomy): Bacteria > Cyanobacteriota > Cyanobacteriia > PCC-6307 > Cyanobiaceae > Cyanobium. The sequence goes on along the minus strand of CAMBZX010000029.1, from coordinate 23,378 downwards.
ACCTTCTTTGACGGCATTGTTTATGACCCGGAGAATCCCCAGGCCTATCTGGATTCCTTGAAGATCAAGAAGTAACCGCCCCGGGCCCGCTGCCCACCAGGCCGGTGGCGGGCCCTTCTCTCCATACGGCTTTTCGCCTGGATCAGCTCTTTCTACGACGAGCCGTTTCTTCCTCTCCAACTCCAGGAATTGTCCCCATGACGATCAGCACCAACCCCACCTCCAGTCGCGGCGATCGGCCCCCTTCCGCTCTATCCCTCTGGTGGAAACAGACGCGCAAAACTCTGCTGCCGCCCTTGTTCGGCATCGGTGGTTTCCTGCTCTTCTGGCAGCTCAGCGCCACACTCGGCCTCACCAAACTGGCCGGTCCACTCAGCCTGTTCACCGAAGAGCGCACCCGAGAGCTGCTGTTCTATCCCTTCTTCGATCGTGGCGGCCTCGATAAAGGCCTGTTTCTGCACGCGATGAGCAGCCTCAGTCGCGTTGCCCTTGGCTACACCCTGGCGGCTGTGGTCGGCATCGCTGCCGGCATCGCCGTCGGTCTGAACAAAGGGTTGGATCGGGCCCTGGATCCGCTGTTCCAGTTCCTGCGCATGGTGGCGCCGCTGGCCTGGGTGCCGATTGCCCTGGTGCTGTTCCAGAACAACCAGCCGGCTGCCATCTTCGTGATCTTCGTGACCTCGATCTGGCCGATTCTGATCAACACGGCCGAAGGAGTGCGTCAGATCCCGCAGGACTACCGCAATGTGGCGCTGGTGCTGCAGATGTCGAACCGCAACTTCTTCACCAAGGTCCTGATCCCTTCGGCTCTGCCCTACATCTTTACGGGTCTGCGGATCTCGATCGGTCTGGCCTGGCTGGCGATCATCGCCGCTGAAATCGTGATGCCCGGCACGCCTGGCATCGGCTTTTTCATCTGGGACGCCTATCAGAACAGCTACGTGTCCGACATCATTCTCGGTGTGATTTGGATCGGTGCCATTGGCCTGATCCTCGATCGCCTGATGGTGTGGCTGCAGAACCGCATCGCGGCGGGGCAGTGAAGCCCATGTTCAACTCCTTGTTGCTTCAGCTTCATCGCTTCGGCCAACGCTTGCAATCCTTTGAGCAGTCCCTGTTCCGTAAGGAGATCGTGCTGCCCTTCCTGCTGGTGCGTCTCACCCTGATCGTGGCGATGCTGCTCTGTTTTTACCTGGCTTTTCACAATCTCGAAGGATTCACTTCTCCTCACTCAGTGTGAGTTGAAGGTCCACCCTTCCCTGAGCTAGCGCCTACTGATTCAACGCCTGCTGATCCAACGCTTACCCATGCTATGACAACCCTCGTTCAAGTCCAGGAGATCGACAAGAGTTTCCCCCTCAGTGGCGGCAATACCTACCTCGCTCTCAAAGGAATCGATCTGGACATTCGCAAGGGGGAGTTCATCTCCCTGATCGGCCACTCCGGCTGCGGCAAGAGCACCCTGCTCAACATGATCGCCGGCCTCGATCTGCCCACGGTCGGCACGGTGCTGGTCGATGGCGAGGCGGTGCGGCGCCCCGGGCCGGACAAGATGGTGGTGTTTCAGAACTATTCGCTGCTGCCCTGGCTCAGCGTGCGCGACAACATCGCCTTGGCCGTCGACGAGGTGATGCCCTCCCTGGCCAAGGCCGAGCGCGATGCCGTGGTCGACGAGCACATCGCCATGGTGGGTCTGGGTGCTGCTGGCCATAAGCGTCCCAGCGAACTTTCCGGCGGCATGCGCCAGCGGGTGTCGATCGCCCGCGCCCTGGCGATCAAGCCCAAGCTGCTGTTGCTTGATGAACCCTTCGGGGCCCTTGATGCGCTGACGCGGGGCAATCTGCAGGAGAAGCTGATGCAGATCTGCAATGAGCACGATCTCACCGCCGTGATGGTCACCCACGACGTCGATGAGGCGGTGTTGCTCTCCGACCGGATCGTGATGCTCACCAACGGGCCCGGTTCGGTGATCGGCGGCATTCTCGAGGTCGACATCCCGCGGCCGCGCCAGCGGCTCTCGGTGGTGCACCACCCCAGCTACTACAGCCTGCGCTCCGAGATCATCTATTTCCTCAACCGCCAGAAGCGGGTCAAGCAATGGCAGGCCAAGCCCCACAAGGTGCTGGCCCGCCATGGCCTCGAAAAGGTGAATCTCGACCTCGGCTTTGTGCCCCTGGCCGCCTGCGCGCCCCTGGCGGTGGCGGAGGCCAAGGGGTTCTTCAGCAAGCATGGCCTCGATGCGGTACAGCTGGTGCGCGAAACCAGCTGGCGCGGCGTCACCGATGGCCTGGTGGACGGCACCCTTGATGCGGCCCTGATGCCCTCCGGCATGCCGTCCTGGATGGCAGCTGGCGGCCATGGCGGCACGCCGTTGCCCGTCGTCAGCTCCCTGACCCTGAGCCGTAATGGCAATGGCATCACCCTGGCCAAGCGATTGGCCGATGAAGGCGTCCACAACGTTGACGACTACCGCCGCTATCTGCTGAGCCATCAGCGCGAACCGCACCGGCTCGGCATCGTCCATCCGGCCTCGATGCACAACCTGCTGTTGCGCTACTGGCTCGCCTCCCACGCGATCGATCCCGATCACGATGTGCACCTGCAGACGATTCCGCCGGCCCAGATGCTGGCCGACCTCAAGGACGGCAGCATCGACGGCTTCTGCATCGGCGCCCCCTGGCTCGACCGGGCGCTGGCGGACGGCCATGGCTTCACGGTGGCGGGCGATCTGGCGATCTGGCCTGGCCATCCCGGCAAGGTGCTGGGGGTGCGCGAGGATTGGGCTCTGGCCTATCCCAACACCCACATCGCCCTCACCAAGGCCTTGTTGGAGGCCTGCCAGTACTGCGCCGAACCGAGCCACTGGGGCGAGATGAGCGAATTGCTCAGCGATCGCCGTTACCTCGGCATGAAGAAGGAGGTGATCTGGTTCAGTGAAACCGGTGCCGATGGCAGTTCCACCGTTCCCCACCATCTGTTCTTCGGCAAGGGTGTGAATCGACCCAGCCGCAGCGAGCACCTCTGGATCCTCACCCAGTTGGCCCGCTGGGGCGAGATTCCCTTCCCCCGCAACTATGTCGAGATTCTCGAGCGCATCTGTGCCGTGGGGGTGTTCAGCACCGCCGCCCGCGAACTGGGGCTTGATGCCGTCAGCTACAAGCGCGGTCCGATCGAACTGTTTGACGGTCGCCCCTTCAATGTCGACAACCCGATCGACTATCTCAACGCCGTGCCCGTGCATCGCGACTTCAGCATCGCGGAGATCCCGATCGGCACGCCCCGGGCGCTCGGCAGCTGAGGGCTGCAGACGCTTCAGCTTCGAACGCGTTCGTCCCCGAATAAAACTAACCAAGATTGCAATAGCTCGATATTTCTATATTATTGGACTCCTTGTTTTCATCCCACCGTCATCCCCTCCATGCCTGTCCCTGACACCCTGACCCGCTCCCCCGCCTGCACAACAACTCAGCCGCCCCTGCTGCGCTTCGAGCAGCTCTCCAAGGTCTATGCCACCCCCCGCGGCCCCTATCCGGTGCTGGCGGACATCAACCTGGAGGTGAATCGCGGCGAATTCGTTTGCGTGATCGGCCACTCCGGCTGTGGCAAATCCACCTTGCTCAACATGGTTTCCGGCTTCGCCACCCCCAGCTCTGGCCAGGTGTTGCTTGATGGTCAGCCGATCCGCAAGCCGGGCCCCGACCGCATGGTTGTGTTCCAGGGCTATGCCCTGCTGCCCTGGATGACGGCCTATGACAATGTGCACCTGGCGATTGATGCGGTGCAGCCCCACCTCAGCCAGCACCAGAAGCGCGAGATCGCCATGGAGCATCTGGCGATGGTTGGCCTGACGGCGGCGGCCGACAAGCGCATCACCCAGCTCTCCGGTGGCATGAAGCAGCGGGTGGCGATTGCCCGGGCCCTGTCGATTCGCCCGGAGGTGCTGATCCTTGATGAGCCCTTCGGCGCCCTCGATGCGATCACCAAAGAGGAGCTGCAGGAGGAACTATTGCAAATCTGGAACACCCAGAAGTGCACGGTGCTGATGATCACCCACGACATTGACGAGGCGCTGTTCCTGGCCGATCGCCTGGTGATGATGACCAACGGTCCCTCGGCCGGCATCGGCGAGGTGTTGTCGATTGACTTCCCGCGGCCCCGCAGCCGCGAGGACATCATGGAAGACCCCCGCTATTACGAGTTACGCAACAGCGCCCTTGATTTTCTCTACAACCGCTTCGCCCATGACGCCGATGAGGCCTGCTGAGGTTTGGGGCGCCAGCATGGGGACACGCCCCGGTCCCCCTCCCATGCCCCAACTCTTCAGCGGCTGGCAAGTGTGGGCCGTGCTGGCGGCGCTGTTTGCGGCCATCACCGCTCTGCTGGCCAAGCTGGGGGTGGAGGGCATTCCCAGCAATCTGGCCACTTTTGTGCGCACCGTGGTGGTGCTGGGGTTGCTGGCGGCGGTGGTGAGCGTCAGCGGCGAGTGGCGCTCCCTGCCCGAGATCTCGCGCCGCAGCCTCAACTTCCTGGTGCTTTCGGGCCTGGCTACCGGTATCTCCTGGCTCTGCTACTTCCGCGCCCTGCAGCTGGGGCCGGTATCCGGTGTGGCCCCGATCGACAAGGTGAGTGTGGTGCTGGTGGCGGTGCTGGGGGTGTTGTGGCTGGGCGAGCAGCTCGGCCCCCTGCAGTGGTGGGGCGTGGGCTTGATGGGGCTGGGGGCAGTGTTGGTGGCTCTGCCTTGAACCGGCAGGGCGTCGCAGACATGGCAGGATTCGCGGTCTTGGCTGCAGGCCGCATGGGTTTGAAGCTGCCTTGCCGTTCGCTGCTGCCAGCCCTGCTGGCCCTGGTGCTGGGAGCTTGTGCCAGCGAGGGCGGTGCGGGCGTGTCCAGTGTTCACATGGCGACGATCCGCAGCCGCGGCACGTTGATCTGTGGCAGCAACGGCCAGCTGCCCGGCTTCAGTGTGATCCGGCCTGATGGCGGCTATGGCGGCCTTGATGTGGACATCTGCCGGGCGGTGGCGGCTGCCTTGCTCGGCGATGCCGGCAAGCTGCAGCTGCGTCCCCTCACCACCACCGACCGCTTCGCAGCCCTGGCCAGCGGCGAGGTGGACCTGCTCTCGCGCAACACCACCGTCACCCTGGGTCGTGATGCCCCCGGCGGGAATGCCCTCAGCTTCGCCCCGGTGGTGTTTTTCGATGGCGGTGGCCTGCTGGTGCCGCTGGCTTCTGGCATTAACGATCTCAAAGGTCTGGCGGGCCGCACCATCTGCGTGCTCAGCGGCACCAGTAGCGAGAGCGTGCTGGCCGACGGCCTGCGGGCGTTGCAGGTGCCCTACACCCCGCTGCGCTTCCAGACCGCCGATCAGGCCTTCAGCGCCTATGGCAGCGGTCGCTGCCAGGCGATCACCAGCGATCGCTCCGGTCTGGCGGCGCGCCGCACCAGGTTGGCCGATCCGGCGGCCCATCGCATCCTGCCGGCGGTGCTGAGCAAGGAGCCGCTGGCACCGGCCACGGTGCAGTCGGATCCGGCCTGGGCCGATGCGGTGCGTTGGATCGTCTACGCCCTGTTTGAAGCGGAGGAGCAGGGGATCACCCAGGCGAATGTGGCGGCCAAATTGGCCGAAGCCAAGGCCAATCCGAAGCTGGCCGAGCGGCGCCGCCTACTGGGGGTGGAGGGCAACCTCGGCAGCCAGCTGGGCCTCAGCGACGACTTCGTTGTGAAAGTGATCAGCGCCGTGGGCAATTACGGCGAGATCTACAGCCGCAATGTCGGTGCGGGCTCCTCCCTGGATCTGCCCCGGGGGGCCAATCGCCTCGCCCGTGATGGCGGTCTGATGATCGCGCCCCCCTTCCGTTGAGGCGCGCTCTGCTGCGCTGGACGACCCGTGCCGGCGCCCTGGCCTCCTTGCTCCTGCTTGGGGCTTGCGCTGCTGGCCCCGGCGGCGGCGACCAGATCGCCAGCGAGAAACTGGCGGCGATCCGTAGCCGCCAGCTGCTGATCTGTGGCATCGACGGCCAGACCACCGGCTTCAGCAGCCCCGATTCCCAGGGGCACTACCGCGGCTTTGAGGTGGATTTCTGCAAAGCCGTGGCGGCGGCGGTGTTCGGCGATGCCCGCCAGCTCACCTATCAACTGGTCACCCTGGATTCCCGTTTCGCCGCCGTGGCCAGTGGTGCGATCGATCTGCTGGCTCGCACCACCACCAACACGCTTTTGCGCGATGCACCCGGCGGCAACGCCCTCAGCTTTGCACCGGTGCACTTCCACGACGGCGTTGACGTGATGGTGCCTGTGGCCAGCGGCATCACGAGCCTGGCCGGGCTGGGCCAGCGCACCATCTGCCTGCTGAGCGGCGCCACCACCGAGCAGGTGCTGGGCGATGCCCTGCGCCGCGTCGGGGTCAGCTACAAGCCGCTGCGCTTCGGCCAGATCCAGCAGGCCTTTGCCGCCTATCAGGCCGGCCGCTGCCAGGCCGTGAGCATCGACAGCTCGATCCTCGCCGCCCAGCGCACGGGCTTCGCCGAACCGGCCGCCCATCGTTTGTTGGGCCGGGCCCTGAGCAAGGAGCCCCAGGCGCCGGCCACGGTGCAGTCGGATCCGGCCTGGGCCGATGCGGTGCGCTGGATCGTCTACGCCCTGTTTGAAGCCGAGGAGCAGGGGATCACCCAGGCGAATGTGGCGGCCAAGCTGGCCGAAGCCAAGGCCAATCCGAAGCTGGCCGAGCGGCGCCGCCTGCTGGGGGTGGAGGGCAGCCTCGGCAGCCAGCTGGGCCTGAGCGACGATTTCGTCGTGAAAGTGATCAGCGCCGTGGGCAATTACGGCGAGATCTACGGGCGCCATCTCGGTGCGGGCTCCTCCCTGGATCTGCCCCGGGGGGCCAATCGCCTTGCCAGAGATGGCGGTCTGATGATCGCGCCGCCCTTCCGTTGAGTCGCTTCTGGGCCAATCCGCTGACCCGGGCGTGGCTTGGTGCGGTTTGCTGGCAAACTGCGGCGGCAAGGTTGGGTCCGCGTGTCGCTTCTACGCCGATTGAAAACGGCCGCCCCCCTGGCGTTGCTGCTCGCAGCCTGCGGCTGCGCCAGTGACAGTGGTGGCGGGGTCAGCAGTGTCCGCATGGCGGCGATCCGCTCCCACGGCCAGCTGATCTGTGGCGTCGATGGCCAGGTGAGCGGCTTCAGCAGCGTGGCCGCCAACGGCCGCTATCAGGGCTTTGATGTCGAGGTCTGCCGGGCCGTGGCCGCCGCCCTGCTGGGCTCGGGTGAGAAGGTGGAATTCCGCAATGTCACCGCCACCCAGCGCTTCCCGGCGGTGGCCAGTGGCGAGATTGATCTGCTCTCGCGCAACTCCACCGTCACCCTCGGCCGCGATGCCCCCGGCGGCAATGCGATGAGCTTCGCTCCGGTGGTGTTCCACGACGGGGTGGGGGTGATGGTGCCGCTGGCCTCCGGCATCACCAGTCTGGCCGGGTTGGGGGGCAAGCCGATCTGCCTGCTCAGCGGCGCCACCACCGAGCAAGCCCTCACCGATGGCCTGCGCCGGATCAATCGCCGCTACGTGCCGCTCAAGTTCAGCACCATTGATGAGATGTTCGGGGCTTACCAGCAGGGCCGCTGCGTCGCCGTCAGCATCGATCGCTCCGCTCTGGCGGCCCAGCGCACCACTTTCGCCGTTCCCGCCGCCCATCAGATCCTGCCGGCGGTGCTGAGCAAGGAGCCGCTGGCGCCGGCCACGATCGAATCCGATCCGGCCTGGGCCGATGCGGTGCGCTGGATCGTCTACGCCCTGTTTGAAGCCGAAGAGCAGGGCATCACCCAGGCGAATGTGGCGGCCAAGCTGGCCGAAGCCAAGGCCAATCCAAAGCTGGCGGAGCGGCGCCGCTTCCTGGGGGTGGAGGGCAACCTCGGCAGCCAGCTCGGCCTGGGCGACGACTTCGTCGTGAAAGTGATCAGCGCCGTGGGCAATTACGGCGAGATCTATCGCCGCAACGTTGGCGAGGCCTCGCCCCTGAACATTGCCCGCGGCCCCAATCGCCTCTGGAAGGAGGGCGGCCTGCTGTTTGCGCCGCCGTTCCGATGAACGGCACGCCCTGGTGGCGTGATCGCCGCGTGCTGCCCTGGCTGCTGCAGGCGGCGGTGGGTCTGGCGGTGCTGGTGCTGGTGGCGCTGCTGATGACCAATCTGGTGCGCAATCTCAGCGCCGCCGGCTTGCTGCTCAGCTGGCGCTGGCTGGGTCAGCCGGCCGGGTTTGATCTCTCCGAAACGCTGCTGCCGTTCGACGCCTCGATGCCCTACGGCCGGGCGCTGCTGGCGGGCCTGCTCAACACCCTGCGGGTGATTGTGATCGCCCTGCTGGGCTCCAGCCTGCTCGGCGCCCTGGTGGGCATGGCCGCCTTCAGCCGCAATGGCCTGCTGCGTGGTCTGGCCCGGGTCTATGTCGAGGTGGTGCGCAATGTGCCGCTGCTGCTGCAGCTGCTGTTCTGGTATTTCCTGGTGTTTCTGGCCCTGCCCGATGGCCGCGCCGCCCTGCAGCTGCCGGGGCTGGTGCTGGCCAAATCGGGGCTTTATCTGGCGGGCTTTGCCGGCGGCAGCTGGCAGGGTCCCCAGTTGCTGAATGGCAGCTGGCAGGCGCCCCTGCAGCTTTCGGTGGAATTTGGGGCGCTGCTCACCGGCTTGATCACCTACATCGGCGCCTTCATTGCCGAGGTGGTGCGCGGTGGTATCGCCTCGGTGCCCCGCGGCCAGTGGGAGGCGGCGGGTTCCCTGGGCCTGCATGGGGTCGCCACGCTGCGTCACATCGTGGTGCCCCAGGCCCTGCGGGTGATCGTGCCGGGCCTCACCAATCAGTACATCAGCCTGGCCAAGGCCTCGTCCCTGGCGCTTGCCTGCGGCTTCACCGATCTCTATTCCGTCGCTGAAACCACCCTCAACCAGACGGGCCGCGCCGTGGAAGTGGTGCTGGTGCTGCTGGCGGCCTATCTGGCCATTGATCTGCTGATCTCCGCCGCCATGAATGGCCTCAACCGGCTGGTGCAGGTGCGGGAACGCTGAGATGGGCACACCTTCTTTCGCGGCCAAGCGTCTCCCCGTAGCGGCCCTGTTGCCGCTGAAGCGGCTGCGGGCCCAGCTGGCACCCACCGTCGCCGATGGGCTGCTGAGCCTGGGCCTGCTCGCCTTGATCGCCTGGGCCGCCGTGCAGCTGTTCGGCTGGGCGATCGGCCGGGCCGACTGGGCGGTGCTGCAGCTCAACAGCATGCTGCTGCTGGTGGGGCGCTATCCCCTGGCCGAGCAGTGGCGGCTCTGGTTGCTGGGCGGTTTGCTGGCGGCCCAGGCCGGCCTGAGCTGGGGTCTGCTGCGGGCCTGGCCCCGGGCTGATCGCCGCGAGCAGGGGCAGCTCTGGCCCCGCCATGACCGGATTGCGGTTGTGGTGATCATCCTGCTGGCCTTGCTGCTGCCCGCCGGCCTGCGTCTGGCTGGGCCGCTGCAGGGGCGCTGGGGGCTGCTGGCCGCCGTGCTGCTGGCGCTGCGCTGGGCGGCGGGTCGCTGGGCCGCGGACCACTGGGGGGGCCGCCTGCATCGACGCGGTCTGAAGCTGCTGGGCTTGCTCTGGCCGCTCCTGTATCTGCTCGGGTTCTGGCTGATCGGTGGGGGCCTGGGCCTGGCCGCGGTGGCACCCGGGGATTGGGGCGGTCTGCTGCTCACCGTGGTGATGGCCAGCTTCGCCATGGCCCTGAGCTTTCCGCTCGGGGTGCTGCTGGCCCTCGGCCGCCGCAGCAGCCTGCCCGTGCTGCGCTGGGGCTCGGTGGCCTATATCGAGTTCATCCGGGGGGCGCCGCTGATCACCCTGCTGTTCATCGGCCAGAACATCCTCGGTTTTCTGCTGCCGGCCGGCATGTCGCCCGATCGCGTCTGGCGGGCGGCCTGGGTGCTCACCCTTTTCGCTGCTGCCTATCTGGCCGAGGCGGTGCGTTCGGGTCTGGCGGCGGTACCGCGCGGCCAGCTGGAGGCGGCCCGCTCTTTGGGGCTCAACCAGGCCCAGGCCCTGGTCACGGTCGTCATTCCTCAGGCTCTGCGGGTGGCGCTGCCGACCATGGTGGGCCAGTTCATCGCCTTGGTGCAGGACACCACCCTGCTGTCGCTGATCGGCCTGCTCGATCTGCTGGGCATGGCGCGCGGGATCATGGCCAATCCCGAATTCCTCGGCCACAGCAGTGAGCTCTATCTGGTGCTGGCCGTTCTCTATTGGAGCTGCTGCGCCGCCCTGGGGCTCGGCAGTCGGGCTCTGGAACGGCGCCTCGATCCACGCAACCTGGCCGGTAGCCCCTGAGCGCCGTAAGCCAGTTAGTTGCCTCAAGCTGACTCTGCTCTGCCGGCCGCCGCCCCAACACCCAGCCGTTTCGCTCTACGCCTCCCAGTCGCTTCGCTCTTCCCTTCACACCAGCTGCCAGCCAGCCCCAGCCGCACCGATGAACCCGTCTCCCCCCCCCAGCAGCGACCCGATGATCCGCGCCGAAGGTGTGGAGAAGTGGTATCCCAATGGCTTCCATGCCCTGCGCGGCGCCAGCCTCACGGTGAACCGCGGCGAAGTGGTGGTGATCATGGGGCCCTCGGGTTCGGGCAAGAGCACCTTCATCCGCACCTTCAATGCCCTCGAGGATTTCCAGAAAGGCAGCATCACCGTCGATGGCCTTGCCCTCTCCAATGATGTGCGCCAGATCGATGCGATCCGCCGCGAGGTGGGCATGGTGTTCCAGCAGTTCAATCTGTTTCCGCACCTGAGCGTGCTCGAGAACCTCACCCTGGCGCCGGTGCTGGTGCGCAAGCGCCCGCGGGCCGAGGTGGAGCAGCAGGCCATGGCGCTGCTGGAGCGGGTCGGCATCGCTGAGCAGGCCGAGAAATTTCCCGGCCAGCTCTCCGGCGGCCAGCAGCAGCGGGTGGCGATCGCCCGGGCGCTGTGCATGGAGCCGCGCATCCTGCTGTTTGATGAACCCACCAGCTCCCTGGATCCGGAGATGGTGCGGGAGGTGCTCGATGTGATCCAGGCCCTGGCCGCCGAGGCGATCACCATGGTGGTGGTGACCCACGAGGTGCGTTTTGCCCGCCAGGTGGCCCACCGGGTGGTGTTGATGGATGAAGGGGTGGTGGTGGAGCAGGCAGCGCCGGAAGCTTTCTTCACGGCGCCGCGCCACGAACGCACCCAACGCTTCCTCGAGCAGATTCTCTGATGACGGCCGCTGAAGGAACCCAGCCAAGGGGCGTTCCCGCCCCCCTGCAGCGCCTGCGGGCCCGACTGGCTGCCGGAGAACCGCTGCTCGGTCCGGTACTCACCCTGCCCAGTGCGCCGGTGACGGCCCTGCTGGCGGCCAGCGGCTTCGACTGGCTCTGGATCGATCTCGAACATGGGGCCATCGGCCTGGAAACCGCCCAGCAGATGATCCAGGCCAGCCAGGGAACCCAGGCGGTGCCGTTGGTGCGGCTGCCCTGGCAGGAGCCCTGGCTGGTGAAACCACTGCTCGATGCCGGCGCCATGGGGGTGATCACGCCAATGGTGGAGAGCGCCGAGCAGGCGGCCCTGGCGGTGGCGGCGCTGCGCTATCCGCCGGCGGGAATCCGCGGCTTTGGCCCCACCCTGGCGCCGGCCCGCTGGGGGCTGTCCGTGGCCGACTACGGGGCGGCAGCCGATGGGGCCCTGCTGACAGTCGTGCAGATCGAAACGGCAGCGGCAGTGGAGCGGATCGAGCAGATCGTGGCGGTACCGGGGCTGGATCTGGTGTTCGTCGGCCTGTACGACCTCTCAGCTTCCCTGGGACTGCTGGGCCAGCTGGATCACCCGCGGGTGGAAGCGGCGGCCCTGCGGGTGCTGGCGGCGGCCCAGGCAGCCGGGGTGGCGGCGGGCACGATCAGCCTCGATCCGGCCACGGTGCGCCGGCGCCTCGAGCAGGGGTTCAGCTTCATGGCGGTCGCCACCGATGCTTCGCTGCTGACGGGAGCGGCCAGGCGGGTGCAGGCGGAACTGGGCCGCTGAGTTCGGTGGCCTGTTGCCGGTGGCTGCAGCAGTGGAGCTTGATGCCGTGGAGCCTGCGGCGTCTCCAGTGGAGTGTCGCAATCGCTTGAGCTTTTCGCTGCTTGGTGGTCGCTGGCTGATCGCAGCGCCAAGGCGGTGATCTCGTACCGAGGCAAGTGGTGGTTGCGCTGATGGCTGAGCCTGGCCAGAATGGCTTCAGGCAATCAGTACCTCAGGCAACCAGGACTTCAGGCGACGCCGGATTGCAGCAACTCGAGGCCATGCAGGCCTTCGTAGAGCAGATAGGCGGCGAACAAGATCGCCAGCACGCCCACCAAGGCTTCGGCCCGGTGCTGCAGCCAGTCGTTGAGTTTCTCGATCGGTTCGCGGATCGTGCCGGAGGTGGCAATCCACACCAGGGGCGGCAGCAGCAGCAGCGAACCGGCCATCAAGGCGAAGACGCCGCTCACCTCCAGGTCGGCCGACATGCCCGGATGGTTGATCAACAGCAGCCGCGCTTCTTTGAGATAAAAAACCAGGTTTTCAGGCGTGAGCAGGGCGCCGGCGGCACCGATCGCTACCAGCAGCCAGGTGTCCAGTTCCGGCAACTTGTTCATCAAGCGCAGCGCCATGCCCTCCTCGCCGATCGTGGCCTGGGGGGTGAGCTGGTAAAGGCCGAGGGCCAGCAGGCCGCCGGCACCGAGCAGGTCGATCAACACCTGATCCCGTTCGCCATGGGCCAGGCTGACCGGAAAGGAACTGCCCAGCGCCATCAGCAAGGCCACCGCCAGCACGTTGGCCAGGCTCCAGCCGAGCACGTAGGCAAAGGAGCGGCGCAAGGGTGCCCGGCCCAGCAGCAGCAGGGTGACCACGCCGATGTGCAGGGGGCTGAAAGCGATGCCGATGCCAAACAACGACGACTGGGTGAACAGGCTTGGGTTCATCGAAGTCGCCGTGGCGATCCGCTCGGGGCAGTCACCCTAGGGGCCAGGCCAAGGGGGCGAGATCCCTGCCTCGCGGCGGGATCTGGGGGGTGGGTGGCGCCAAGGCTGGGTGGGCCGTGAACTGTCACAGGCGACGATCTCGCTTAAGTGATCAGAGTCGTGATGCCTTCTGTGGCTTCAGCGGAGTCGCCTCCCTATTGATTGTTTGGCACTATGTGCTTTGCCAACACTGGCTAAGCACAACTTGTTCGGTAAAAGCTGTTCGGCAAGATTTGTTCATCATCATCCTAGCCATCCAGGTATTGCCTGGTCTGCGAAATAATCCCAATGCCTGTAGATCATCGCCAACGCCGAGTGCTTCACGTTGGCTCAGGGCCAGGCCCGTGTTGCTTGGCTGGCTGGGCCGGCGCTGGAGCGGGGTCCCTCGAACCGCGAGGATGCTCCCCTCGAAGCACCCTTGACGCGGTGATCTGAACGTGATGCTCAGGCCCTTTTCGCTCTGGCCCCGCCAGCTCGGCAACCAATGCCTGCTGATGCTGGTGGCTGGCGTCCTGGTGGGTCTGCTGGCGCCCACGGCGGCCGTGGCCCTCAGGCCCCTGGGCCTGGCTTTCCTGCAGGCCTCCCAGATCGTGGTGATGCCGCTTCTGATCTGTGAGCTGATTGTGGGCTTCGGCGGCCTGGGCCGTAGCTCCCTACGCAGCCTGCTGCGCAGCGGTGTGCTGGTGCTGCTGCTGTTGTGGCTGCTGGGCGGGCTGCTGGTGGTGGTTCTGCCTCAGTTTTTGCCGCCACTCACCTATTCCGGCTTCTTTGACTCCGGCTTGTTTCAGCAGCCCCAGGTTACGGATCTGCTGCGCACCTATCTCCCCGATAACATCTTCGGTGCCCTGGCGGCCGACAACTTTCCTGCCGTGGTGCTGTTCAGCGCCGTGCTGGGTGTTCTGTTGCAGGGTCTGGAGAATCGCCAGGAATTGCTGCGGGTGCTGGAGGTGGCCCGCCAGCTGTTCGGTCGCCTCAACGGTCTGATGGCCCGGGCCGTGCCTTACGGCATTTTTGCGCTCAGTGCGGTCACCTTTGCCACGCTCGACTGGAGCCAGCTGGTGAAGATTCAGGCCTTCCTGTTGCTCTGCCTGATCAGCTTCGTGGTGTTGAGTGTGGTGCTGGCGGGCCTGGTGCTGGCACTCACGCCCCTCAGTGCCGCGGCGCTCTGGCGGATCGTGCGGGGTCCTCTGGCGCTCACCGCCAGCAGCGGCAACCTGTTGATCGCCCTACCGCTACTTGTCGAAAGTCTGCGCCAGGAACTCGCCCAGTTGCCCAGCCAGGTTGCTCGCCGCGATGACCTCGAAGCCGAACTCGCCCCCCTGATCTCGCTGGGCTATTCCCTGCCCACCCTGGGCCAGGTGGCAACCCTGATCTTTCTGCCTTTTGCCGCCTGGTATGTGGACCGGCCGATGGGCGCGGGAACCACAGCCCGCATGCTGTTTACGGGCATTCCCGCCTCGGTGGCCGGCGTCAAGTCGGTGGTGCGGCAGGAATTGCAACGTCAGGAGTTGCCGCCGCAGTTGCTGAAGCTGATCTATCTCAATGGCGATTGGCTCTATCGCTTCGAAAAGGTGCTGTCCCTCGAGGGGTTGGTGGTGCTGGCCTTGTTCGTGTCCTTTGCGTCGGCCCGGAGTCTGCGGCTGCGGCCGCTGCGCCTGCTGCTCACGGCCGTGCTGGCCACGGGCCTGGCCGGGGCCTTGGGGGCTGCGGCCCGGGCCACCCTCGCCACCACCTTGCAGGGCACCTACAGCAACGATCGCCGCCTGCTGGCGCTGCAGCCGCTGTTGCCGGGACCGGCGCCCGTGGTGCTGCTGAACCCGAGCCCGGAGCCGGTGACGCTGCAGGCGATCCGCCAACGGCGGGTGCTGCGGGCGGGAGTGCGCAGCGATGGGCTGCCCTGGGCCTATCGCAATGCCTCCGGACGCCCGGTGGGTTTTGACATCGACCTGGCTGAGGGGCTGGCCCGCAGCCTGGGGGTGCGCCTGCAACTGGTCGAGCAGCCCCTGGCCGAGCTCGAGCGTCTGCTCGATCGTGGTGCCATCGACCTGGCCCTGGGCGGTATTCAGTCCTCGCCGCAGCGGGCGATTCGCTATCACGTCAGCCCGGGCTATGAATCGGTGCATCTCGCTTTGGTGGTGCGTGACGGCAATGTGGGTCTGATTCAGAACCTGGCCTCGGCACCCCTGGCCCGCCCGCTGCGAATCGCCGTGGCCGATCCTCAGTTGATCACCTCCAGCCTTACCGATCGGATGGCGACCGAACTGGGGGCTGGGCCTGGGCGCCTGCGGCTGCAGTTGGTGCCCATCGCCAGTAAGTTGATGTTCTTTACAGCCGCCGGTGAGCGCGACTTCGATGCCCTGTTGACCACCGCCGAAGGCGGTTCAGCCTGGGCTGTGCTCCACCCGCGCACCACCCTGCTGGCCAGCTTCGGCGACCGACTCACCAGTGAGTTGGTGCTACTGGTCGGAGGCGATGACCCGGCTCTCCATGCCTATGTCGATGCCTGGATCGCCCAGGAGCAGGGGCGCGGTCTGATGGTCTCCCTGTTTGAGCACTGGATATATCTCGATGCCGATCCCAACCGGCGTGAAGGGGTGCGCGACCGGCCGGAGGCCAGCCTGGAGCCCAGCCAATAGGCCAGTTTCACCAGCTTGCGGGGATGGTCCTGGCGCCGCTGTCAGCGCTGGGGCACCGTGGCCCAGTCGGCGGCATTCAGCTCCGGGAACAGGCCATCCTCACGCCGCACCGCCGCCAGCCAGGCCTCACTCAGGGGGGTGCCGTTTTCAATCGCGTCCATCAGCCGCCAGAAGCGGTCGAGATGGCGATGGATGCGTTCGCGGGCCAGTTCGGTGGTGGTGCCGGCCCGCAGGATGAAGCTCCAATCGGAGCTCTGGGCCAGCAGCAGTTCCCGGCCCGCCTGGGTGAGCCAGTCGCGCTGTTCGCTGCTGCCCACGCCCCGGTTCACCCGCCGCACCATCGCCCGTGAGGCCCGCTGCCATTCGGCCACCACCCAGGAGTTGCTCTCATTGAGCCAGTAGTCGTGGTAGCCGCCCTGGCCCCAGCTGGAGGGCGATGGCCGGCACACCTGCAGGGTCTGGCCGACGGCCAGCACCTCGCGCAGATGGGTGAAGTTCACCGCTGACTGGGCGCCCAGCCGGAACAGCTCACCCAGGAATTGGGGGCCCTCGAACCACCAGTGGCCGAACAGTTCGGCATCGAAGGGCGCCACCAGCAAGGGCAGCCGATCGATGGTGTTGCCCAGGGCCTCCAGCTGGCGGCTGCGGCCCTGCAGGTAGTCGGCGGCATGCTGGCGCAGCCGTTCGCTGGCCAGGGCCGGTTCGTAGGCCTGTTTGGCCTCCAGCGGGCAGCCCTGGGCGCTCACGCGATGCAGCTTCAGTCCGAGCGGCCGGCGGCTGCGAATACCCAGCTGGCTGAGGCGTTCTTCGGGCAGATCCCAGCCCAGATCGCGGTGGAACTCCCGGTAGGCACCATCGCCGGGATAGCCCTGGCTGGCACTCCACACCGGCAGGGTGGATTCGCTGTCGCGACCGAAGAAGGCCACCCCGGCGGGGGAGCAGACCGGCGCATACACCCCGTAGCGGGGGCGCGGCATGGCGTGCAGCAGGCCGTGGCCGTCGAGCAGGGTGTAGCGCAGCCCGCAGTTGGCCAGCTGCTGGTCGAGGCCCTCGTAGTAGGCGCATTCCGGCAGCCAGATCCCCAGGGGCCGCTCCCCCAGCAGCCGCTGGTGTTCGCGCACGGCGGTGAGCAGCTGGGCCCGCACCGATTCGGGCGAATCGCGCAGCAGTGGTAGGTAGCCGTGGGTGGCGCCGCAGGTGATCAGATCGAGCACGCCGTGCTGCTGCAGCCGGCGGAAGCGGCTCAGCATCAGGCCGCCGCAATTCAAAAACTGCTGGCGGATCTCCACCAGGCGCTGCTCCAGATCCAGCGCCGCAGTGGCCAGCTCGGGCGGGGCGTCAGCGATCAGCGCCAGCCGCTGCTCCAGCCAGGGCACGAAGCGTGCATTCAGGCCGCGATCGCTGAGCAGCGACAGCAGCGTGGGCGACAGCCCCAGGGTGAGCTTGGGCCGCTGGCGGGGGTCGGCGGCGGCCGCTTCAAGCATCTCCAGCAACGGCAGATAGCACTCCTGCAGCGCCTGGAAGTACCAGTCCTCCTCTAGGGAGCCCGCTTCCCCCGACCGCACATAGGGGAGGTGGGCATGAAGCACGAGGGCCAGATCGCCTGCCGCCATTCCCTTCCCTCGAAGATCGCAGTGTAAACGCTGCTTCTAGGCTGACAAGCAATTGCAAACGGGCAAGGCGGCCATGCGGCGGGTTCTGGCGGTCGATGGCCACAGCATGTTCTATGCCCAGCAGAAAGTGGGCTGGTTCTTCGAGCCCCGGAATCTGCTGGAGCTGGCCGCTGAGGGGGCGGAGCTGAGCAGCGCCTTCTGGTACGCGGGTCTCAAGGATCCCTCCGACCAGCGCCCGTTCCGCGATGCGCTCACCAACCTTGGCTACACCGTGCGCACCCGGCCGCTGCGGGAGTTGGGGGGCAGTGGCGGCAGCGACAGCGCCAGGGGCCACTCAGACCAGCGCCAGTCAGATCAGCGGCAGTACGTGCGCGCCAATCTCGATGTGGAGATCGCCATCGACCTGCTGACCGTGGCGCCGCGCACCGATCAGGTGTGGCTGCTCAGTGGCAGTCGCGATCTCGATCGCCTGGTGGAGGTGTTGCGGGCCCAGGGGCTGCAGATCACCCTGATCAGCACCGAGGGCATGGTGGCCCGGGAGCTGCGCAATGCCGCCGATCGCTTCATTGATCTGGCCAGCCTTCGGCCCCGATTGGAGAAGGGCGAGGCCCAGCAGCAGCCGGTGTTCAGCCGGACGTAGCCCCAGATGCCCCGCCGGCTTCTGGGACGGCATTCAGGCCGTCCGGGTTCGCTGAACAGGCTCGGGCCGCTCGGCTGGGTGCAGGAGGTGGTGCATGGCGGCCCTGCCCCTAGAATGCAGTCAACTCATACTCATTCCGCTTAACCCCCTGTCTTCTGCCATGGCGCGCGATCCCGGTCGGGTTCTGATCTTCGACACCACCCTGCGCGACGGCGAACAGTCGCCCGGCGCCAGTCTCAACCTGGAGGAGAAGCTGGCGATCGCCCAGCAGCTGGCCCGCCTGGGGGTGGACATCATCGAGGCCGGTTTCCCCTTCGCCAGCAGCGGCGATTTCAACGCCGTGCAGCGCATCGCCGCCAGCGTCGGCACCCCCGATGGTCCGGTGATCTGCGGCCTGGCCCGCGCCGCCAGGGGCGACATCAAGGCCTGCGCTGAGGCGGTGGCCCCCGCCGCCCACCGCCGCATCCACACCTTCATCGCCACCAGCGACATCCACCTCGAGCACAAGCTGCGCAAATCCCGCGCCGAGGTGCTCGCCATCACCCGCGAGATGGTCGCCTATGCCCGCTCGCTCGTCGACGATGTCGAGTTTTCCTGCGAGGACGCCGGCCGCAGTGATCCCGACTACATGCATCAGGTGATTGAGGCTGCGATCGAGGCCGGTGCCACCACGATCAACATTCCCGACACGGTGGGCTATGCCACGCCAACGGAGTTCGGCGAGCTGATTGCCGGCATCAATCGCTGCGTGCCCAACATCGAGCAGGCGGTGATTTCCGTCCATGGCCACAACGACCTCGGCCTGGCGGTGGCCAACTTCCTCGAGGCGGTCAAACATGGTGCCCGCCAGTTGGAATGCACCATCAATGGCATCGGTGAGCGGGCTGGCAATGCCTCGCTCGAAGAACTGGTGATGGCGCTGCATGTGCGCCGCAGTTACTACAACCCCTTTCTGGGCCGTCCGGCCGAGAGCACCACACCACTCACGGCGGTGCACACCGAGGAAATCACCAAAACCTCGCGGCTGGTTTCAAATCTCACCGGCATGGCGGTGCAGCCCAACAAGGCGATCGTGGGGGCCAATGCCTTTGCCCACGAATCGGGCATTCACCAGGATGGTGTGCTCAAGCACCGTCTCACCTATGAAATCATTGATGCCCGCACCGTCGGTCTGAGCGATAACCGCATCTCCCTGGGCAAGCTCTCCGGCCGCAGTGCCTTCCGCGCTCGCCTCGAGGAGCTCGGCTACAGCCTCGATGGCGAAGATCTCAACGATGCCTTCGTGCGCTTCAAGGAACTGGCCGATCGCAAACGGGAGATCTCCGACCGCGATCTCGAAGCAATCGTGAGTGAGCAGGTGCAGCAGCAGGGCGAAGCTCGCTTTCTGCTGCGGCGGGTGCAGGTGAGCTGCGGCACCGGTCTGCTGCCCACGGCCACCGTCACCCTCGAAACGACGGACGGAGAGGAGCGCAGCGAGGCGGCGATCGGCACCGGTCCGGTGGATGCGGTCTGCCAGGCCCTCAACCGCCTGGCCCGGGTGCCGAATGAGCTGGTGGAGTTCAGCGTCAAATCCGTCACCGAGGGGATTGATGCCATGGGGGAGGTCACCATCAGACTGCGGGCCGATGGCGTGCTCTATTCCGGTCACTCCGCCGACACCGACATCGTGGTGGCGGCAGCCCAGGCTTTCGTCAATGCCCTCAACCGCCTCGTGGCCGGTGGCCAGCGGGTCCCCCTCCATCCCCAGAAGGCGCCGCTGCCGGTGGCGGAGATTCCGAGGTTGTAGGGCTACGGCCCGGGGCTGCTGCACGCCAACTTCGGGTCTGGGGTCTGGGCTTGCTCGGGCCCAGCGGCTCTCCTGATCGGGCGAGCGGGTGCAGCAGCCTCTCCGCCATCGTCAACCGCCATTGCCATCGCTGTGGTGATCGCCAGCAGAGCGGCCCCGGGCGACTCACCAGAGGCCCATGAACGGCCAGTCGTCGTCGTCAAAGGTGTCGAACTGCCAGTGGACGTTGTCACCGCCACCGGCCTTGGGTGGTTTGGGAGGTCCGCTGAGGGTTTCGGGCGTCATGCCGGCACTGGGCAGCACCTGGCAGGGGCAACGGCAGGCGCCATCGGGGCCCAGATAGCCCACCGCGGGCTGGGCGCAGCCGCATTCGCAAGCCTGGGCGCGGGCGCGATTCGGCACAGCGGAGAGGCCGAGGGCCACCATGGCCGCCCCCAGGGTGAGGGTGAGTGCCGTGGTGATGGCAGAACAGCGGGAACGCATGAGTCAAGTCTCCGACCACCAGTGTGCCCTGTCTGCTGCGGTCGCGGCAGGCGTCGTGCTTCCACTGCGTCAGGACCAGACCCAGACCAGAGTCACAGCCCGGGCCACGGCCAGAGCCACAACAGCCAGGGGGCCTGACCGGTGCTCCTTTCCCTCGCCAGCGAGGGTCACGATGTCAGGGGGGGCAGTGCTGGCGGTGGTCAGTGCTGGCGGAGGTCAGTGCCGTCGGAGGTCAGTGCTGCCGGAGGCAGCTGTTGGTTTGTCTTGTCTGCCCTGGTCAGGAGTCCATTTACGCTTTGCCCAGCTCCACAACCCTGGCCCCCATTCATCAACCACGCGCCAATCAAATAGATACCAATGTCCAAGCAAATCATCGGGGCCAGATGGCCTCTCGCGCTCTGGTTGGTGACAGGAGCGATGTTGTCCATTATTTTGTTTGCCGGCTATTATGCGGCAACTCCATGGGCAGATGACTGGATTTTCATCGGGCGATCCGCAACCTTGGCCGATGCGATCAGCTCAATCGTTAAAAGACTGACAACCTGGAGTCCAAGGCCGGGTTCGGAGCCGACTATCTTTGGCTTTCTTTATCTTGCTCGCAGGCTAGGGCTTCCTCCGCAGCGCCTGATCACTCCGTTGCTGGTCGTCACCTATCTCCAGTCGCTCTCGCTGTTGCTGTGGCCAGCGCTGCTGAGGCGATTCCGCAATGTTGGCTATGGGGCACTTTCGCTTTCCCTGGCCTGTTTGCTCATGGCAGCTGCCTTGATGAATCAGTATCAGACTAATGAGGTGCTGTTCTGGGGTGCTGGTGCGGCCGCCTATCTGCCAACGCTTGCGGCCTGGATCAGTGGTTTGTGTAGTCTTTATCTTTGGGTGATTACAAGAGAGCGTGCATTCTTTTTGGTTGCTGTTCTGCAGTCCTTCTTTGGCGGACTTTTCTGGGAGGTTGGTATTTCTGGCTCTGTGCTGATTCCGTCTACAGTTCTGCTGCTCGTTTATTTGTTTGATCCGAAATCCCGTCAACCGTCAGGGCAGCGAGCTGTTGCTTCTCTGCTTGGCCCTGTGCTGCTGTCGGCTGTTGTTCTGTCCGTTGTCATCCTGCCTGCCTCGCTGAAACGCCACCAGCTCGAAGCCGGCAGCAACCTGTCGCTGCTGGAGGCGCTCCGCTGGGCCTTGCCGTGGCCGCTCAGGCATGCTGGTCACTTAATCTCCAACCATTGTCTATTCACCGTACCCTTTGTTGCCCTTCTGTCTGTGCTGCTGGTTTCCCAGGTGAGGCTCGTGGCTCCCTTGCCGGCTGGCTCGCCTGTTCAGCGGCAGGCTTTGTTGTACTGCGGCGTGGCAGCGCTGTTGGAATCGGTGGCGATCCGCTTTTGTTTGGCCACGTCCTTTGGCGCCCAAGTAGTCTATCAGCAGCGCCATGAGGTTGCACCCTCATTGCTGCTGTTGCTGGGCTTGTCGTTGCTGCTGGCGGCGGCAATGCCCCCTGGTCTGGTTGATTGGATCAGGCTGAAAAGTGCCTGGGTGTCTGTAGCCGCCATCACTGTGATTTTCACCGCTGTGCTCTCGTCTCAGTCGGTTCATGCGATCGTGGCCGATGCGGTGCAGACAGCGACTGGCCGCCGGCCTTCGCCGATCGTGATCGCAGCGAATTCAAGCGAGGGGATTTACTCCTTAGGTTGCAAAACGCATGCCTTTGCAGACGACCTGCCGCCAGGTGCATGGACGCAGTCCGGTCTCAGCTCCAGGATAGAAGCGAAAAACAGCTTCAAAGAAGGTTATAAACTTAAAATTTTGAAGGGTATTATGTCTGGTTATGGCATTGATCGCTTGATCACCGCACCAGGGGGGCATTGCCATTCTCCTGATGTGCAAGCCCTGAATTCATAACTGAGATATAGGGTTTCTTCTGCCGGCCTCGTTTCATGGTGCTGGGTCGCCCACTCAGTGCCATCGCTGCTTTTCAGCGACGTCGATTTTCTGCAGTTCCAGAGCCTTGCCAGCGCCAGATCCTGGCCTTGGGAGGGTTCGCCTGAGGGCCCCGCAACCGATCCGGCCAGCGCTGGACAAGGTGGTGGCGCTTGATCCTGCCAATCCCAGTGCCCGGGCCAGCGGCGCTGGGCTTGCTATGGGCGCTCCAGGATCTGGCGAACCTGTTCACGCTGCCTCCGCGGCCTGGAAGCCGGGCGAGTCAAGCGAAATGCCGCTGCGATCTGCAGCGCCACGATCGCAGAAGTTCACATCAAATCGTGCGTCAGGGCCGCGCGCCGTATAAAGGTCGATTGTTGTGGCCTGGGCATGCTTTTTCGGCGCGACCTGCCGGCGGTCGCCCTCTGTGCCACGGCCCTGCTGACGGGCTGCAGTCCCTCCAGTCCGGAGGCTGTGCGGCCCCTGCCCGTTGACGCGATCGCGGTGCGCAGCTCCTCCTTCCGCCAGGAGGTGGTCACGATCAGCACGCTTGATGCCCTTGAAGCTGTCCAGCTGGCGGCCCAGGCGGGTGGCCGGATCCAGGAGTTGCGTCTTCGGCAGGGAGATCGGGTGCGGTCGGGCCAGCTGCTGGTGGTGCTGGATCAGGCGCAGCTGCAGGCGGAGGTGCTGAGCCTGCGCTCCGCCCAGGCCAAGGACCGGCTCAACTACCAACGTTTTGCCTATCTGGCGCGGGTCGGCGCTGCCAGCGCCCTGCAGCGCGATGAGCTGCGCCAGGCCTATATCGAGACCTCCGCCAATCTCAAGGCCCGCCAGGCGGACCTGGCCTTCCGCGATCTGCGCTCCCCGATCGCCGGCGTGATCGGCGATGTCACGGTGAAGCTCGGCGATGTGATCCGCGCCGGGGATCCGTTCACCACGGTGATCCGCAATGGCGAACTCACGGCCCGCATCGATGTGCCGGCCCACCTGCGCAATCGGCTGCGGCCGGGTCAGACGGTGATCCTGGAGGATCCGGGCAGCAGCCAGCCCCTGGTGCGCGGCGTGGTCGATTCGATTGATCCCAGCGTCAATGTCGGCAACCAGGTGCTGCTGGTGAAGGCCGCCTATGACAACAGGAACGGCAACCTGCGCAATGGCCTGCGGGTGCGCACTCGCCTGGTGCTGGACAGCCGCACCCAGCTGTCGGTGCCGGTGGGCTCGGTGATCCAGTCCTCCGGCCAGAGCTACGTGTACCGCCTCGGCACGTTGCAGGAGCTGGAGCGCGATCCGGGCCAGGCACCGCTGCAGCGGCTGCGCCAGCTGCCA
>CAMBZX010000028.1 GCA_945872185.1 Synechococcus sp. UW140 | reverse complement strand
GCGAAGGTGGTTCCGGTGAGCCAGCCACCCAGTGCCAGATAGGCGGTGGGGAAGAGCAGCAGACCGGACCACCCCACAAAAACGAAGCGGTCGCGCTTGAGCCAGTCGTCGAGGATGTCGAACCATCCGCGAGCGGCAGGAGCGCGCCCTACAGCAATCGTCATGGGTGAACGGTGGAGTGTCGCGGGTTCGGAAATCCCGCGGGCTGTTGGATACGGCGCGATCGTAACAACGCTGAAGCGGCTCACGTGGGCGCTCGACACGGGCTGACACGGCTGCCCCGCTCGACCCGTTGGGGCCGGCGTGGGGCCAGGATGGCGCTCTACTGCTCCTTCTTCTTTTCCATGCCGTCCAGCCAGGTCCCCTCCGTCCCGACGCCGGCCCCAGGCTCCGGCCCGGCGGCATCGGCCCAGCCGCGCACCACCAAGACCGCCACCCCAGCTGATCAACTGCTCGAGCTGAGCGTGCTCGGCTCCAGGCGACTTTCAAATCTGCTGGTGGCCTTGGCTGTGAGCATCGGCGGGATCGGTTTCCTGCTCGCCAGCGCCTCCAGCCGCTTCGGTCGCAATCTGCTGCCCATGGGCCATCCCGCCGAACTGATCTGGGTGCCCCAGGGTCTGGTGATGGGTCTCTATGGCATCGCGGCCGTCCTGCTGGCCACCTATCTGTGGACCGTGATCGCCATTGATGTGGGATCAGGCAGCAATCGCTTCGATCGCGCTGCCAGCCAGGCGGTGATCAGCCGGCAGGGCTTCCGCCAACGCATTGAGGTGGTGATCCCCCTGCGGGAGATCCAGGCCGTGAAGGTGGAAGTGCGAGAAGGCATCAGCCCCCAGCGTCGGCTGGCCCTGCGGGTGCAAGGCCGGCGCGATCTGCCGCTGACCCGGGTGGGTGAGCCCATGCCCCTGGCTGATCTCGAACTATCCGGTGCCCGGTTGGCCCGGTTCCTTGGCGTACCCCTGGAAGGACTCTGAACCCGATGTCGATCTCGCTGATCCCCCCCCTGTCCCGCTGGAGCCAGCGGCTACGCCCCCTGGTTCTGGTGGCCCTGCTCAGCCTGGCCCCGCTCGGTCTGGTGGCTTGCGCCGCCGATCAGAAGCAGAACGCCCTGGGCTGCTCCACCTCCGCCTCCCCCTGCCTGAGCGGCTCGGCCGTGGTGAGCCTCGAAACCAGCAAAGGGGAGGTGCTGCTGAGCCTTGATGGCAATGCCGCCCCGCTCACCGCCGGCAACTTCGTCGATCTGGTCAAGCGCGGCACCTACAACGGCACGGCGTTTCACCGGGTGGTGAGGGAGCCGGTGCCCTTCGTCGTGCAGGGCGGCGATCCCAGCAGTGCCGATGCCAAGGTGCCGGCGAGCCAGTACGGCACCGGCGATTTCATTGATCCGAGCACGGGGGAAGCGCGCGCGATTCCGCTGGAACTCAAGCTGGCGAAAGAATCGCAACCCCGTTACGGCGAGACGCTCAGCAGCGCCGCTCTCACCCGCGAACTGGTGCTCAGCCACCAGCGCGGAGCCGTGGCGATGGCCCGCTCCAACGCACCCAACTCGGCCAGTGCCCAGTTCTATGTGGCCCTTGAGGCCCTGCCAGAACTGGATGGTCGCTACGCCGTCTTCGGTCGGGTCACCAAGGGCATGGACGTGATCGACCGCATCCAGCAGGGCGATCGCATCATCAAGGCGACGTTGGTCGAAGGGGGCACCCTGGTGAAGGGAGAGCCCTGAGCCCAACGTGGCCTCAGGCCGGCACCCGTTTCTGGGAGCTGGTGGCCTTGAGCCATTCGGTGTTCACCCCCGATGCTCGCTCCAGGGCCACCTTGCCGGTGCGGGCGATCTCGAGGATGCCGTAGCCCTCCAGCAAGCGCTCCAGAGCCACCAGCTTGCCGGGATCGCCCACCACTTCCAGGGTGAGGGCGTCGTCGGCCACATCGACCACCTTGGCGCGGAACACCTGCACCAGATCGAGGATAGCGCTGCGGTTTTCGGCCGGAGCCGCCACCTTCAGCAGCATCAGCTCCCGCTCCACCGCCGGAATCGTCGAGAGATCGATCACGCCCAGCACATTGACCAGCTTGTCGAGCTGCTTGGTCATCTGCTGCAGGGTGCGGTCGTCGCCCTCCACCACCATGGTGAGCCGCGACACCCCACGGTTTTCGGCCGGACCCACCGCCAGGCTTTCGATGTTGAAGCCGCGCCGGGCAAACAGGCCGGAAATGCGGCTCAAGGCGCCTGATTCATCCTCGACCAGCACTGACAGGGTGTGCTTCATGTTTGATTCGTCCTTGCGTCCAACGCTACGTGTCGGTTCAGCGGCCTGAGCCACTCCAGCAGGGCCGTGTTGAAACCCTCCGCCACTTCGTCATGGGGGCAGTGGCCGGCCTGCTCCAACACCACCAGGGGCAGATCGGCGCGCAGGCGCAGGCACTGCTGAGCCACTTCGAGCGGCACCAGCCGGTCCTGACGGCCCCAGATCAGCAGCAGGGGCAGGCGCAGCCGCTTCAGCAGCGCCGGGGCGGTACCGCCGTAGGGCCGCAGGGCCATGGCGATGCTCATCGCCCGCAGGGCCCGCGGCGCGGTGGCCCGCCGCGCCGGGCGGGCGATGACGCGGTGCAGCTCCTGATCCCCGATCACCGGCCCCTGGTAGGCGCTCTGGATACCGAGATCCAGCAGGGGCGAATGGGCCAGCAGGGGCACCACCAACTCCAGGGGCAGCAGCCGGCAGAGCAGCACCACCACAGCCCGCTGCAATCGCCGCCGCCAGGGTCGGCGCCGCGGCGCCGCCAGCGGCCACGGAGCCCGCTCATCGCGGGGCGACGCCATCAACAGGGCGGGGTCCGGCAGGGGCGCCGCCACCACGGCCCTGACCCAATCCGGGAAGAACACACTGCAGCTCAGGGCCACCAGGCCCCCCAGGGAATGGCCCACCACCACGGCAGGAGCCTGCACCACCTGCGCCAGAAATCCCTGCACCTGCCGGGCCCAGAAACGATTGTCGAGGCCACAATGACGGCGATGGGCCGGCTGGCTGGAGGCCCCGAAGCCGATCAGATCCAGGCCATAGACGCACCAGCCGGCCGCGGCCAGCGGACCGGCATTGCGCCGCCAATGGCCGCTGCCGGCGGCGAAACCGTGCAGCAACAGCAGGGGCGGATGGTGGCGCTCCCCCAGCACGCGCCAGTGACAGCCATGACCGCGCCACCACCAGGTGCCATGGGTTCCCCAGTCCGGCCCGGCGGTTGGAGGGGCGCTGGCGGGCTGCGGGTGATTCTGGCGGGCAGGCTGGGACCGCTCAGACAAGGGAGATGGCTCTGGCGATGATCCAGGAAGGGGCGGAACCGCTTCACTATTGCGAAGGATCGGCCCGGCTGCTGCTTGGCACCGGCTTTTTTCGCCCAGAATCGCGGCCGGCCCGGGATTGCTCGGTGCTGCTGGCTCGCACCCTGGTGCGGCAGCGCCCGCTGCTTGCCCTGGATCTGATGGCCGGCTGCGGCATCCGCTCCCTGCGCTGGGGCCTGGAGGCGCAGACCGCCTCGATCTGGGCCAACGATGCCGATCCCGATCGGCTGCCCCTGCTGGAGCACAACCTGGCCCAGCTGCCCGCGGAGGTGGCGCGACGCTGCACGGCCCTCACCGCCCAGCAGCTGCTGGCGGGCTGCCTGCAACGGCAGGAGCGCTTCGACCTGGTGGATCTTGATGCCTTCGGCAGCGTTTCAGCCCTGCTGCCCCTGGCCCTGGAGGCGGTGCGTTTCGATGGAGTGCTGATGCTGGCCAGCAGCGACGGGCGCTCCCCCACCGGCCATGACCGCCCAGCCGCAGTGCGGCGACTGGGGGCGGCGGCCCGGGCCCATCCCGCCAGCTGGGAGCTGGCCCTGCGCCTGCAGCTGGGCATGGTGGCCCGTTGCGCCTGGGCCCTGGGGCGCGGCATTGAACCGCTGTTCAACTTCAGTGAGGGGCGGACCTTCCGCACGGCTGTGCGCCTGTTGCGGCGCCCCGCAACGGGGGAGGAACGCAACCTGGGCCTGCTGGCCCACTGCCATGGCTGCGGCGATCAGCAGGTGCAATCGCTGCTGGAGCTGCGCCGCTGGCAGCCCTGCGGCTGTACGTCCCCAGCCGTGCCGCCTCTGGCGGTGAGTGGCCCGCTGTGGATCGGCAACCTGCAACAACCAGCCACGCTCAGCGCCATGCTCGACCAGGCGGCCCTGGCACCGCTGACGCTGGCGGCCGCAGGCGAACGGCTGCTGCGACGTCTGCTGGCCGATCCCGCCCCCACGGCGCGCTGCTGGCCCACAGAGGCCATCGCCCGTGCCCTCGGCCTGGGTCAGCCGCCCCTGGTGCCCCTGGTGATGGCGCTGCAGCAGCAGGGCTTCAGCGCCGCCGCCAGTGGCGTGATGGCAGGGCAGCTGCGCAGTGATGCCCCCTGGCCGCGGATTCTTGAGACAGCCAGGGCAGTTCTGGCCGCCACGGCTGCTAAATAGGTAGCCACTTCCCCTCCATCCGGGTCATGGCCTCTGAAATTTTCGGCACTGCCGCGCTGTTCTGGGTGCTGATCCCCGTGGGGTTGGCCGGCGGCCTGGTGTTGCTGAAACTGCTCAAGGACTGAGCCGAGCCGCCGCTGGCCGGAGCGACGAATGCCGCGACCTGGGTGAACTCGTACCCGGATCATCGCGCCCGAGTCAGTCGGACCCCTAGGCTCAGCCGGCTTCGAAGGTGGGCAGATGCAGATTCTGGTTGTCGGTGCAACAGGCACCCTCGGACGCCAGATCGCCAGGCGCGCCCTCGACGAGGGGCACCAGGTGCGTTGCATGGTGCGCTCGCCCCGCAGGGCAGCTTTTTTGCAGGAATGGGGCTGCGAGCTCACCCGCGGTGATCTGCTGGAGCCCGACAGCCTCGACTACGCCCTGGAGGGTCAGGAGGCTGTGATCGATGCAGCCACGGCCCGGGCCAGTGACAGCGACAGCACCTACACGATCGACTGGGACGGCAAACAGAACCTGTTCGCCGCCTGCCGGCGGGCCGGGGTGGCTCGGGTGGTGTTCCTGTCGCTGCTGGAGGCGGCCGGCCATCCCTCGGTGCCGCTGATGGACATCAAGGCTTGCAGCGAGCAGTGGCTCGAGGCCTCCGACCTGGACTACACGATCCTGCGGGGGGCGGCCTTCATGCAGGGGCTGATCAGCCAGTTCGCCATCCCGGTGCTCGAAAGTCAGACCGTGTGGGTGAGCGGCTCGCCGACGCCGATTGCCTACATGAACACCCAGGACGTGGCCCGCTTCGCCGTGGCGGCACTCAACCGTCCGCAAACGGTGCGGCGCGGTTTCCCGGTGGTGGGGCCCAAGGCCTGGACCACCAGCGAGATCACCCAGTTGTGCGAGAAGTACAGCGGCAAAGAGGCCCGGGTGTTCCGGGTTCCGCCGGCCCTGCTGTCGCTGCTGCAAGGGGTGACGGGCTTCTTTGAGAGCAGCCTGAACGTGGCCGAGCGCCTCGCCTTCGCTGAGGTGGTGAGCGGCGGCGGCTGCTTCGATGCACCCATGGCGGAGAGCTACGAGGCCTTTGGGCTTGACCCGGCCGCAACCACCTGCCTGGAGGACTATCTCAAGGAGTACTACGACACGATCCTCAAGCGGCTGCGGGAGATGGAATCCGATCTCGACAAGGAAGCCAAGAAAAAACTGCCCTTCTGAGCCCCCAGCGACTTCGCCAGTGCGTGTTTACGATCACAGATCGTGAACAGCGGTTGTCGCCATGGCCATTGCCCAGATCAAGAATCTCCAACGGCGGCTGGCCAACCTGGAGGAGGAAGCGACCGCAGAGGTGAATCGGGCCTGCGGCCATGAGCTCTGGCAGGGCCTCGGCTTCGACGCCCTCGACACCCTGGAGGATCCCGATCGCCGCGCCCGGGCGAACTACTACTACGGCCAGCTGCAGACGGTGCGAGAACTCAAGGACGTGCTTGGTTGAGGCCGGGATGCCACGACCGGGCTCCAGCGCAAGCCATCCTGTTCAGCGGCGACTCAGCGGTCGGGCGGCGGGCTTGCGATCTCCAGCTTGAGGACGAAGCCGTTGGCGTAGAAGGTGTTCAAGGCGGGCGCACTCCTCGCCATTCACCTGGCGCCACTCGCCGGGGCCCAGTCCCGTCAGGGCGAGGGGCGGCCCCCCATCCAGCAGATCGATCGCCACTCGCCGCAACCGCAAGGTAGGCAGACCCACGGCGGCCGTCATGCGACGCACCTGACGATTGCGACCTTCCCGCAGCTCCAGTTCCAGCCAGCTGGTGGGCACGTTGAGGCGCTGCCGGATCGGCGGCTGCCGCTGCGGCAGATCAATCGGCGGCGCGATCGCCTGGGCTCGCGCCGGCAGGGTTCGCTGCCCCTGAATGACCAGCCCCTGGCCCAAGGCCTCAAGAGCCCCGGCGCTGACCAATCCCTCCACCTGCACCTGATAGCGACGCCAGTGGCCCCAGCGGGGATCGGTGAGCCGTTGCTGCAGCGGACCATGGCTCGTGAGCAGCAGCAATCCCTCACTGTCAGCATCCAGTCGGCCAGCGGCATAGACACCGCTCCACTGCACCCAGGAGGCCAGGGTGTCCCA
This sequence comes from Synechococcus sp. UW140, assembly GCA_945872185.1. Taxonomy (GTDB): domain Bacteria; phylum Cyanobacteriota; class Cyanobacteriia; order PCC-6307; family Cyanobiaceae; genus Cyanobium. Next base: position 17,637 of record CAMBZX010000028.1, on the reverse strand, counting down.
GGGACTGCCGGGTTCCGGCGTGAACTGGCTGAGCACGCCGTAGGGCTTGTGAAGCAACAGAGTGGTCACGATCTCAGGTGCGGCGCTATCCACCGCGACACGCAGCTCAGGCGTTCTGGCGGGCCCGCCACAGGTTCACCACCCCGATCGAGATCAACAACAGGCCCAGATCCATCGACACGGGGGGCAGGATCATCGGCTTTGGCATCAGGCGTCGCGCTGGACCCTAATCGCCACCGGTCTGCTGCTGTTGTTGGTCCTGTGGCGATTGTTTGGTCCTACGGCGGTAACCAGGGCTGCTCGGGTGGCGCCGGCCCTCTAAGCTGTCAGATCACTCTGCAGCATGGCACCGTTCCCGCATGATCGAGACCTCTGGCGTGATCGAGAAGGAACAGGGCAACGGCTTCTACCTCGTCACCCTGGAGCAACCGGCCGGTCACCAGTGCCTCTGCCGGGCCGCAGGCAAGCTCACCAAGTTCCGCATCAAGCTGCTCGCCGGCGACAAAGTGCTCGTCGAGATCAGCCCCTACGACCTGTCCCGCGGCCGCATCACCTACCGCGAGCGCAATGCCGGAGCCACCGGCCCCCGTCCCGGCGGCAACAGGCCCGGCGGACCGCGCCGCCGCTGAGGCTCTGCTGGCGGCTTCAGTCCCCAGGGGGCGGTTGACCTCTGGTTGTGCGCCCGCAGGCTGCCGCTGACGGGACGGCCGTCGAGGGGGCACGGCGGACCTATTCACCTGGAAGCGAGCCGTGGGACCAGGATGACCGCGATCAGGGCTCTGGGTGCTTCACCCCGAAGCCCCCTCAGCGCCGCCCCCAGGAGCGTGTTGCCCGTAGATCCCCGAACAGAAAATGGGGACACTTCCGCTGCCGAGGAGATTCAATCCGGACCGGAACTGGAAAGACGTGAATCAAAGTTGGGGCTGTGGTTCGCTCAAAATCACCTGTACAGCAAGCGATCTCGGGCTTTTGGCTGGCCTGAAGTGATGGCGCCGGCAAGACCTGCCTGAGACCGAATTTGGCGTTGGAGTGGAATGAGTCGGGTCTTTTCGCCCGAAACGTTTCGGGCGAAACGGTCGATGTGCCACAGGCTCCTGGAGCTGGAACAGCGCGTTCAGACGGGCGCGGGCAACAGGGCTTCAATAGCCTGACGGAATTCACTGCGCTGTTTCACTCCCTTCCACTGCTGCTGAAGTTCCTTGTTCAGGAACAGCTGCACCGTGGGGGTGCCGCTGACGCCGGCCTGAACGGCGATCTCCTGATCGGCTTCGATGTCGATCTCGACACCCTGGGCACGGCCACCAAGCTCCTCCAGCACACGCTTGAGCTGGGGCTTGAGCACATGGCAGGGACCACAGCTGGGGGAAGTGTAAACGACAATCAACGGATTAGGGCACTCGTGATAAAGCTTGCGCAGGGCAAAACCGCCTTTTTGCCAGAGGGCAGCCGGGTCAAAGTTGGCCTCATCGCTGATGGCGGTGCGCTTGGGTTCTCCCACCTCCAAGGGCTCGACGTTGTCGCGACGCACGGTCACCGCCAGGTTGTGATGGCTGAGCCAGCGCTCGGCCGCCAATGCCGCCTGGCAGCCGCTGCCAGCGGCGGTGATGCCCTGGCGCCATTCGGCATCGGCCACGTCGCCGGCGGCATACACGCCTTCCAGGCTGGTTTCAGGCCGGCCCGGCTGGGTGATCAGGTAGCCAGCAGCGTTCAGCTGCAGTTGATCTCGGAACAGTCGCGTGTTCGGGGTGTGGCCGATGGCATAGAAAAGGCCTCGCACCGGTAGCTCCCGGATGCTGCCGGTGGCGATGTCCTGCAGCAGGATGGCGTTCATCCAGGCGTCGTCGCCGCTGGCGTCGGCCACCTGGCTGCGCCAGTGAACGCTGATCGCTGGATTGGCCAACACCCTGTCAGCCATGGCGGCGCTGGCCCGCAACTGCTCGCCGCGCACAATCAGATGCACATGGCTGCCGTATTTCGTGAGATAGACGGCTTCTTCACAGGCGGAGTCGCCGCCTCCCACCACAGCCAGTTCCTCGTCACGAAACTGGGGAGTGGCGCCATCGCAGATGGCGCAGGCACTGATGCCACGGCTCCAGAAGCGCTCCTCGCTCGGGAGCTGCAGACGGTTGGCACTGGCGCCGGTGGCCAGGATCAGCGTCTGGGCCCGGATCGGGCGGCCTTCAGCCGTGATCAGAAAAGGCCGTCGCGACAGATCGATCGCCTCGGCATCGGCCTCCAGCAGCCTGGTACCCCAACGCAAGGCCTGGGCCTTGCAGCGATCCATCAGATCAGGGCCCAGGATGCCGTCCGGGAAGCCGGGAAAGTTCTCGACATGGGTGGTGGTCATCAACTGACCACCGGGGATGCCCCCATCCTGAAAGCCCGTGATCAGCAGGGGGCTGAGATTGGCCCGGGCGGCATAAATGGCTGCCGTATAGCCGGCAGGGCCGGATCCGACGATCACCAGATTCTCGATCGCCTCAGCCTCCTCCTGACCTGGGGAAGTCGAATCAACCGAACGGTCCAGTGGCTGATCTCCCATCGTTGTGAGCGCCATGACAGTGGCCAGGAGCTTAGGGACCGGCAACGCTGGGCGGACGAACGACCCGAAGCAGGGATCCCGAGCCGCAGCGCCCCCTGAAAAAGCCGCTTCCGCCCTGAGACTGGCGCCTCAGAACGACAGCGGCCAAGAGATGACAGCGAACTGGACAGGGACCAGGGACAAGCGAGCAGCGAAGTCCCGACGTCCCAGCCCTTGCCAGAATCTTTTGATTTGCTTTAGATTCCCAGTCGTCCGTCCGTTTCCGGTTTCCGCTCCAGGGTGAGATACCTGGGCACCATCAACACGTTCGCCTGGAGCACATCCGGGTGATCTTCCAGGCTCACCAGCCATTCCCTGAACTCCTCGCTCAGGGCAAAGCTGTCTTCATAGAGCTCCCGACTGTCCAGGGCAGCTCGGCGCGCCAAGGCCCAGCAGACCGCCACGGTCAAGCGGCGGTGCACCCGGGCATCCATGGGGTTGTCGTTCTGAGCGTCGAACGCATGAGCATCGCGATCGCGGCCCTCCTGGTTGGTCGAGTCGTCGTTCGGCCCAGACATGACCTTGATCCGGCTTGGCTCACGTTGCCGGCTCCTGGTCGAGCCGACGGTGTTGGTTGACACAACGTCGCACATCCATGGGCTCCAGGCCGCGTTCGCGCTGTTCGGGTTTCTAACCTGCGCGACCGAGAAAATCGGGCAACTGCGGCCCGTTCATGCGGATCACGGCGCCAGCGTCGTCGGCGAGGGCCTGCAAGGGGAGCCGCAAATCTGCAGCAGTACTGCCCGGGCCAGGCGCTGCGGTTGCGCTCGCCTGGGTGCGAATCACGTAGGGCTCACTCAACGACCAACTCCGGGCATGGCCGATCAACAGCGGATCGGCAGGGGCAAACACGTAGGACGGCTGGCGCGGGATCGCTTCCAGCTCGGCGCGCCCAGCGTCCATGCGCACGGCACGGGTGATCGCCTGCACGAAGCGGCTGCGGGTCACCACGGTGGTGAGATAAGCAACAACCCGCAGCCTCGGGGCGTCAAACCCCTCGGCACACATGTCGATGCTCACCAGCCAGTCGGCCTCTCCCGCCTGAAAGGCCGCCAAGCGGCCAGCCGCCTCCGGATCCTGGGAATGGACCAGATGCACCTGGTCGCCTTCACCTTCCAGCAGCCTGGCGATCTTGCCGGCGTGCTCGATATCGCGGGCAATCACCAGCCCCCCGGCGCCGGGGTGCTCCAACCGCACCCGTTCAAGGCGTCGCCGGGCCTGGAGCAGCAACCGCAAGGCAATGCCTCCCCCATCTCCCAGACGGATGGCGCGGCGCAGATTGCGGGCCCGCCAGCTCTCGCGGAGCTCACTGGACACCGGCGAGGCTTCCACCTGGCCCGCCCGGCCGGGGCGACCGTGCTCCACCCAGCCATCCTGAAAACGGAATTCCAAAGGCCGCACATCGCCGGCCATGATCAACAGGCGTGGTTCAACGCAGAGATCGGGCACGATCCGCTCCACCACGACGCCGTTGTCTTCCTCGCGCAGGCGACGGGCCGCGCAGAAGGCGAGATTGTCGGCCCGGAACGGGGTGCCCGATAGTCCCAATCGCAGCCTGGCCCCGGTGCTCAGGATCGAGAAGGCATGGCCCCAGGCGGTGGCCTCCGGTTCGTCCGGATCCAGACCGAGGTGATGCACCTCATCCGCAATCGCCAGCCAGCGCCGCTGGTCCAGGGCCGGCAGCAGATCCCGCTCCAGCTGCCGGCGCTGGCGAGCCGCCGCCTGATAACTGATCAGCAGACCATCGCTCTGCCCCTGCGCCTCCCAGCTGCCCTCCCACTCCCGCATCGTCAGGCCGAGGCGCGCCGCCGCCGCCAGCCACTGGCCACCAATGGTGGTGCGATGACAGAACACCAGAAAGCGATCGAGCCGTCCTTCGTGCTGCAGCCGCTGAAAGCTCAACAGGGCACCAAGGGTCTTGCCGGCCCCAGGCCCGGCATGGATCAGCACGTCCTGGCCGGCTGGGCCGGCGGCCACCAGCCTGGCCCGCAACAGCTGGATCAGGCGGTTCTGCCAGTCGCGCGGTTGCAGGCGCGGCAGCGGCGTTGGGCCTTGGGCGGCACCCGTGCCCCCCAGATCGAACGACGGCATCAGCATCGGTCGATTCTGGGGGCCGGCGGGCGGGGCAGGCGCAGGCCATGGGAAGCGGAAGCTTCAGGTCGACCAGGACCCCTTGATCGACCTCGTCGCTGGTCCCCCCAGGAACGGGTTGCACCTGGATCGCCAGACAGCATCGAGGAGCTTGTCAGCGCCAAGGGAGACCAGATCGGCATCAAACGGAAAAAGTTGCGAAGCCGCCCTTTCGTGCTGACTTCACCCAAATCCCCTTGACCTCAATCGACCTCCAGCGCCCGGGCTCACTGAAACGCGATTGCCTTTGAGACACCCTGAGACCGTATGGGGCGTTGGCGCCGAGCGCATTGGGTCGTTTCGCACGGACGGCCGGCGTGGAACACGCTCCTGGCCTCCGGAGATCGCCCTCCCCAGGACCCCGGCCCACCTCCGCCTCGGGGCCCGCTCCCTATCCGCCCCCCAAGCCTCACGGCCCTCAGGTGCGCTGCTGGCACCAAGACGGCGCCAGCGACCCGCTGATCCTGAGGTTGCGGCTGATCCTGCGGCTGCACTGGCTGCGGGACTGGCTGGGGCACCGGGGTGAACTGCCCCAGGCGCACTGCTTGGGGCAGGAACTTGAGCCCCTGTTCTGAACCGCCCGCCAGCAGGCCGTCGCTCAGCCGACGGCCTCGGCGTGATTCAGCAGCAGGTGCTGCACTTCCGTCAGGTCGTCGCTGGCAGCGCGGTGGGCTCGCGCAAAGTCGCCGCCGGCGTCCTCCAGCAGCCGCTGGGCCATGCGGTCGAGCAGATCGTCCCGGTTCTCAGCCAGGAAGGTCATCAGCTCCTCTTCGATCAGATAGCGGATGCCCTTGCCCCGCAGTGAATTGTCGCTGGCCTCGGCGATCGTGCCCTGCACCAGTTCCTTGACGAACAGGCGCTGAACTTCGCTGCTGCGCAGGAAACTCTCCATTGCATTGATGGTGCCATCCACCATCGTGCGCTCAACTTCAGCGGGTTCGGCCGCGAGCTTGAACTCCCAATCGAGATGGCGCCGCTGCCAGCCCTGCTGGTGCAGATCCGGCATCACGGTCTGGCAGAAGCTGTCGACGGAGATCTCGTAGATGCGCTCCGCCAGCCGTTCACACCAGTCGCTGCCGTGGGCCGAAAGGTTGCGCTCCACCTCTTCGCGGGCCACGGCGTGACCGCCATGGTGGCTGTGGCAGACGCCGTCGGGACATTCCAGGGCCGAAAGAGCCATCGATCCAAAGGAGGCAAGGGAGCCCCATCGCTAGCCAGTGATCACCAGAGGCCCGTACGGCTTCAGCAATTCTGCGCATTGCCGCGTCTCCGCCTCGAATCGGCAGACGGCCGCAGGTGGGCGAGTCCGCACATACTCGCCGCTTTGCCTTGTTTGGCCAGCTCGACTTCTTCTAATGGAGCGAGTTTGCGGATGAAGGCCGTTGCTGACGATGCTGGTACCCCGGGAGCTCGCTCCCGGTGAGAAGCGGGTTGCTGCCACACCGGAAACGGTGAAGCGGCTGATGGCCAAGGGCGTGAGCCTGAAGGTGGAATCTGGCGCCGGCCTGGCGGCTGGCTTCCGCGATGACGACTTCGCCGCTGTCGGCGCCGAGCTGAGGCAGGCCGCCGACCTGCCCTGGCACGAGGCCGATGGGGTGTTGTGCGTGAATCCACCGCCCCACGAAACCCTGGACCGGCTGCGGCCGGGATCCCTGCTGGTGGGTCTGCTCGCCCCCTATGGCGCCGGCCAGCTGGCCGAAACCCTCAACCGCCGCCAGACCTCCGCGATCGCCCTGGAGCTGTTGCCCCGCATCAGCCGGGCCCAGAGCATGGATGTGCTCTCCTCCCAGGCCAACATCGCCGGCTACAAGGCGGTGCTGCTGGCGGCGGCGGCCCTTGATCGCTACGTGCCGATGCTGATGACGGCAGCCGGCACGATCCAGCCCTCCAGGGTGCTGGTGCTGGGAGCGGGGGTGGCCGGACTGCAGGCCGTCGCCACGGCCAAGCGGCTGGGTGGTGTGGTGTACGTCTCCGACGTGCGGCCCGCCGTGAAGGAACAGGTGGAATCCCTGGGCGGCCGTTTCATCGACCCGCCCGAGATCGCCGAGAAACCCGCCGAGCAAGGCGGCTATGCCAACCAGGCCAGTGAGGAGTTTCTGGAGGCCCAGCGCCAGCAGTTGGCAGCGCAGTTGGCCCTCGCCGACATGGTGATCTGCACCGCCCTGGTGCCGGGCCGCACGGCCCCGCGCCTGATCAGTGAGGCGATGCTCGATGGCATGCGGCCCGGCTCGGTGGTGGTGGATCTGGCCGTGGCCCAGGGGGGCAACTGTTTCGGCACCGTCGCCGGCACCACGGTGGAACGCCATGGCGTGCTGCTGATCGGCGCCGATGCCCTGCCCAGCAGCGTGCCCAACCACGCCAGTGCCCTCTATGCCCGCAATGTGGCGGCCCTGATCGAACACGTGCTCGGCGATGGCGCCCTGCAGCTCGATCCGCAAGACCCCATCCTTGAAGGCTGCCTGCTCACCCATGGCGGCCTCTGCCGCCGTGATGACGTCGTCTATCCCAACGGTGCTTCGCAATGAGTGTTCTCTCCCAGGCCCTCTGGGTGCTGCTGCTCGGCAGCCTCCTTGGCCTTGAACTGATCGGCAAGGTGCCCCCCACCCTGCACACCCCCCTGATGTCGGGGGCGAATGCAATCAGCGGCATCACGGTGCTGGCTTCGCTCACCCTGATCCAGAAGGCCGGCGATAACCAGGCCCTGCTGCTGATCGGAGCCCTGTCCCTGGGCTTCGCGCTTTACAACGTTGTCGGCGGCTTTCTGGTCACCGACCGCATGCTCGCCATGTTCCGCCGCAAGGGAGACGCCTGATGACCAGCCCCTTTCTATCGATCGATCTGCTCACCGATGCGATCGATCTCGTCGCCGTCTTGCTGCTGGCCCTGGGAATCAAAGGCCTCTCCAAAGTGCGCTCCGCCCGGGGTGCCAACCAGCTGGCCGCCGTGGCCATGGGCCTGGCGGTGCTCGGCCTGCTGATCGAGATCCAGCCCGGCCCGCTGGCCTGGCTCTGGATTGCCGCCGGCAGTGCCGCCGGGGGCCTGGCCGGCCTGATCACGGCCCGACGGGTGCCGATGACAGCCATGCCCGAGGTGGTGGCCCTCTTCAACGGCTGCGGTGGCCTGGCCTCGCTGCTGGTGGCCGTGGGTGTGGCCCTGTTCGATTCCGCCAGCGCCGACATGGTGGCGCTGGTGTCGATCGCGATTTCTGTGTTTGTCGGTTCGATCACCTTCACCGGTTCGATCGTGGCCATGGCCAAGCTGCAGGGCTGGCTGGATACCCCGGCCTGGACCCAGAGCTCCGTGCGCCATGTCGTGAACATCGCCCTGGCGGTGCTTGCTCTGGTGGGGGCGGTGTTGCTGCCGGGTGATCCCACCGGCCTGCCCCTGTGGCTGGTGGTGATCGGCTCCAGCCTGCTGGGCGTGGGGGTCACCCTGCCGATCGGCGGCGCCGACATGCCGGTGGTGATCTCGCTGCTGAACTCCTATTCCGGCGTGGCCGCGGCGGCCGCCGGCTTCGTGGTGGGGAGCCAGCTGCTGATTGTGGCTGGCGCCATGGTGGGATCGGCGGGCCTGATCCTGACCCAGGTGATGTGTACTGCGATGAATCGTTCGCTGCTGAGCGTGCTGTTCGGTGGGGCGCTCGGCGCCAGCGGTGGCGGCGCCGTGGGTGGTGGCGGCAGCGAAGCGGGCTACACCCGCATCACCAGCTGCAGTGCCGAGGAATGCGCCATGGCCCTGGAGCAGGCGGAGCGGGTGGTGTTCGTGCCGGGTTATGGCCTGGCGGTGGCCCAGGCCCAGCACGCCCTGCGCGAACTCTCGAAGCTGCTTGAAGCCCATGGCGTTGAGGTGAGCTATGCGATTCACCCGGTGGCGGGCCGCATGCCCGGCCACATGAATGTGCTGCTGGCCGAGGCCGATGTGCCCTATGAGCAGCTGATTGAGATGGATCTGATCAACCCCGAGTTCCCGCGCACCGATGTGGTGATCGTGCTCGGGGCCAATGATGTGGTGAACCCGGACGCCAAGAGTGATCCGACCAGCCCCCTCTATGGCATGCCCGTGCTCGAGGTGGATCAGGCCCGCCAGGTGTTCGTGGTGAAGCGCAGCCTCGGGGCGGGCTACGCCGGCATCGCCAATGCCCTGTTTGAGCTGCCCCAGACCGCCATGGTGTTCGGCGATGCCAAGGCCGTGCTCAATGGCCTGCTGAGCGAACTGCGCAGCATGGGCGTGGGCAAGGTGGTGGCGAAGAAGGAGAAGGTGGCGGCCTGAAGACCAGGCTGCCGCCAGGATCACCAGCACCAGTCCAGCTTCGCCTCCCTGCCTTGAGTGACCCTCACCCCGACCGGCCTGCCGCCCTCTCCCAGCAGCGCCTGCCCTGGTGGGGCCCCGATCTGCAGACGCTGCGGGACACCCTTCGTCCCCAGCGGCAGGCGCAGGATGGGGCCAGCTCAATCACCATCGACCTCGGCGCTGGCGAAGCGCTGCTGGGCCGCACCACCAGCCCCCAAGGCCAGCAGCTGGCGGGTCTGGTGGTGGTGGTGCACGGCCTGGGCGGCTGCAGTGAGGGGCAGGGGATTCGGCGGCTTGCCCACCATCTCCATGCAACCGGCTTTGCGGTGTTGCGACTCAATCTGCGCGGTGCCGGTGCGGGCCGCTGCCTGGCCTCCGGCACCTACGCCGCTCTCTGCAACCGGGATCTGCTGCCGGCCCTGAGCCGGGCGCGCCAACTGGCCGAGCAGCTGGCTGACGCGCAGGATTCACCCCGGCGGGCCGTTCCTTTGTTTGGTGTCGGCCTGTCCCTGGGCGGCACGGTGTTGCTCAATGGGCTGCTGGAGCGGTCGGAGCCTCAGCCCCTACTGGATGGCCTGGTGTGCGTCAGCAGCCCGCTGGATCTGATGGGCTGCGCTGAGCAATTCGACCGGCCACGCAATCGGCTCTATCGCCGCTGGGTGCTCAAGCGCCTGCGGCAGCTGACCCTGGCCGATCCCCAGGGCGTCTCGCCCCAGGAGCGCAGCCTCCTGACGGGGCCGGGCCGTGTGCGCACCCTGCAGGCCTTTGATGCCGGGATCACGGCACCGCGCTGGGGCCATGCCTCCATGGCCGCGTACTACGCAGCCGCCAGTCCGCTGCCGCGCCTGCAGGCAGCTGTCGCCGCCGGGGCGCGCCTGCCGCCGACGCTGCTGATCCACGCCGCCGATGACCCCTGGGTGCCAGTGGCAGCGACCCGGCAATTGGCGGCGGCCACCCAGCAGCACGCCTGCGCCTGGCTGGAGACGTTGATCTCAGCCCATGGCGGCCACAATGGTTTCCACAGCCGCGCTGACGATCCCAAAGCCAGCTGGGCAGATCGGCAAACAGCGGATTGGCTCAACAGAAGGCTTGGATGAAGCGGTGGTTTCGGAGCCGCAGCCAACGGGTCCGCAACTGACGCAGCTGCCGGCCGGGCACCTCAAAAGACGGGCCAAGCCGATGGTGCCAAGAGCATGTTGCCCAGAGACCGTTCCAAGCTACGCAACCGGCTCCGGGCCAACGCCGAACAGAGAATCGTTTCATCAAGAGCCAACCCTGGCCACGACATGGCGGCTGAAGGCTGGGCGCGCCACGATCCACTCTTCAATCGGCTCCCCGCCGATCACATGCTCCCGCAGGATCCGTTCGATCCGCTCGGCGGTGACGCCGCCATAAGTGATGCCATCGGGCCAGATCAACAGGATCGGGCCGCCGCCGCAAATCCGCAGGCAATCGGCCTTGGTGCGCCAGACCACGCCCTCGGGGCGCTCGGGATTCTCCAGGCCCAGCTCTCGCACCAGCCGTTTGAGCGTGGCCCAGCTGGCGGCGCCCATGGCGGGATCGGGGCAGCAGAGCGCCTTGCTGGGAGTGGCGCAGAGCAGCAGATGGTGGCTGACCAGGGACTGGGGGCCTGAATGCTGGGGGCTGGGCGCCGAGGCGGCCTGCACGGGGCCGCTCAAGCCGGCAACGCCGCCGGGGCCTGCGCGTGGAGCCGGGCTGCAGCTTCACGCACCGCCTGCCGGGACCAGGCGTCGATGGCCAGCACGTCGTCCAGGGAGGGATTGGCCGTGAGATCGACCCGGTGGCGATCACACACCACGTCGATCAGCCTGGGAATATCGAGGAAGTGGATCTGTTCATCGAGGAATAGAGCTACGGCCTGTTCATTGGCGGCATTGAGCACCGCTGGCATCGTGCCGCCGGCCCGGCCCGCCGCATAGGCCAAGCCCATGCAGGGATAGCGATCGAGCTCCGGTTGGCGGAAGGTGAGGCTGCCCACTGCGGTGAGATCGAGGCGCCGCCAGGGCGTTTCGATCCGCTCCGGCCAGCTCATGCAGCAGAGGATCGGCAGCTTCATGTCGGGCCAGCCCAGCTGGGCCAGCACCGAAGAATCGTCCAGTTCCACCATCGAGTGAATGATGCTCTGGGGATGGATGACGATCTCAATGTGGTCATAGTCGAGACCGAACAGATAGTGGGCCTCGATCACCTCCAGGCCCTTGTTCATCAAGGTGGCTGAATCCACCGTGATCTTGCGGCCCATGGTCCAGTTGGGATGGCTGGTGGCATCCGCCACCGTGGCCTTGATCAGATCGGCTGGATCCCAGTCGCGGAAGGCGCCGCCGGAGGCAGTGAGCTGAATCCGCCGCAATCCTGGTGTGGGGATGCCGGTGGAGAGCCGGGCGGTATCGGGCCAGGGGGTGCCCTGCAGGCACTGGAAGATGGCGGAATGTTCGGAATCGGCCGGCAGCAGGCGGCTGCCGGACTTCGCCAGCTCGGGCAGCACCACCGGACCGGCGGCGATCAGGGTTTCCTTGTTGGCCAAGGCCAGATCCTTGCCGGCCCGGATCGCCGCCAGGGTGGGCAACAGGCCGGCGCAACCAACAATGCCCGTCACCACCAGATCAGCCGTGGGCCAGGCGGCGGCGGTGCAGATGCCGTCGCGGCCCCCCAGTAGCTCCGGCAGGCGCTCGGGGCGCAGGGCCGGTTCCAGCGCCTGCAGCCGTTGGCGCAGCTCAGCCACCAGTTCGGCGTCGGCCAGGGCGACAACTTCGGGGGCATGGCGCCGGATCTGCTCGATCAGCAGATCGAGATTGCGGCCGGCGCTGAGGGCCACCACCCGGAAGCGCTGCGGGAACTCCTCGACGATCTCCAGGGTCTGGGTGCCGATCGATCCGGTGGACCCCAACACGGCGATGGCTTTCACGGCGGGCTCCCGAAGGACACGGTTGGGCCAACAGTTTCCCACTGTCGCCGGCAGCTCCTGGTTTCTAGCGCTGGCCGCCCTGCCCTGCCGCCATGGGGGCTTAACTGGGGGGATTGCATCGGCCCCATGTTCTGGTTGCAGCGCTGGAACTTCATCAAGCGGGCCCGGCAGGAGCGGGTGCTCTGGGATGCCTTTGAACAGGGCGACGACCTCGAGGCCCTGATCGAGACCTGCCGGCTGGAGGCCGAGACCGGGGACGGCGACGCCCGCTTCCGCCTGGAGATCTGGCAGACCACCCTGGTGCGGATCCGCAGGATCGAGGCCTTGATGAAGGACAAGCAAGCGCCCAAGGGCTGATCGGCCTGGGGTCGCTCCAGGACCTCGTCCCAAGAAACCGCTGAACAACCTGTACCGACAGCCCAGGGATCGGCTGATCTCCAGAACGCCAGGCGGGATCGGCTTCAGCGAGCGCATCCGCAGCAGCAGCAAGAGCACGCAGGGATTGCTGTGTCAATCGAGCCCCGGGTAGGACCGCCGCGACGGAGGCGGATTGTGCTGGCTCCCCTGGACGGCCTCAAAGAGAATTGCGCCTTCAGAACTGTGTCTTCAGCAGGGGCACCGCCAGGGCCACCACCAGGCTGACCGCCAGACCCAGGCCGGCCTTGAACAGATCGGCGCCGAGGCCAGCGGCCCTTGGGGCCTCCCCACAGCGACGGCGCTGCCAGCCCAGGGCCAGCTCGCGACCACCCAGCAACCCCAGGAACACCCAGGTGGTGCTGAGGGGCAGGGGGCTCCAGCGCCCCAGCACAAACAGGATCAGCCCATAGAGGGCCGAAATCAAGGTTGTGCTGCGGGGATCATCGCTGCCGCTCTTGCTGGTGAACAGTTGCTGGATGGAGCCGCCATCCTCGGCACTCAGCAGGCCTACCCCGAGACAGAGCACCGCCAGCGATGCCGCCAACTCCGGGGCCGTCAGCCGTCGCGGCAGATACACGTAAAGATTGGCCAGATCCTGAATCAACCACTGGCTCCAGAGCCAGCCGGTGGCGGCCCACTGCAGAATCAGCCAGAACCGCTGCCCGTTGTCCTGGCGGCGTGGATCAGCGGACTGTGGCTCAGCGGACGACGGCTGTGCGGCCAGTGCTGACGCCTTGCCAAGGCCCCGGCTGGCGCCAGCAACCAGCACGTAGGTGGCCAGCCCCAGCACCAGGGCGAGGCCATAGCCCGCCAGCGAATGCAGCAGCAACGCCGGCAGATTGGCCGGCGTGAAGGCCGTGAGCACCAGAAAAGACGTGCTCACCGGCGCCCCCCACTGGGTGAGCAGCAGCACCGCCAGCGGCGGGATCAGATCGGGCCAACGCAGGGGAGCCACCAGCTCGAAGCTGGCCAGCCGGCCCCAGGCGGGATCGCCCGCGCCCGCCAGCCAGCCCAGCCCCAACACCGCCACCAGCACCGCACAGAGAAACAGGGCCTGCCACGGCCTGGCGGTGCGACCCCGATTGGCGGCCAGAAACGGGCCGAGGGTCTGCAGGGCGTCATTGCCGAGCACGGCATAGCTGGCCAGCAGGAAGGCGGCGGCCTGCAGCGGCGTGATCGCCAGGCTCACCCCCGCAGCCAGACGGTGACGCCACCAGGCTTGTCCACCAGTTCGATGCCCTGGGCCTTCAGCTCAGCGCGCAGGCGATCGGCGCTGGCAAAATCCCGCGCAATCTTGGCCGCCTGGCGCTGGTCCACCAGCGCCTCGATGGCGGCATCGCTGAGGCCTGTCGGGGCGACGCTGGCAGCGGCGGCAGGAGTGGCTGCTGAGGTGGTTGCTGGGGTGACAACTGAAGTGGCATCCGCCGAGGCCGCAGCCAGGGGGGCCAGCCTGGCCGGCTCAGCCGAGCGGCCGGGGCTGGAGCCTGAGAGCGGCGTGGATCCCGATTGATCGGACTGCAAACCGAGCACAGCCGCCAGTTCCACCAACAGCTGCCAACGCGGGCTCTGAGCCTGATCGGCTGCGCTCGGAAGATCGCCGATGCGCAGGCGATTGGCCAGGGCTCTCAGGGGCCGGGCCAGCTCGAACAACTCCCCGAGGGCGGCGGCGGTGTTGAGATCGTCATCCATCGCCTCCTGGAAACGCTCGCGGATCGCCTTAAGGCCCTCGGGCAAGGAAGCAGGAGCCACCACCTGGTGTTCACTCCAACCCAGGGCAACCTGGTGAATGCTGCCGAGGGCCAGGGCAGCACTCAGCCCCTTCCAACCGGTGGCGGCGGCCTCCAGTCCCTCCAGGGTGAAGTCCAGCGGCTTGCGGTAGTGGGCCTGCAGCACGAACAGCCGCAAAGTCATCGGGCTGACGCCGCTGGCGAGCAGGGCCCGGATCGTGGTGAAATTGCCGAGGGATTTCGACATCTTTTCGCCACCGACATTGACCATGCCGTTATGCAGCCAATAGCGGGCCAGGGGCTTGCCGCTGGCGGCTTCGGATTGGGCGATCTCGTTTTCGTGGTGCGGGAAAATCAGATCGGCGCCACCAAGGTGAATGTCGATCGTGTCGCCGAGTTCCTGGCGCACCATCGCCGAACATTCGATGTGCCAGCCGGGTCGACCCGGACCCCAGGGGGAGGGGTAACTCGGCTCACCGGGCTTGGCCCCCTTCCAGAGAGCGAAGTCAAAGGGATGGTGTTTGCGCGCATCCTCTTCACCGGTGGTGCGTCCGCTGGCGCCTTCCTGCTGCTCGCTGAGATCGCGGCCGGAGAGTTTGCCGTAGCCCGCCTGTTTCATCACCGCGAAATAGACATCGCCATCGGCGGAATAGGCAGCGCCCTTGTGCTCGAGTTCGGCGATCAACGCGCGGATGCCATCCAGGCAGGCGGTGGCCCTGGGCATGGCATCGGCCCGCAGAATGTTGAGGGCATCCATGTCCTGGAAGTAAGCGGTGATGTTGCGCTCACTCACCTCCTCCATCGCCAGACCCTGCTCGGCGGCGCGGTTGAGGATCTTGTCGTCGATGTCGGTGAAGTTCTGCACGAAGGTGACCTGGTAGCCCCCCCCGCTCTGGCCGGGCCAGCTCAGATAGCGGCGCAATACATCCCAGACGATGTAGCTGCGGGCATGGCCGAGATGGCAGAGGTCATATACCGTGACCCCACAGCAGTAGATCGAAACCCGCCGGTCGACCAGGGGGGTGAACACCTCCTTGGCGCGGCTGAGTGTGTTGGTGAGCCTCAGGGTCACGGGCAAGCCAAACCGGTCAAGGGGACGTTGCTCAGAAGGAGTAGGTCAGACGACCGAAGTAACGGGTTTCGCAGGGATCGGTGGTGCAGGTGTCCTGAATGTAGGAGGGGGTGTTGCCCAGGAAATCCATGGCGTAAAGGGAGGCGGTGAGGGGCAGATCACTGAAGGGCCGCAATGAGATGCCTGCACCGATGCCGTAACCGAACCATTCAGCGCCAACGGAGATGCGATCGTTGATGGCGATACTCACCGCACCAACAGGACCCCAGTAGCAATCGGTGCCCTTGGGATAGGATTTACTGCTGATGTTGTTGCCACCGATGCAGTCAGTCGTTCCCAACACACCGTTGCCGCCGTAGCCAAAGAAATCGGATCCGACGCCAGCCGTGGCCACCAACATGACAGGCTTCTCACCTCTGGAGAGAGGCACAGCCTGGGAGAGCAGCAGATAATAGTTGCGACCCAGATCGGTCTGATCATCAAACTGGATGATCTGCTCGCCGCCGAAGGCCAGGCCCAGAGTGGGGGTGAGATTGATAGCTCCCTTGAAGCCCATACTCTGGGCGGAGCCAAAGTTGGTGTTGCGATCACTCAGGCTCTGCACGGTCCAGTTGATGCCAAAGCTGGCGTTCTCACCCTTAAGCGGTGTGAGCTCGAAGAACAGTTGGCCGTCAGCACACTGGGTCCAGTCCTGGCCCTCGCCCACCCTGCAGGTGCGCGTGCGGCTGGTGCCGTCCAAGGCTGCCGAGAAGGTGAACTGTCGGTCGAGGGCAAAGGCGTTGGGCAGCTTGATGCTGATGTCTGGATAGGCATTGCCATTGACGGTGAAACCCCGGCCCACGCCGCGCACCTGGACCGTCGCCGCCTGCGGCGGGCGAGCCACATCGGGTGGACCGGCCTGCCAGGTGGATGGCACCCCCCGTGAGGTGTCGATCACCTGCCATCCCGATTCGCCCTGCAGCGGCGGGGCGGCACCCCAGACCGGACTGGTCATCGCCACCGTGCTCGGGGTGGCGGGGTTCCATTGCGGTGAAGCGGGGGGGTTGGCAGCCTGGACAGCAGCTGTCAGAACGACGGTATCGACAGCACAAACCAAGGGCAGCAGCGCTGCCCGCAGCAAGCTTTCCAGGCTGGCGCTACGCCAGAAAGGCTGGCCGGGGACCCTGGAGCCGTAGCGATTCGACTGGGTCACGGGTCCTGAAAGCTGGCGGGGGCCAACCGAGCTGCTGGGGTCCATGGCTTCGCTGAGACAGGCAGATCGCCGGTGAAGGACCCAGCGGCTGGCGGCCATTGAGGCCGAAGAAAACTTTGCGGTGGGGGTGTCGCGCACAGCTGATCGTCCCCCACCGAATTGGAATTGCATTCAATCTATCGCCGTGGCTCCACTTCAGGAAAGACCGTCGGCCGATCAGAGCCCCGTCCCCTACGCGAGTCGTTGGGCCATGCGCATGCACCAAGGGCTCTGGTCCAGATACCAGCGCACGGTGAGGGCTAGGCCGGCCTCAAAGCCCTGGCGGGGCTGCCAGCCCAGTTCCTCACTGATCCGGGTGGGATCAATGGCGTAGCGGCGGTCGTGGCCGAGGCGATCAGCGACCCGGGTGATCAGGAGATTATGGGGTGCCGCGGCGGGTCTGAGCCCATCAAGAATGCGGCAGATCTCCTCCACCACCTCCCGATTCGGCCGCTCCCCGTGCCCGCCGACGCAGTAGCTCGCGCCCAGTCGGCCGCGGCAGGCCGCCAGCAGCAGGGCATCAACGTGATCTTCGACGAAAAGCCAATCGCGCACATTGGCGCCATCGCCGTAGAGAGGGATCGGCTCACCGGCCAAGGCCTTGAGAATCACCACCGGGATCAGCTTCTCGGGAAACTGCCAGGGCCCGTAGTTGTTGCTGCAGTTGGTGAGCACCACCGGCAAGCCGTAGGTGTGATGCCAGGCGTTGACGAGGTGATCACTGCCGGCCTTGCTGGCCGAATAGGGACTGCGGGGGTCGTAGGGCGTCGTTTCCGAGAAACGGCCACTGGGGCCCAACGAGCCGAACACCTCATCGGTGCTGATGTGATGAAAGCGAAAGGCCGCACGGCGTTCGCCCTTCAGAGCTTGCCAATGGCTGCGCGCCGCCTCCAGCAGATGGAAGGTGCCGAGCACATTGCTCTGCACGAAGGCAGCCGGACCCTGGATTGAGCGATCCACATGGCTTTCGGCGGCCAGGTGCAAGATCAGATCGGGATCAGCCGTGGCCACAGCGGCGGCAGTGGCGGCGGCATCGCTCAGATCAGCCTGCAGCAGCTGGTGGCGGGGGCCTTCAGGACCCTCCACCGCCTCACCCAGCTCCGACAGCACAGCCTCAATGCTGGTGAGATCACTGGCGTAGCCGAGTTTGTCGAGGTTGAAAATTCTGGCGTCGCTGTCCCGCAGCAAACGGCGAACCACCGCCCCGCCGATGAAGCCCGCCCCTCCAGTCACCAGGATTCGGCGGCGACCGTCGAGTAGGTC
>CAMBZX010000027.1 GCA_945872185.1 Synechococcus sp. UW140 | reverse complement strand
AAAGCCGGGCCAGAAGCTGCTGCGGTATTCAAATACACACTGCACCTGGCTGATGCGAGCCAAGCGTTGCAAGCCGTAATCAGTGCGATAGGTGCGGACCACTGGAGTCAGGGTGGCAGCAGTGAGCGAATAACCATCAAGGCTGGCATCTTCGCCAATAATACCCTTCTGATTGTGCTCTGGCTCCAGCAATAAGGGACGACCATCAATAATAGAATGGGCAGGTGCCACCTGCAGCACAATTGGTAGCTCAATCGAGCCAAAGGGATATTTGCGCAAATCAATCTTGCGCACATCGAAATGACTGGAAAAGCGAAAGCCCTGATGCCAACTGCCATCAGCCCTCTGCTCAGGCTGATTGGTATCAGCCACCACTTCTGAATTCCAATCTTCCACTTGATTGGCAAAGTCCACCATCGCTAAAGGCTGAACATTCTTGCGTTGCATCCACTCCTGCACAGCATTAGGCCACACCAACCAAAAGCGACCATCCACAAAGTAGCTTTTTTGGGCTAATGACAGTTCATAGATTGAATCCGCATGGATACCAACCTGCATGATGATCCCCTGGCGTTGGAGTTGGGGGAAGGAGGTGAGGGGCTTGATAATTGGGGGCTGAGAACGCTGAATGGCCCAGGGCATCGCTCCCGCTTCAGGTATCGATACTCCCATGCGATGCAACGGCATCCGCACCAGGTTGATCATGCTGCTGATTGGGGCCCAGAGCATCACCAGAGCCAGCAATCCTGCCAACAGCGCCGGTACATACCAGCGCCCGAGGCGACCGGTGCCGGAGAAGCGAGGCATTGACATCGAAACCTGTTCGATTCAGATTGGCACAGTAGGATACCAACGAGACCTGGCAAAACATATTAGATGAGATCAGATTCCTCATGGCCCAGGATTAGTCACAATCCTTGCCAGCTGATCCGCTTGCAACCAGGAAGCAACTGAGCCAAACTTTTAAAAATGAATTACTAAATCTTTGTTTCATTCGGCAGGTGCCATTATTATTCCAGGCCAGGCAGATCAAAGATGTTTTGCCATGTTCCCAGTACACCCACAGGTCGTTGCAGCAAGTGTCAAGAAGATTGGCGATGGCGTGTGGTGCCGTTGAAGCAGGCCCACACCGACTCGATCATCTTGCCAGTGAGCAGATTTGGCTTGATGTGCTCTTTAGGCCCCGATCGACATTGATGCCAGCGATCGGGGCCTGCCAATCACTTCAGCGGAGCCCAGGCGATGGTGGCGTTGGCCACTTTGCACCAGATCAACACGGAGCCACTGGCCTTGATATGCACGCCGGTGACGGCCAGGGAGAATAAAACCCTTGCAGCCGTTTGGGGGTTAAAAGTAGCCGGCATGACGGCGTTGCCCGATCGCTCTACCCCTCCGCCTCAAGCCAGCGGACCTCGGGCTCCAGGCTGCGGTTGCGCCGGTCAGCGCGATCGATGGCCTTAGCCGTTTGCCCAATCGCCTCCAGCAAGGGCCCAGCAATCAGGGCCCTTGCTGGCATCGGTGGCGATGGTGGTCCAGAAGTTGCCCTCGGGGGTAAGCGGCATGACAGCGCAGTCTTACTTCGCAGGCTTACTTCTTCAAGCCTGTCTCCACCAGAATTCCGGTGTTGAAGCGCTCCATGGTCGGCGCCCCCAGGCCCAGCTGCCACAACGCCACCACCGCCCAGTAGCCCTGGGCCCGGGGCCGGGTGGCGGCGGTGGAATCCACCACTCCCTGGCGGATCCATTCCAGTGTTTCGGGCAGGTCGTCGAGGGCCACCACCTGCACCTTGCCCGCGAGCCCCAGGCTCTTGAGGGCCCGCGCAATGCCGATCGCACCACCGGCGTCAGCCGTGACCCAGCCGCGCAGGGCCGGATGGGCGGCCATGGTGAGGCGGGCCTGCTGCTCGGCCTCGGCGATGCTGTCGTTGTCCGCCGGAGACGCCACCACCCGGATACCCGGATGGGCAGCGAACACCTCGCGATGGCAGCGCACCCGGATCGCGTGGTTCGGCGCCGTCGGCACCCCCTGCAGGATTGCCACCTCACCCTGGCCAGCCAGCAGCTGCACCAAGCGCTCGGAGGCGATGCGGGCCTGCAGGCAGAAGTCATTGCCGATGCTGGGCAGCGCCAGGCCCTCCGGCCCCACGGAATCAAACACCGTCAGCGGGATCTGCGCCTTGACAGCCTTCTCAAGCAGGGGCTTGAGGCGCGGGCCATCGAGCAGATCGATGGTGATGCCACTGGGCCGGCTGGCGATGGCCGCCTCCAGGATCGCGGCCTGCTCGGCCACCTCAGCCTTGGCAGGCGGGCGGTACTCGATCCGCACCGGGCGACCCGTCTGGCGCTCGAGGGTGGCGGCCGCCTCCAGCGCCCCCTGATGCACCGTGTCAAACCAGGGGTGGGAGAGCTTGGGGATCACCACGAAGCGCAGCGGCCCTGTCGCTTGGGCGGCCTGGGCTCGCCCTGCCGGAGCAGCAGCGGCGTTCAGCCCCGACGCCGCCGATCCCGAGGCCTTGGGGGCAGCCAGCGCCGGCGCCAGCAGCGCTGAAGCCAGGAGCAAAGCGCCCCCGCCCAGAGCCGCCCTGCCCCGCCCCGCCAGCCCCAGCCGCCTGGACCAACCGCCAGCGGGAGCCGCCCATTTCCGCATCGTCATGCCAGCAAACGCCTGATCACGAAGCACCCAATATCAACGCCGTCAACCTCGGATGCACGATCGGGTTGCAAGCCGTTGCAGCCGCCGTAATCGGCCAGGACCGTGGGACACCGCGCCGCTACGGCGCCAGCGTCAGCGCCACAAATGGACTGCCCGTGTGAACAAGCGCTGAATCGCTCAGCAGCTCAGGCCGCCATCCCTAACCTGCCCCCAGCCCGATCCGTTGCTTTGCTCCGGCCACCATGACGCAGTTGATCTCCGATGCCAGCAGCTTCCGCGATCAGGCCCTGGAAGGCTTCGTCGCCTCCCATCAACGCCACGTGCGGGCCGTCGATGGCGGCGTGGTGCGGGCGGCGCTGATCCCCCCGGGCCAGGTGGCCCTGGTGGTGGGTGGCGGCTCGGGCCACTACCCGGCCTTCGCCGGCCTGGTGGGGGCAGGCCTGGCCAGCGGCGCCGTCTGCGGCAACATCTTCGCCTCACCCGCCGCCGGCCAGGTGCAGCGGGTCAGCCACGCCGTGGAACGGGGCGCTGGCCTGCTGCTCGCCTTCGGCAACTACGCCGGCGACATGTTGCAGTTCAGCCTGGGGGCGGAGCGACTGCGCTCGGAAGGAATGGCGGTGCGCATCGTCACCGTCACCGATGACATCGCCAGCGCCCCGCCCGAACAGAAGCAGCTGCGCCGCGGCATCGCCGGCGGCCTGGCCGTCTACAAGGTGGCCGGCGCCGCCGCCGAGGCCGGCCGCGACCTCGATGCCGTGGAAGCACTGGCGATCCGCGCCAACGCCCGGGTGCGCAGCCTCGGAGTGGCCTTCAGCGGCTGCACCCTGCCCGGAGCCGAGGCGCCCCTGTTCAGCGTCCCGGCTGGCCGCATGGCAGTGGGCATGGGGCTCCATGGCGAACCGGGCCTGGGCGAGCAGGATCGACCCGACGCCGAAGGACTGGCCACACTGCTGGTGTCGCGGCTGCTGGCGGAGCTGCCCGAAGGCGTGAGCCTCGAACGCGATCGGGCGGTGGTGCTGCTAAACGGCTTCGGCAATTGCAAATACGAAGAGCTGTTCGTGGCCTATGCCGCCGTCGCCCGCCGGCTCGCCGCCGCCGGCGTCGTGATCGCCGACAGCGAGTGCGGTGAACTGGTGACCAGCCTCGACATGGCCGGCCTCTCCCTGAGTCTGTTCTGGGTGGACGACGAGCTGCTGCAGCTCTGGCAGGCGCCGGCCGACAGCCCCGCCTACCGGCGCGGCGTGGTCGGGTCGGTGGCGTCTCCAGCCATCAACGCGACCGCCCCACCCGCCACCGGCCCTGGCGACAGTGCCGCGAGCACCGATCCGGCTAATGCCCCCGATCCGGCCAGCGCCCCCGGGCCGGCCCTGGCCTTGAGCGCTCCGTTGCTGGCGGGACTGCAGCGGCTGCGCCGCGCCCTGGAGACGGCCGAGCCGGAACTGGGGCGCCTCGATGCCCAGGCCGGCGACGGCGATCATGGGCTGGGCATGCTGCGCGGCGCCAACGGCGCCGTGGCGGCCGCCGCCCAGGTACTGGCCCGGGGTGGGGATGGCATCAGCCTGCTGCGGGCCGCAGCTGAAGCCTGGAGCGAACAGGGAGGCGGCACCTCCGGAGCCATCTGGGGAGCGGGCCTGGCCGGGGCCGCCGACGCCCTGGCCAGGGCCCTGGCCGAGCCGGAGCCCAACCTGGCGCTGGCGACTGCCGCCGCCCTCGATGGCGCCCTGGCGGCCGTTAAGCACCTGGGCAAGGCCGAACCCGGCGACAAGACCCTGGTCGATGCGCTCCAGCCGCTCGCCGTGCAGTTCCGCGAGGCGATCAACCAGGGCGCCGACCTGGCGGATGCCTGGCAGCAGGCGGCGACAGCGGCCACCACGGCCGCCGCCGCCAGCGCCGCCCTGCTGCCCCGCTTGGGCCGGGCCCGACCCCATGCGGAGCGCAGCCGTGGCCACGCCGATGCCGGCGCCACCTCCCTGGCCCTCTGTGCCCAGGCCGTCTGCGCTGGAGCCGCGTCGATCTGAGCGGATGGAACTTGCCGCCAGCCAACCGATCTGGTCCCTGCCGGTGCCCCAGGTGTATGCGGCCCTGCAGACCCATCCCGCCGGGTTGACCGAGGCCGAGGCCCACCAGCGCCTGGTCCGTTACGGCGCCAATCGGCTGCCGCCCCAGAAACGGCGGCCGCTGCTGCTGCGCTTCCTCGATCAGATGCTGCACTTCATGGCCCTGCTGCTCTGGATCGCCGGGGGCCTGGCCTTCGCCGCCGGCACGCCGCAGTTGGGCTGGGCGATCTGGTCGGTGGTGCTGATCAACGGCCTCTTCTCCTTCTGGCAGGAGTTCCAGGCGGAACGCACCCTGGCGGCCCTGACCCGGTCCCTGCCGCGGCAGGTGCAGGTGTGGCGCAACGGTGAGCTGGCCTTCCTCAATGCCGAGGAGTTGGTGAGTGGCGATCGCGTGCTGCTGGAAGAGGGCGACCGGGTGCCGGCCGACTGTCGCCTGGTGGTGGCCCACGATCTCTGCCTTGATCTCTCGGTGCTCACCGGCGAATCCCTGCCGGTGGCCCGCCATGCCGAAGCCCTGGCCAGCGCTCCGGAACGGATGCGGATCGTCAGCGCCGAACGCCCGAACCTGGTGCTGGCCGGCAGTGCCATCGCCTCCGGCCGCGGCGAGGCGATCGTCTACGCCACCGGAGCCGAAACCGAATTCGGCCAGGTGGCCCATCTGGCCGCCGGCACCCGCCGGGCGATCAGCACCCTGGAGCAGCAGGTGGCGCGCATCGTGCACACGATCAGCACGATCGCCGTGACGATGGGACTGGTCGCCTTCGGGCTCAGCCTGCTGTTTGTGGGCATGGGCCCGCTGGAGAGCCTGGTGTTCGCGGTGGGGATCATCGTCGCCAACGTGCCCGAGGGCCTGTTGCCCACCGTCACCCTGGCCCTGGCCCTCAATGTGCAGCGCATGGCACGCCGACAGGCCCTGGTGCGCCGGCTTTCGGCGGTGGAGACCCTGGGCTCGGTGAGTGTGATCTGCAGCGACAAGACCGGCACCCTCACCAGCAATCGCATGGCGGTGGAGCAGACCTGGCTGCCCGGCAGCCCGGCGGATCAGGCGGATCGCCTCACTCCGCTGCTGCTGCGTTGCGCCGCCCTCTGCAGCAACGCCCGGCTGGAACGGGAGCCAGCCCAGAGCGGCAGCGGGGCTGAGGGCCCCTGGCGCGCCAGCGGCGATCCCACCGAAACGGCGCTGCTGCTGGCCGCCGCCGCCGCCGGTCTGATCCCGGCCGACTTGCAACAGCGCCATCGGCGCCAGCGCGAAATCCCCTTCGACTCGCACCGCCGCCGCATGACGGTGCTGGTGGAGTGGTCTGCAGGGGATGACGATCTGCCGATCGCCATCAGCCCAATCAGCACCCCAACCCCGGCCCTGGCCTCGTCCCCGGCTGCCGCTGACGCAGACACGCCCCTGCTGACGATCACCAAGGGGGCACCCCTGGAGGTGTTGCAGAGCTGCAGCGGCTGGATCACCCCGGCGGGCCCCCTGCCCCTGAACGAGGCGATGTGCCAGCAGGTGGTGCAGGCCAACGACGATCTGGCCAGCAAGGGCTACCGGGTGATTGCGGTGGCGCTCCGCCCCGGCGACGCCTGTCTGCGGACGGCGGCAGCGGAAACGCTGGAAAGCCGCCAGCTGTTTCTCGGCTTGCTGGGGCTCTACGACCCCCCGCGCCCGGAGGTGGCCGACGCCATCCGCCAGTGCCAGGAGGCGGGCATCAAGGTGACGATGGTGACCGGCGACTATGGCCTCACCGCCCAGGCGATCGCCCGCCAGATCGGTCTGCTGGACGCACCCGAGCATGTGGAGGGAGCCCTCGGCCACCAGGGGGATGGAGCCGATCCGGTGCGGGTGATCGATGGCGGCACCCTCGATCTGATCAGTGATCTGCAGCTGCGCCAGCTGCTCAAGTACCGCCACCGGCTGGTGTTTGCCCGCATGGCACCGGAGCAGAAGCTGCGGCTCGTGCAGGCCTACCGCGCCCTGGGGGAAGTGGTGGCCGTCACCGGTGACGGTGTCAACGACGCGCCGGCGTTACGGGCCGCCGATGTGGGCCTGGCGATGGGCATCAGCGGCACCGATGTCGCCCGGGAAGCCGCCGACATCGTGCTGCTCGACGACAACTTCGCCACGATCGTGCAGGCGATCCGCTATGGCCGTTCCGTCGTCAGCAACATCGGCCGCTTCATCACCTACGTGCTGGCCTCCAACGTCAGCGAGGTGGCTCCTTTCCTGGCGATGGTCACCGCCGCGATCCCGGCGGCCCTGACGGTGCTGCAGATCCTGGCGGTGGATCTGGGCACCGATCTGCTGCCGGCCCTGGGCCTGGGCGCCGAGGCACCAGAGCGGGGCGTGATGCGCCGCCCGCCCCGGCCCCGCCACCAGGCCCTGCTCGATCGGGCCGTGATGGTGCGCGCCTACCTGGTGCTGGGGCTGGCGGAGGCGATCGCGGCCATGGGCGGCTATCTGCTGGTCTGGCGGCACCACGGCATCGGCTTAGGCGAGCTGCGCCAGCTGGCCCCCCAGTTGCTGCATCACACCGCCCCGGCGGCGGTACTGGCGATTCAGCACCAGGCCGCCAGCGTCACCTTCTGCCTGATCGTGGCCGGCCAGATGGGGGCCCTGCTGGCCTGTCGCAGCGAGCAGCAACCGTTCTGGAAGCAGCTGCGAACGCCCAATCGCCTGTTCTGGCTGGGCCTGATCAGCGAACCAGTGGTAGCCGGCGCCATGGTGCTGATCCCGGCTCTGGCCACGATGTTCGGCAATGCCCCATTTCCGCTCGCCTGGCTGCCGGCCATGGGCTTTTCCACTGTACTGGTGCTGGCCGCCGATACGGCCCACAAGCGCTGGGGCCGCGCCAGGCTGGCCCCCTGAACCCAGGCGGCTCCAGCCAGGGCCACCTGGACGCTCCCCGCTCAGTAGCAACCAGCGATCAGCAGTGAGCGTGCTGCAGCGAGCGTTCAGCTGCGCGCGGTGCGATCCGAAACCGCCTTCACGGCCTTGCCGGTCTACTGCTGGATTTCGGGTAGAGGGCCTCTCGAACTATTTTGTATCTCCCCCGCAGCGGGACTGGCCCCAGCGGTGCTGACCAGCCACGGGAGTGGCCGCCCTTCAGTAGCCCGAAGACCCCGTCGGTGGCCGGCCGGCCGGCATCCTGGCCAGCCAGGCCGCCACCGCAATCGGCCGGGGTTCGTCGTAGCCCGGTGGCAGCCAGAGATCGCCGGCGCTGGAGGCGAAGTGAATCTGCCAGTGGTACAGGCCGACGTAGGCGGCTGGATCCTGCCGCAGCAGGGCGGCGTAGTGGAGCACGGCCTCGCCGTAGTGGTCACTGTTGTTGTAGCCCCAGAGCCCCTTGCGAATGTCCTTCAATCCACCCCGGCGCACCAGATAGCGGGCGGCCGCGTGGATGGCACTGCGGGGGTCGCGGATATCGGCGCCGTTGCCGATGCCCGGCTCCGCCCAGGTGCTGGGCAGGAACTGCATCGGCCCGCGGGCATCGGCCACCGAAATGCCATCGATGCGCCCCATGCCCGTTTCCACCAGATTCACCGCCGCCAGCACCTGCCAGGCAATGCCCGTGGCGGCGGCGGCTTCGCGGTAATAGCCCAGCAGCTTGGCGGCCGGTTCCGGCTGGATGATGCGCCAAGCCGGCAACTGCGACGGCCGCTGCCGGCGCGGATGCATGGCGAGGAAGGCGCGCCGGGCCGCCAGGTGATGGTCGAACACCCCTTGCCAGCGGGCGGGCAGCTGGGCTCGCACCCGCTGGGCCAGCTCCTGGCGATGGGCCAGCACCCGGTAGAGCACCTGCTGCTGATGGCCCAGGGCCGCCAGTTCGGCTGCGGGGGTGGTCGGCGCGCGCAGGGCCGGCTCCACGGCGCTCAGCAGCGCTGCGATCGCACCGGCATCGGCGGGCACCAGGGGGTAGCGCAATCCGCCAGCAGCCGGCAGGGCTGGATCGCTGGGTAAGACAAGGACAGGAACTGGGCCCGGTTCAGCCTGGCTGGGTTGGCTGCCGTCGCCGGCTTGGCCGGGGTTACTCGCTTGGCCAGGGTTGCTGGCTGCGCCCGGGTTGCTGGTGGGGCTGGTGGACAGGTTTGGCATCGGGCCCACCAGGGCGGGCGCGGCGACCACCGGCGCCGGCGGGGTGGCCGCCGGCTGGGAGCCCAGCCGCACCAGGCAACCGGAACCCAGCACCAGGGCGGTGCACCCCAGTCCGAGCAGCCAAGGTGGGACGGAAACCTGGGGCATCGATCTGGCCGGCCCAACCTGCGGCTTCGAAGGTAGCGGCCGCGCCGCCGCCAGGGGGTCGTCAGCCCGCCAGGGTTGCTGGGCTCGGGATGTTGGCAGCTTGCAGGTCCGGAGCTTCAGAGGGAGGCGCTGAACCAGGCCAGCACGGCCACCAGCGCCAAGCCGAGCACACTGACACCCTGGAAGCGCCGATCCATGCGGGTGATCCGAAGCCTGGCTGCCGCAAGAGGCACCCCCTCCAGCCCCAGGAGCAAGTTGCTGGACCAGAGGAAAAGGGCAAAGGTGAAGATTGAGACCAGATAGGCATAGGCATACAACACATCAAGAAATGACAAGCCATCCATGGGCGGCAGATTCGCCTTGTAGGTCTGTTGCAGAAAAATCATCGTCAGCAGTCCCGTTGAGGGGATCACCAAACGCACATCCATCATCTCAGGCGCCAGCGAAGGCGCCAACACAACGATGGCGAACACGATCAACAACGGCAAAATCCAGTTGACAAAATTAGGCAGGAATTTAGCCTGGAACAAGGATTCCACACTCACCTGCGAATAGCGCAGACTCCCTTGACCAAGACCCCAATCCGTACCATAGGAATGGAGACTCGCGACCGTCTTAATTGAGCCAAGGCTGTAGCCATCCATTGCGGAATAGCCGCCATCAGCTCCATTCCTGGCATTGGAGTCAGGCAATAGCAAAGCCTTGCGATTCTGTAAAGCGAGGATATCGGGCTTGATCTCTATCACTAGAGGAAGGTTGATCGCATCGAACGGCGAATGCCTGAGATTGACAGAAGGGATGTAAAAGCCTGCCGAAAAGCGAAACAGCTGATACCAACGGCCATCGGGCAGGCGCCGCGGAGCCGAGCCATCCAGCTCAATCTTCGAGTCCCAGGTGGAGGATTGATTGGTCAACTCGGCGATATTCGCAACCTGAACAATTCCCTGATCGATCAGGGTCTGGAGTTGCTGGGTCCATTTCAGCCAGTAATACCCCTCCGCCACAAAGCTGCGATTACGCAGATCCAGATGATGAAAGTTTTCAATGTGCACTCCAACCTCCACCGGGATCACCCCCGGCGAGCGGGCCAGGGCCTGGACATCCACCGCCACCACCCTGTCGGCGTTGGCATCAGGGATAGCCCGCCTGGATTCATGCAGGGCCGGCCCCAGCAGCACAGCCAGGAGCAGAACCATGGAGCACAAGCCCAGGCTCAAAAAGCGCCGGCGGCGCGAGGACGCCAACCAAGACGACGCCAATTCTCGTAAGCCTGAGCGGCAAGGGAGGCGTTTCATCGGGTATCCAGTACTGCGTCTTCGCCCAGGAAATCAAGGCTGATCGGAGCTGGCACTCTGCCATCACCACACGGTGACATTGGTCCGCACGCGGCGGCCACCCGGACCCAGCCACCCCAAGGGGTCGTTCAGAATGGAGTGCCACGCCCCAGACTGATGGCTCGCCCATGGCCTGGAGCCTGGCCCGGACCAACTCGCAGCCGCATGCCTGGCCCGCTGGGGTCCTGGCTCCTTGCCCTCGGCACGGCCCTCGGCACAGCCCTCAGCACCGGACTGGCAGCTGGCCCCTTACCAGGGGTTGTAGCAGCTCCCGGCCCAGCCGCCACGGTGCAGGAGATCCTCGATGGCAACCAGGTGTACATCGAGCAGCGCCAGGCCAAGGTGCGTGATGGCGCCAGGGTGCCGGATCGTCTTCGCACCGGCAACAGCCGCGCCCAGCTGGGCTTTCTGGCGGGCGGCACGGCCCGCATCAATCGCTTCTCCCAGCTGAAGCTCGGCACCAGCTGCTTTTTCCTGACCAAGGGGCAGGTGCTTGTGTCGGGGCCGCAGAACGGCTGCACCCGCTCCAGTCGTCTCAGTGTGCGCGGCACCAACTACCTGATCAATCTGGCGCAAAGTGGTGAGGCCGAGCTCACCGTGCTGGAAGGCCAGGTGCTGGTTGAGGCGTTGCACCAAGGCACCATCCCAGCGGCAGCCAGGCCCACGGCCGTGTTCGGTGGCAACCGCGTCAACCTGGGCACCGATGGTGCCGTGAGCGCGCGCCGCCGGCTCAGCGAAGCCGAAATGGCCGCCCTGCTCAACGGCCCCCTGTTCCAGGGTTTCCTCACCCCGCTCAGCGCCCAGCAGGCCCTGCAGACCTTCCTGCAGCGGGCCTATCCCAACCTGAAGCTTCCCCCAGCCTTGGGCGCCGTCGATTCCGGCGCCAGCTCCCTGCAGAGCACCATCAATGAGCTGCGGCTGCAGCAGGGGCGCCTCCCCCTCCAGGCCCTGCCGCCGGAGCTGGCGGCCCGCAATCGCGCTTACCTGAGGCCGGTGTTGCAAGCGATCCTGGCCGGCGCCAACTGCGACCATGACCGCAACCGCTGGCGGGTCTTCCAGGACTCCCTGGGCACGGCGAGCCTGAGACCCAGCAGTGAGGTGCTCACCTGCGGCCCTGAGCAGGACTGGGATCCAAGGCGCGTGGTGGCCGAATGGCTCTCCTCGCCCCTACATCGGGCGATCCTGCTGGAGCGGCCCCGGGCGACGAGCCTGGGCTGCAGCACCCTCAGCCAAGGGGAGCAGACCGTGGCGTTTTGCACCATCTGGACGCCCAACCGCTGAGCCAGACCGCAGGCGAGCGGAGCGGCCTGCAGAGCAGTCTGCACAGCGGCAAGCAGGGCGTGAGCCCGGCTCAGAGGCGCATGCCGCCGGGCATATCCAACAGGGTGTCGCTGGGCCAGGCCCCGAGGGAAGCGAAACGACTGGCCAGCACGGCGAACAGATTGGTGTGTTGCTTGAGCTCCTGCTCGGCCGCCCACTCCGCTTCCTCCACCTCGCCCGGCTCGAGGCCGAGGGCCTCCACCAGTCGCCGGTAGGCCACCTTCTCCCGCGCATTGATGAAGGAGGTGTCGCCGAGATTGCGGCCCACGCGAATCACCATATAAGCCAACTTGAGGGCCAGCTGCTTCTCATCGTGGGTGTGGAAACGGGGTGCCAGCTCCTCGATCACCTCCAGCCCCATCGCCCCGGCAATCATTTCCGCCACCGCGTCGGCAGCCTCCGGCAGGCCCACCTTGGCCATGAAATAACGCCGTGCCAGCACCTCCAGCAGCCGCCGCTCCTCCGGCGACACCTCACCGTCACTCCAGGCCACACAGCAGAGCAGGCGCAGCAGATCAAGATCGCCGGCGCTGATCGAATCGCTGGGCTGGGCCATGGCGGGGGTCACGGGAGACGTTGGGGCATTCTGGGCGTTGATCGGCCTGGGCACGCCAGCCCAGGCGGCAGCCGTTGCGGCCAGCTCCCTCAGGCGTTCGACCAGGGATGGCGCAGCTGGGCGCCGTAGGGGCCGCGCCCATCCAGGCAGGCGGCACCGCAATGACAGCCCAGGCTGATCGCCTCAGCCACGCTCCAGCCGGCAGCCAGGCCGGCGGTGACTCCGGCGGCGAACGAATCCCCGGCTCCATAGGTGTCCTGCACCGGCCGTTGGCGCCGCGGCGCCGCAAAGCGCCCGCCCGGGGTGGCCCGGCCGCCGGCGCCGCCTTCGGTGGCGATCACCAGAGCCGGCTCCAGGGCCAGATCGCCGGGTTGATAGCGCTCGGATGGGTCGAGGCCGCTGCCGATCAGGGCATCAAGGCGCACCCCCGCCTGCGCCAGCAGCTGCAGCCGCACCCGCGGCGTCGCCGCCAGCAGCCGCGCCCGGCGGGCCCGCTGCAGCGCCGGCCCATCAGCCGCCGTCACGAACACGCCGTCGCAGGCCGCCAGCCGATCCCAGGGCAGGGGATCGGCAGCCGCTGGATTGAGGCGTTCACCAATCACCGTGATCGTGCGTTCGCCGTCCCCGTCCACAAACGTGATCGCCCGGCGGCTGGGGCCGTCGCGCCAGGCCACCTGCAACTCCAGGCCCAGAGCCGTGAGCTCCGCCGCCGCCAGCTCGCCGCCGGCATCCCGACCCAAGGCGGTGAAGAACGGCACCGGCCGCCCCAGCAGGCGGGCGAGCTGGACCGCCACCACGGCCCCCCCACCGGCAGCGCATTCATGAAAATCAGTGGCCCGCAGAATCTCGCCGGCCTGCGGCAGATGGCTCACCGCCACAAAGCTCACCAGCTCCACATGGCCCACCACCGCCAGCTGCAACGGCCCCAGGGGTGGCAACTGGGCCAGCGGGATCGGCACCGTAGCCAGATCGGGCGCCATCAATAGAGCCGTGACCGGGCGCGGCACGCAGCCAGTCCCTCCACGGCGCCGCCATCACTCAAGGCCAGCATCATCAGCAGCGTCTAGAGGGTGGTGAGCTGGAAACTGTACGAACAGGGTCTGCCGCACCCGACGGCAACGCCATCAGCGAGCGCCCAGCGGTTGCCTGATTGAACTCTGGGTCCCTGGCTGGGTTGGCAGCGGAGCGGCCCGCCGATCGGCTTGCCGTCGCGGCTCAAGCGCCGGCGGCAGTCTCGAGCTGGGCCTGCTGCAAGTCGGCGCCATCGAGCTGGCAAGCGGTGAGATCACAGCCCCTCAGATCGGCCTGGCGCAGATCGGCGCCGCTGAAGTTGGCGCCATAGAGGCAGCAGCCACGCAGGTCGGCCCCACGCATCTGCACCCCCTGTAACTGGGCAAAGCTCAGATCGGCGCCGCGGAAGTCAGCGCCGCCCAGATCGGTGAGCTGGTCCTGGCCACTGCGGAAGTCCACATCCACCAGGGTGGCTTCACACCAGCGACTACCGGCGGCCACCACTCCCCGCAGACAACAGCGATGCAGCCGGGCGCGCCGCAGGTCGGCGTGCTGCAGCCGCGAACCGGAAAGATCCGCTTCCTGCCAGCTGGATTGGGGCGCCTGCACCGCCGAGAGATCAGCTCCCCAGATCAAGGCCTGCTGGAAGCCGCAGGCCGCCAGATTGGCGCCATGAAAACAGGCGTGGCCAAAGCGGGATTCCTGGAACGATCCGCCGCGCAGATCACAGCCGGCAAGAGCGAGCTCGCCGCCATCGACATCCAACAGATGCAGGCCGGGGAAGTGGCGCTGACCAGCCGCCAGGGCGCGACGCAGTTCCGCCACCGTGGCGGGCAGGGGCCCGGCGGCGGCCATCAGAGACTGGCCGCCAGGATCTCAAGTTGCAGACGGCGGGAGGCCAGAAGCAATTTCTCGGCCTGGGAGATCAGCTTGAAGACCGAGCGATCGATCACGGCATAAAAGACAAGCGAACCCTCGGGACGGCGGTGCACGACGCCGGCGATCATCAACAGCTTCAGATGTTTCGACACCAACGCCTGACTGAGGCCGGTCTTGTCGACGACGGCCGTGACATTGAGCGGCCCATCGCGCAGGGCCTCAAGAACCGCCAGCCGATTGGGCTCGGAGAACACCTTGAAGTAGTCGGCCAGGGCTTCCATGAGAACAGCGGGGCGAGGGTGGCGTCAGGAGTGTGGGTTGGAGACGTCGAGCGAAAGCGAGCAAAGCAGACGCATAGCGAAAGCGAGCAAAGCAAACGCGTTGCGAAAGCGAGCGAGGCAGACGCGTAACGCCAGGTAACGAGGATCGGTGGCGAAGGCAGATCACGAAGGTCGCGTAACAGAACGACAGATCTGGCGATGGCCAGCTCCGAACCAGGACCAGCTGCTGTTGGCAAAACCACGTAACTCCAGAAGGTTAGCGCAGATGGACGGCAGAGCCGGACCCTGCGGCCGACACTCGCCCCTATCAGCCCTTGCCGCTATCGCCCCTTCCCCCTATCTGGGCTCTCGCTTGACGTAGTATCACGATGTCGTTATGACATGAGTGCCGCGATGGAGTTGCTGCCATGACGTTGTCTGCAAAGGAAAGGGCCTGGTCAGGCAAGGGAGGAGCCTGATGGCACTGATCCTCAGCGAGGCTCCAGCAGCCCTGGCCAGGCGGCCAGCCGCCGCCCAGCCCACCGCCCCTTCAGACGCCGCTTCAGCTGCCACTTTGGCTGCACAGGCAGCTGTCCCTCGCCGTTGGCCGGGTTCATGGCCCGAACGGGAGCAGCTGCTGGAGCGCCAGCATCAGATCCTGCGCGAGCAGATCGCCGAGCGGATTCTCACCCTGCTCGCCGCAGGCGGCGGGCAGGAGTCGGCGGCAGCTGCGGCTGCCGCGACCGCCTCGGCCAACCAACAGCTCCTGCGGCAGCTGCACCTGCACCTGCGGCTGGAGGAGCGCTGGTTGGGCGCCTGCGGCTGCCTCTGCCCAGGGCACCGGGCCAGCCATCAGCAGGTCGCCCGCGACACCCAGGCGGGCTTGCGCCAGGCCGGCACAGATCACCGGCAGCAGCTGATCTGGCTGCGGGCCCTGCAGGCCTGGCTGCTGGAGCACTGCGCCGGCGCCGATGCCCGCGCCTACGCCCTGGCCCATTCCCTCGCCGATCCCCAACCATGACCACCCTCTCCAGCCCCAGCCCGGCAGCGACTGCCAGCGTCGGTGCCGCCCCCCATCTGCGCGAAGACCTGCTGACGCCGCGCTTTTACACCACCCAGATCGCCAAGGCCGCCACCACCGATATCGAGCCGCAACGACCCATCTTCGACGCCATGCTCGCCGAAATGGAGGCCGACTACAACCGCGATCACTTCGATCGACGCACCCCCCTCGATCGCCTGCGGGCGCTCTCGGCCGCCGACAAGGAGGCGTATGAGAGCTATCTGGTGCGCTCGTGTGTGTCGGAGTTTTCCGGCTTCCTGCTGTTCAAGGAACTCTCCCGTCGCCTGATCCAGTCCGGCCGCACCGATCTGGGCCGGTTGTTCCAGCTGATGGCCCGCGACGAAGCGCGCCATGCCGGTTTTCTCAATCGCGCACTGGTGGCCGAGGGCATCACGATTGATCTTCCCTCCCTGAGTGGCAAACGGCCAATCACCTGGTTTCCGCTCAGCTGGGTGCTGTATTCGGTTTACCTGTCCGAGAAAATCGGCTACTGGCGCTACATCCTGATCGATCGCCATCTCAAGGCCCATCCGGACAACAGCGTCGCGCCCCTGTTCGATTTCTTTGAGCCCTGGTGCCAGGACGAGAACCGCCATGGCGACATCTTCAACATGTTGATCCGCTGTTGGCCAGGCCTGCGCCGGGGCCTGCGTGGACACCTGCTGAGCCGTTTCTTTCTCTGGTCCGTGTTCCTCACCCACAGCCTCACAGTGTGTGAGCGCGGCGACTTCTACGCACTGCTCGGGCTCGATCCGGCCCGCTTCGATGACGAGGTGATGCGGCAGACCAATCGCACCGCCCAGCGCGCCTTCCCGATGGTGTTTGATCTCGACAACAGCCGCTATCTGCAGCTGCGGGACCAACTGGTGGACACCTTCCTGCAGCTCAAGGCCCTCGCCGAGGCTCCCGCTGGCAGCCACCCCTGGCTGCAGCGGTTGCGGCTGCGCGCCCAGTTCGCCAGCCAGTTGCTGCAGCAGTTCTGCCAACCGATGGTGGCCTCAGCCGAGGTGGTCGCGTGACGACATCGGCAACGCTGCAGAGCACCGTGAAACCAGCGTCCACTCAGCACGGTTCAACGCAAAACGGTTCAACGCAACACGGTTCACGACAGCAGAGTTCACTACAGCAGAACTCAACTCCTCCACACCCAGCGCTGACGGGCCCAGCGACGTCCCTCGCCCCAAGCCCCAGAGGGCCCCTCACCGGCAGGGAAACACCGCGGGTGTTCATCGGCTACGACCCCCGCGAGGACGTGGCCGTGAACGTGCTCACCGATTCGATCCAGGCCCATGCCAGCACGCCAGTGCAGATCGCCCAGGTGAGGCTCTCCCAGCTCGGCAACGTCTACCAACGCCAGCACCATCCGCTGCAGAGCACGGCCTTTTCCTTCAGCCGCTTCCTGGTGCCCTGGCTGGCCGGCTACGACGGCTGGGCGCTGTTCATCGATGCCGACATGCTCTGCCAGGGCGACCTGGCCGAGCTCTGGGCCCTGCGCGATGCGACCAAGGCCGTGCAGGTGGTGAAGCATCAGCAGCAGTGCGAGCAGGGGCACAAATTCCAGGGCATGCCCCAGAGCCCCTACGGCCGCAAGAACTGGTCGTCGGTGGTGCTGTTCAACTGCAGCCGTTGCCGCCGGCTCACTCCCGAATACGTGAACACGGCCAGTGGGCTGGAGCTGCACCAGTTCCGCTGGCTCGCAGACGAGGCCATCGGTGATCTACCACCGGAATGGAATGTGCTGGTGGGGGTGCAACCGGTGCCGGCAAGCGCCCGCATCCTGCACTACACCCTCGGCGGCCCCTGGTTCGACGACTGCCAGACGATGCCCCAATCGGAGCGTTGGCAGGCCGCCCGGGCCGCCATGAATCATCCCCTCTCCGTCCCCGATCCCTTCCCTGCCCCCCTCCACGCCAGCTCCTCATGACGGTGACCCCTGGACCTCAGATCAACTCGCCAAGCCCCAGCAACCCACTGCCCCAGATCACTGCGCAGCCCCTCCCCGATACCGGCTCCGCGGCCTACCGGCACGCCTACAGCCGCATCAATGGCGTGGTGGTGGTGGGGGAAACCCTGGCCCATCACCACTTCCGCCGGCTGGCAAGGGCCATCCCTGCAGACGGTGCCGAGCTGCTGCGGCTGGGAGACATGGAGGGCCGCCATGCCCGGGAGTTGAGCACCTGCGCCCAGAATCTCGGCGTCAAACCCGATATCCGTTTGGCCAAACAGTTGTTTGCGCCCCTGCATCAGCTCTTTCGCCAATGTGACGAACGCGGCGACATTCCCGCCTGCCTCGTGATCCAGTGCCTGATCGTGGAATGCTTTGCGGTGGCGGCCTATCGCAGTTATCTACCCGTGGCCGATGGCTTCGCCCGGCCGATCACCGCCGCCGTGCTCGCCGATGAAACCGAACACCTCGACTACGGCGAAGTGTGGCTGCAGCAGCGCTTCGCGGCGGTGCAGGAGGCCGTTGCCGCCATCTGCCTGCAGGCCCTGCCCACCACCCTCGGGATCCTGAGAGCCCTGGTGGACGACATGCGCGTGATCGGCATGGATCCGGTGGAGCTGGTGGCGAGCTTCGGCGAGGGGTTCCAGCAGTCGCTGGAAACGATCGGCTTCGGCTCCGCTGAGGCGGCCCGCCTGCTGCGTCGGGCGATGGCCGCCTGAGCATCGCTCCGCGGCGGGGATGACCAATGGGGCCAGGCTGGCTAAGGATGGGGCAGCTCAGGGGCGGCCGGGCCTGGGCCACCATCCTGTGGGAGCAAGGCCATGGAACAGACCGAACAGCCAGTGCCCGAGCTCGCCATCCCCGAGGGCCGATCCCGCCGGCTCAATCCCCTGGTGCCTCTCG
Source organism: Synechococcus sp. UW140 (assembly GCA_945872185.1). Classification (GTDB taxonomy): domain Bacteria; phylum Cyanobacteriota; class Cyanobacteriia; order PCC-6307; family Cyanobiaceae; genus Cyanobium. The sequence goes on along the minus strand of CAMBZX010000027.1, from coordinate 6,020 downwards.
CTGCAGCCGGAGCCCTGGCGCTGGTGACGGTGGCGTTTGCCTGGGGGCAGAGCCAGGCCACCCTGAATGAAGCCAGCCGCACCAGCCGCAGCCTGGCGGTGCTGGTGGCGCTCTCGGATGTGGAGCGCGGCCTGCTGCACAGCGATCTCGGCGCCCTGGCCAGCATCCTCAACACCGCACCGGTCGCGCCGATCCCCTGGAGCGGCTACGGCCTGCAGGATCAGTCGCTGGCGACGTTGAAGCAGCTGACGGCAGACAACCTCGATCAGCAGAGCCGCTGGAACCAGCTGCGATTGGCCCTGGATGGCCATGAGCAGGTGCTGGAGCGCAGCGTCAAGCTGGCGGCCAGCGGCAACAGCGCAGCGGCGCGTCAACTGCTGACCCGGCAGGTTGCCCCCTCGCTGGCGGCGATTCTGGGGCAACTGCGTGCCATGACGCGCGATGAACACCAGCTGCTGCAGAGCCGCCAGGCCCGTTTGAACCAGCAGCGCCAGCGCCTGCAGCTGCTTCAGCTCCTCAGCCTGGCGGCGATGCTGCTGATGGTGAGCCTCAACCTGGTGCTGCTGAAGCGGGAGCGGCAGGCCAGCGAAGCCCGCCTGGCCGCTCTGATCAGCAGTGAGCAGCGCTTTCGCTACCTGTTTGAAAACGCCAGCGTGGGCATGACGATCACCACGCTTCCCGCCCTGAGCAGTGGCGGACCGGCCCTTGAAGCCAACGAGGCCGTGGCGACGATGCTGGGCTACAGCAAAGAGGAGCTGCAGACCTGGAACCTGGAGAACCTCTGCGATCCCCAGGAGCCCCAGAGCCACGCCGCGGGCCTGGCCTCCTTGCTGGATGGGAGCAAGGCCTCCGCCCGGGTGGTGCAGTGCTACCGGCATCGCAACGGCCAGAAGGTGTGGGTGGATGAGGGCTTGGTGTTACGCCGCAACAGCAGCGGTGCCTTGCTGGAGCTGATCACGATCATGCTGAACATCACCGCCCTCAAGACCGAGGAGCAGGCCCTGCTGGAGAAGGTGCACTAACACCCGCAGCCTGATCGAAACCAGCATCGATCCCCTGGTCACGATCAGCCCTGCCGGCACGATCGAAGACGTGAATGAGGCGACAGTCCAGGCCACCGGACTGCCGAGGGGAGCGCTGCGGGGACGGGATTTCGCTGATTTCTTCACCGAACCGGAGCGGGCCCGGGCCAGCTATCAGAGCGTGTTCCAGCGGGGCTCGGTGCGGGATTATCCGCTCACCCTGCGCCATGTCTCCGGCTCGCTGATGCCGGTGCTCTACAACGCCAGCACCTATCGCAATGCCCAGGGTGAGGTGCTCGGCGTCTACGCCGCCGCCCGCGACATCAGCCAGGTGCGGCTGATGGAGGAACAACTGCGCAGCCTCAACGCCGAGCTGGAAGCCCGGGTGCAGCACCGCACCGAGGAGCTCACCGAGGTCAACCAGGAGCTGGAGGCCTTCGCCTATTCGGTGTCCCACGATCTGCGGGCACCGCTGCGGGCGGTGGATGGCTTCAGCCACAAGGTGCTCAAAGTCTACGGCGACCAGCTCGACAGTGAGGGAAGGCGCCTGCTGCAGGTGGTGCGCGACAACGCCCAGCGCATGGGCCAGCTGATCGACGATCTGCTGCGCTTCTCCCGGCTGGGCCGCCGCGAGCTGCTGTTCGAACCCGTGGACATGGAGGCGCTGGCCAAGGGGGTGGCCGCCGAGCTGGTCAGCGGCGAAAGCGAGCGCCGGATCACGTTCAACTGCGGCCACCTGCCTGCAGCCAGGGGCGATGCTGCCCTGCTACGGGAGGTGTGGGCCAACCTGATCGGCAATGCAATCAAGTTCTCGCGCGGACGGGAATGGGCCCACATCAGCGTGGCCGGACAGCAGGAGGGCGACCAGGTTGTTTACAGGGTGCAGGATGATGGCGCTGGCTTCGACATGGCCTACGCCGACAAGCTGTTCGGGGTGTTCCAGCGGCTGCATCGCCAGGATGAATTTGAAGGCACCGGGGTGGGGCTGGCCCTCACCCAGCGGATCCTGCATCGCCACCAGGGCCGCATCTGGGGCGAAGGCCAGCCCGATGGTGGCGCCATCTTCCACTTCTCGCTGCCGCTACACCCTGATCCGGCTGCCGCTGCCCAGCCTGCGGCTGAGCTGCTTGCAGCTGAGCTGCCTGCAGGTGAGCGGCCTGCCTCTTGAGTGGCCTGCCCGCTGCGCCGATGCCCGCCGCGCCGATCCCCTCCGCACCGATCCCTCCCGAATTCCTGAGGACAACCACCATGAGCTGTGACATCTCTCCCATGCAGTTGCTGCTGGTGGAGGACAACGTCGCCGATGCCGAACTCACCATGGATGCCCTGCAGTCGACGGGTCTGGTGAACCAGATCAAGTGGGTGAAGGATGGGGCCGAGGCGCTGGAGCTGCTGCTGGGTGCTGAATCGGCAGCAGTCGCACGGCTGGATCTCAAGCTGGTGCTGCTCGATCTGCGCCTGCCCAGGGTGGATGGCCTGGAGGTGCTGAAGCGCATCAGAGCCGACGAGCGCACCCGACTGCTGCCGGTGGTGGTGCTCACCTCCTCCCAGGAGGAATCCGATCTGGTGCGCGCCTACGACCTGGGAGCCAACAGCTATCTGGTGAAACCGGTGGAGTCGGAGGCCTTCATGAAGTCGGTGGCGGAACTGGGGCTCTACTGGATGTTGCTCAACAAACTGCCAGGAACCACCCAATGAGCCCGCCGGCTGCCTCGATCCAATTCGTGACCCTGTTGGTGGTCGAAGACTCAGCTGAGGATCTGGAGCTGATCGGCGATGCCTTGCGCGATGCCGGCCTGGAGCCGGCCATCCGGGGCCTTGATACCGAGCCCGCTTTCCGCGCCGCCCTCAGCCAGCCACTGCCGGACGCCATCCTGGCGGACTGGACCCTGCCGGAATTCTCCGGGGCGCGGGCGCTGCAGATCGCCCGGGAGCTGGCGCCGGAGGTGCCCTTCCTGTTCGTGTCGGGCACCATTTCCGAAGCCGCCGCCCTCAGCGGCCTGCGGCAGGGAGCGGTGGACTACGTGTTCAAGCATCAGCTCGACAAACTCGGGTCCACCGTGATCCGGGCGATCGCCGAGGCCAGGGGCCGGCAGGCGCTGATCACCAGTGAGGAGCGCTATCGGGGCCTGTTTGAAACCGCGCAGGACGGCATCTTCATCCTCGAGGCCGACAGCAGCCGCATCCTCGAGGCCAATCCCTGCATCTGTGAGCTGCTGGGGATGGCAGCGCAGGAGGTGCTGGGCCGGCAACTCTGGGAACTGGGCGTGTTCCGCGACCAGCAGGGGGCCCTGGAGATCTTCAAGGCGCTGCGGCAGCAGGGCTATGTGCGCCACGACAACCTGATGCTGCAGACGGCGAACGGTCAGATCCGGGAGGTGGAGTTCGTCAGCAACAGCTACGACGCCGGGACGACCGCCGTGATTCAGTGCAACATTCGTGATATTTCCGATCGCCGCGCCGCGGAGCGGCTGGCCCGCCGCTATCAGGGCGAGGTGCTGCAGAGCCTGCATCAGATCGTTGCTGCCCTGGTGTCGCTCAATGAATGCCGCGATCCCTACACCGCCGGCCATGAACAGCGGGTTTCCGTCCTGGCCAGTGCGATCGCCACCGAAATGAAGCTCTCCCCCCAGCAGGTGGAAGGGATTCGCATCAGCGGCTTGGTGCATGACATCGGCAAGTTCACGATCCCCGCCGAACTCCTCACCAAACCCACCCGCCTGTCGCGCGAGGAGCTGGCCCTGGTGCGCACCCATGCCGAAGCCGGCTACGAGGCGCTGCGGTCGATCCAGTTCCCCTGGCCGGTGGCTGAAGCGGTGCGCCAGCACCATGAACGGCTCGACGGCAGCGGCTACCCCCAGGGTCTGAAGGGGGATCAGATCGCTCTGGAGGCCCGCATCCTGGCGGTGGCCGACACGGTGGAGGCGATGGCCACGAACCGCCCCTACCGCCATGCCCTGGGGATCGCAGCGGCCCTGGCCACCGTGGAGGCGGAACAGGGTCTTCACTACGACCCGGAGCCGGTGGCGGCCTGTCTACGCCTGTTCCGTGAGCAGAACTTCGCCTTTGCTCCCAGCGCCTACTGAGGCGATCCGCTAATAGGCGATCCGCTAACAGGCAATCCGCCAGGCCGGTCGGGGCGAACAGGCCAGGCCAACGGGCGGGGCCGTCACCAGGGCAGGGCTACCGCCGGCGGCAGATCCAGGCTGCCGGCGGGCAGGGCGGCAACGGCCAACGGCCACTCCTTGCGGCGCCCCCCGAAGCGCAGCTGTAACCAGGTGATCACGGCGGGATCCTGGGCGGCCACAGCCTCCTGGTCGGCACTGGCGAGTGGCTTGTCTGCCAGCGACTGGGCCGCCAGCAGCTCGGGACTGAGATAAAGAATGCCGCCATCCCCACCGAGACGGCTACGGCGCTCCCGGATCAACTCCCCCAGCTGGCCATCGCCGCTGAGCTGGCCGCGGGGGGCAAGGAGCAGATGCAGATGCAAGCGGGAACAGGCGGGAGTGGAGACAGTCATGGGAACGGGAAAGAAGGGACAGGGTGGTGGGCTCAGCGCCGGCGCCCTGGACCAGGCAGGGATCAGGCCAGACAACCAGGAGAACCAGGACGCCGGTGAGCTGCGCAACAAATCGCGACCACGACACAGTATAACAACGCTGCTGTTATACCGTTGAATCAAGCGGTCCGGTCGGGCTCCGGGCGTGGTTGTTCCAGCCGCGCCATCCGGGTCCCACCAAGCCCTTGATCGAGGGCAGCGACCGTGAACTCCAGTCCGACCCGCGCGCTCCGCTCCGCCGGGGCCAGCCAACCCCGGGCCGCCCGGGGCCAGCGATGCCGGCAGCATCTCGCCTCCCTCCCCACCTGCTCTCCTTCCACGCCATGACCAACGCCACCGAAACCAGCACCGAAACCAGCACCGCAGCCAGCCCCGAAACCATCTCCGTCCACTCCAGCCCACGGGATGCGGCCGTGCGGCCGCGCCTCGGTCCCAGGGTGCGCCGCCTCCATGCCCGCATCGGCGCCGCCCATCACCAGGCGGAAGGCATGACCTTCTCGCGTGCCCTGCTCGATGGCCAGGCGGAACCGCAGCAACTGGCCGGGTTGCTGCGGGCGCTGCAGCCCGGCTATGCCGTGCTGGAGCAGGATGGCCCCGAGCTGGGCGCCGCCCTAGGGGCCAGGGATCTGCCCTGGGGTGACCTCAGCCGCAAGGCCGCCCTGCAGCAGGATCTCGCCATGCTCGACGGCGTCGCCGCCAGTCCGGCCTCGATCGCTTCTGCCGAGTGGGTGGCCCAGCTGCGCACCCTCGCCCAGCAGGCCCCCCATCGGCTGATGGCCCACGTCTATGTGCGCTATGGCGGCGATCTCTCCGGCGGTCAGCAGCTGGGCGACCAGGCCAACGCCATCCTGGAGCGCCATGGCTTGCCGAACCTGGGCTTCTGGGCCTTCGCGCGACCGACTGCAGACCTGAAGGTGGAACTGCACGAGGCCTTCGAGCAGCTTGAACTCTCCGAAGCCGAAGAGGAGGAACTGCTGGAGGAGGCCGTGCTGGCCTTCCAAGCCACCCAGCGGCTGCTGGCCGAACTCAGCTGAACCGCGCCGCTGTGCGCCCTCCCCCGCCCCCAGTCGCTGCTGGCGGCTGGGGGCCGCCCCAGCAGCCACTGTCCAGCAGCCACTGACCAGCAGCCACCCACCAACGGCCACTGATCCACGGCTACTGATCCACGGCCATGAAGAACTTGCTGAAAAACTCAACAGCGCCCTGGGGCGCAACCATGTGTCCTGATCAGAACCCATGTGACGACAGGGCAACTCAATCCGGCTTCGAGCACCGCACGGGAGTTCTCCGGGTTTTTCAGCGAACTCTGAACCAACGGCTACCGATCCCCCTGCCCACCGCCAACCCCTAACCGCTGACCGCGTCCGTCATGCCCTCGCTCACCAGCACCGCCCCCTTGAGCACCGCATCCACAAGCAGCGCCACTGCAAGCAGGGACA
>CAMBZX010000026.1 GCA_945872185.1 Synechococcus sp. UW140 | reverse complement strand
GCATAGGTGGAGAATTTGTAGCCCCGCGTCGGGTCGAACTTCTCCACACCCCGCACCAGGCCGATCGTGCCCTCCTGGATCAGATCCAGCAGCTCCATGTTCCGCCGCGTGTACTTCTTCGCCACGCTCACCACCAGGCGCAGGTTCGCCGCCACCATCCGCTCCTTCGCCCGCCGGCCCGCCTGCAGGCGCCGCCGCAGCAGCTGGGGGGTCAACCCCGCCGCCTCGGCCAGCGCAGCCTCATTCGGCTCCTCGCCACCGGCCCGCAGCTTCAGCTCCTCCCGCAGCTCATCGAGCCCCATCAGCTCCTGCACCTGCCGCCCCAGGGTGATCTCCTGCTCATGGCTCAGCAGCGGCACCCTGCCGATGTCCCGCAGATAGCAACGCAGCAGATCGCCGGTGGGGGCCAGGGCCGCGGCGGAGGTGACGATGGTGATCGAGGGCATCGCTGCGAGTTACGAAACCATATTGTTTCGTAACCGTACCATGGTTGGCCGGGCTAGTACAGGCAGCGGATTTCGGGGTGCGGGTTCCAGTCCGGCGCCGCGATCGCGACAATGGGCGTCGGCCCCATGCCCCGATGCCTTGGCCAGTGAGCGCCTGCAGAAATTGATGGCCGCGGCGGGGTTCTGCTCCAGACGCCGCGGTGAGGAGCTGCTGCGGCAGGGGCGGGTGCGGGTCAACGGCCAGCGGGCCCAGCTGGGCGATCAGGCCGATTTCGCCGCCGACCGCATCGAGATCGATGGCCAGCCGCTGGCGCCCCCAGCCGCCACGCTCATCCTGTTGCTCAACAAGCCGCTGGGCGTGCTCAGCACCTGCCATGACCCCCACGGCCGCACGACGGTGCTCGATCTGCTGCCCGCCGAGCTGCGCCGGGGCCAGGGGCTGCACCCGGTGGGCCGGCTGGACGCCGACAGCCGCGGCGCCCTGCTGCTCAGCAACGACGGTGCCCTCACCCTGCGGCTCACCCATCCCCGCTACGGCCACAGCCGCACCTACCGGGCCTGGGTCCGGGGCCGACCCGAGCGCCCCGTGCTGGATGATTGGCGCGCTGGCGTCCCCCTGGACGGGCAGGCCAGCCAGGCGGTGCAGCTGTCGGTGCTGGAGCACGACGGCGACGCCACCCTGCTGGAGCTGGTGCTGCGGGAAGGGCGCAATCGCCAGATCCGACGCACGGCCGGGCTGCTGGGCCATCCGGTGCTGGACCTGCAGCGGATTGCCATCGGTGGCCTGGAACTCGCCGACCTGCCGGAAGGGCGCTGGCGGCGGCTGCAGGCCGGCGAGCTCGTCCACGAAGATGGCCTCGCTCCCGACACCAGCCGGATTCCCCGCTCCTGAGCGTGCCTGCTCCCCCTCCCCTGCCAGCGTCGGCGCCGTTTCGGCGCCGGGTGCCACCCGTGCTGGGGCGGCTGCTCCTGGCCTGGCGCCAACGCTCCTCCAGCAAGGCCGGGGGGGTGCCTGCTCCGGCCCCGGATCCCCTCCAGAACGCCGGTCTGCTGCTGCGCCAGGCGCGCGAGAGCCAGGGGCTGGGACTGCGCCAACTCGCCCTCGAAACCCGCATCAGCACACCGGTGCTGGAGGCCCTGGAGCGCGGCTGGCGTGAGCGGCTGCCTGAGGCGGCCTACCTGCGCACCATGCTGCCCCTGCTCGAACATCGCCTTGAGCTCCCGCCCGGCAGCCTTGCTGGGGCCCTGCCCTCGGCCCGGGCCAGCCGCAGGGGCCAGCGGCCAGGGCCGCTGCTGCTGCGCTTCACGCCCGGCTCCATCGATGTGTTCACCACCTGGCAGGGCACCGTGCTCTATGGCGTGCTCACCCTGGGCTTGATCTACGCCCTCAACCTGCAGCAGCAGCAGCTCGCCCGCCAGGGCCTGCTGAGCACGACGCCGATCGCCCCCCTGGAGGGCCGCGGTGATCGTCCGCTCAGCCAGCCCAGCAGCCTGCTCGCCGCCTACCCCGAGCTGGCGCCCCTGCAACGGGCCGCCAAGGGTCAGGCGCTGGGCCGTCTGCAGCATGAGAGTCAGGGGCTGCAGGTGGACCTGGCACTGGGACAACTGAGCCTGCAGCTCAACTCCCCCAGTCGCGTCGCGATCATCAGCGAGCGCAGCGGTACCACGACCCTCAGCCAGGTGAGCGGCAACCTCAGCCTGCCGGTGCTGCCCCCGTTCCGCTTGCGGCTGGAGCCCGCCCCGAGCTCGGCCACGGCGGTGCGCTGGAACGGCCAACCCCTGCCGGCGGGCAAGGGCCTGGCGGCAGCTGGCAACTTCCGTTATCCGTCGCCGCGGCCATAGCGGGCGGCCATGGCGCCAAAGCCCTGGAGGGGCCCCTCCAGCCCGGCGAGCGGATCCACCAGCCGCCAGCTCCAGTTGCCTTCCACCGTGCCGGGGGTGTTGAAGCGAGCCCGATCGTCCAGATGCAGCAGGTCTTGCAGGGGGACGATCGCCAGTTCGGCGCTGGAGGCCAGGGCCAGCTCCAGCAGCTGCCAGCTGGGGGAGGTGATCGGATGGCCCACCAGGGTGCCCACCCGAGAGCGGCTCTCTTCATCCAGGGCCTGCCACCAGCCCTCGGTGGTGGCGTTGTCGTGAGTGCCGGTATAAACCACCCAGCGCTCGCCCTCGTAATTGGCGGGAAGGTAGGGGTTGTCTTCGCTGCCATCGAAGGCGAACTGGAGAATCTTCATGCCGGGCAGCCGAAAGCGATCCCGGATCGCCTCCACCTCGGCCGTGATCACACCCAGGTCTTCGGCAATCAACGGCAGGCGGCCATCCGGCAGCAGCAGTCCCTGCCGTCGGCAGCGCCGCTCGAGTTTGGCCAGCAGGGCCATGCCCGGCGACAGGCACCACTGGCCATGCTCCGCCGTGGGATCCGCCCCCGGCACGCTCCAATAGGACTCCAGGGCGCGGAAATGGTCGAGGCGCAGCAGATCAAAGAGCTCCAGCTGCAGTTCCAGCCGGTTCAACCACCAGCGGAAGCCACTCAGCCGATGACGCCACCAGCGATACACCGGCGTGCCCCACAACTGGCCGGTAACGGCGAAGTAATCGGGGGGAACGCCGCTCTGTTGCAGCAGCTGGCCGTCCAGGCCAAGGGAGAAGAGGCTGCGGCGGCACCAGACATCCACGCTGTCGTGGGCCACATAAAAGGGCAGATCGCCCAGCAGCCGCAGGCCCCCGGCCCGGGCCCGCCGCTGCAGCTGGGCCCACTGCTGGCGTAACTGCCATTGCAACAGGGCCTCGGCCAGCAACTCAGGGCCGTGTTCGGCGGCGAGCTGGCTCAGGGCCCGACCCTGGCGTTGGGCCAGGGGACCGGGCCATTCCCACCAGGGCTTGCCCTGGTGGAGGCGCCGTAACACCATGAAGCGGCAGTGATCCTCCAGCCAGAAGTCCTGGGAGCGGCGCCAGGTGGCAAAGGCCTGCTGATGGTCCTGGGGCTGCTCACGCCAGTGCCGGCCCAGGGCCACGGCAATCGCCGCGGAGCGGACGGAGGCCGTGGCGGGTTCCAGGCGATCCAGCCCGCCAGCGGGCAGCTCAGCGTGATCGACGGCGCTGATCAGGCCAGCGGCCAGCAGATCATCGGCATCGATGAACCAGGGATTGAGGGCCGAGCCACTGGGAGAGCTATAGGGCGATCCCGTGCCATCGGTGGGGGCCAGGGGCAGCAGTTGCCACACCCCCACGCCCTGGCGCACCAGCAGATCTATCCAGTCGCGGGCTGCAGCGCCGAAGCTGCCGCAGGCCGGTGTACCGGGCAGGGAGGTGGGGTGGAGCAGAACTCCACAACTGCGATGGGTGGTGGTCATGAGGCGGGGAGCCGATAGCGGCTGATGATTCGACGGGCGAAGGCAGGGATGTGGCGCTCCGCCATGGCGGGGTGGTGGCGGCGCAGCCAGAGCGCATTGCGGGTGAAGTGGGAGTCGATCGAGAAGCGGCCGTATTCCAGTCCCTTGGGGCCCACCCGTTGCACCAGCCAGCCCACCAGCTCCGCCAGCCACATCGGCAAGCGCAGAGCCTTGTCGTAGGCCTCAATACCCTGCTGCACCGCCTGGCGCCGATCGCCGCCACTGGTCACCGGCGCCGTGTCGAGTTCGTCTTCGACCAGGGCCAGCAGCTCGGCACCGGTGTCATTGCGCACCGTGATCCACTGACGGCCGAAGCTGGCTCCCATGTAACCCACCACCAGATCAGCGCCGGCGTTGGTGTAATCGAAGCAGCTCAGACAACTGGGGGCGAACACATCCTTGAGCCTGGGCGTATCGAGGCCGAAGAAAGGAACGGTTTCTTCGTGGCCATCCTGATGGCGGAAGTGAATGCGGAAATCCTGCATGAACTCGTAGTGCACCACCGTGGCAGGGGAGCGGCTGGCACTGTCGAGGAAGGTCTGCAACCCCTGGCGCGAAACGTTGTCCACACAGGGCAGGCCGAGCACGTACAGCTTGTCCAGCGGCAGGCTCTCCTGCACCGCCCGCAGGGCCTGGATCTGGCAACCCACACCGATCGCCAGCAGCCGGCGGATGCCACTGCCGGGCAACTGCTCGAGCACCTTCAGATTCGGGCTCAAAGTGGGCTTGTTGACCCTGGCGGCCAGCACCTCGGCGGGTGTGCGGGCCAGCACCGGCACCGGGGTGAAGCGATCGTCCTCGCTCTGCTGCACACACAGCACCGCATCCACCAGACCGGTCTCGAGGGCCCGCACGCCGATGCGCGAGACGATGCCGGTCCACTGGGCTCCGGGGATCGGCGCTTGCAAGCGGGCGCTGAGCATCCGTTGCTGCACACCGAAGTAGAGCTCGTCCTCGTTGTCGAGGTCGCGGCTGCGGCCATGGGCCCGCTGCTCCATCGCTTCGAAACGCTGCTCGAGAAAGGCGCAGGCGCTGCGCACATAGGCCACCCAGCGGCTGTCACAAAGACCGCACTGGCTGCAGAGGTCCTTGGCTGGATAGACGCTGCCCGGAGCCAGGGGTCGGGCCCGTTCATGGGGGGCGAGCCGCTCGCCGGACCCGCCTGAGAGCGGGGTTTCCCCCCGCCGGGGAGGGGTGGCTGGGCTCGCGGGCTGGGCGGCAGTCAAGCGATGCGGGGCTGGGTCCTGGGGCTCAAGTTATCGGTCGCCCTTCCCGGCTGGGCCCGATCGGGGTCGGCCCTGGTTGTAAGTGGTCCAAAGTGGAAGGCCCTCCAGCGCTTCTCCGGCCCGATGCCTTCTCGCCGGGATCGTCCACCCTCCCCGTCCCCCCAGCCCTCCGGCCAGGGCCGGCCCGGTCGCAGGCTCGCCCGCCGTGGCGCTGTTGAAGCGCCAGCCCCGAGCCAGCGAGCAACCCGGCGACTGCCGCAGCTCACAACGGCCCGGCTGATCAGCGGTGCCCTGGTGCTGAGCGGCGCGATCATCGGGACCACGGCCCTGGGTGTGCTCTGGCATCCGCAGGACAAGGCTTTTCAACCCAAGGTCGAGCTGACCCCTGCCTCCCTGGCGGAAAAACCACGGCGCCCGATCACCCTGCTGGTGATCGGCAGCGACAGCGATCACCTCGGGGATGCCAGCAACGGGGCGGCCCCCGCCGGGCCCGCCAATGCCGACGCCATGCTGCTGATCCGCATCGATCCCAAGGGGCCGCTGCAGGTGCTCAATCTGCCCAGGGAACTGGCGGTGACCATCCCCAGCAGCAGCCAACCCCTGCCCCTGGGTGATCTGTACCGCCGCGGTGGAGTGGCGCTCACCGCGGGAGCCGTGCGCGAACTCACCGGCCTGCAACCGCCCCGCCCCGACCGTTACCTGGTGCTGCCGCGCAGTGCCTTGCGGGACCTGATCAACGGCCTCGGCGGCCTCGAGCTCGATCCGCCCCGGACAATGCGCTACGAGGACAAGGCCCAGAAATTGAAGATCGATCTTCAGGGCGGGCTGCAGCAGCTGGGTGGGGCCCAGGTGGAACAGCTGGTGCGCTTCCAGGACAAGGGACTGGGTGAAGCGGGCCGCCGGCTCGACCACCAGTTGGTCGCAACGGCCCTGCGCGAACGCCTGCGCGAGCCGGAGCAGCTGGCCAAGCTGGCCTATCTGGTGCAGATGCTGCAGGGAGAGGTCGATACCAACCTCAGCCCACGCGAAACCCTGAGCCTGCTGGCGGCAGGGCTCGACGGTGACCGTCCGATCCAGTTCGCCAGCCTGCCGCTGGATCCGGCCAAACCCAGCCACGGCAAGTTGCGCCAGCTCAGCCGCACCGCGCCCCAACCGCTCTGGAACGACAACTGAAGCGCTGAGCCACCGCGACAGGCGCTGGCCCCAGGCGCTTCAACTCAGGTCCAGCTGCTGCCAGCGCAGCGCCAGCACCGCCGCCAGGGCGTTCTGTCGCGCGTCCCCAGCCTCAGTGCCAGCGGCGATCCCCAGCCAGGGCAAGCCATCCCGGCGACGCGCCATGGCGTCCCAGGTACCGCCCCACTGCAGCAGACCCAGCAGCGGCACCCGCCAGTGCTGCAGCAAGGCCGTGCCGGCTGCCGGCCAACCCGTGGGCAGCTGGTCAGCCGCGATCACCAGCACACAGGGCTGACGCCAGGCACCCAGCGCCTCAGCCCAGCTGCCCCCGGGCACCAGGGCCAGGCCCGCATCGACCTCCAGCACCTCCACCCAGCCGGGGCCGTGATCCCGATGCCGGGAGGTGGCGTCCGCCTCGCTGGCCGCGGCATGTCGCCGGGCCGCCAGGGCGCTGTTGGGGTCGTCCAAGGGGCTGAGGCGATGCAGCGGCAGCGCCAACAGGTCCGCCAGCTGCTGCGCCACCGCCAGCAACGGTGGTATTCCGGCGGCTACCGGAGCCCCGGCCAGCCCGAATCCCACCAGCACCAGAGCCCGTTCTGAGCGCACCGAGGCCCCTGGTGCCGGCCGCGGCTCCGCCCTGGAATTCAAAACCGTCATCGCAGGTGATCCCTGGGGGGCCGCCACGCTTCTACCATCAGAGCTGCGCAGGACCGCTCACAACCCCGTGACCAGTTTCTCGACCATGGCCCCCACCCAAAAGGTGGAGCCGAGCGGGGTTCCTTCCCAGGCCCAGCAGGACAACCGCCGGCTGCGGCTGTTCAGTGGCACGTCCAACCCCGACCTGGCCAGGGAAATCGGCGCCTATCTGGGTGTCCCTGACGGTCCCCGGGTGATCAAGCGCTTTGCTGATGGCGAGCTCTACATCCAGATCCAGGAATCAATTCGCGGCTGCGACGTCTTCCTGATCCAGCCGACCTGTGCGCCGGTCAACGACCACTTGATGGAGCTGTTGATCATGGTGGATGCCTGTCGGCGCGCCTCCGCCCGGCAGGTCACCGCCGTCATCCCTTACTACGGCTACGCCCGCGCCGATCGCAAGACGGCGGGCCGGGAATCGATCACCGCCAAGCTGGTGGCAAACCTGCTGGTCAAGTCCGGGGTGGACCGGGTGCTGGCCATGGATTTGCATTCCTCCCAGATTCAGGGCTACTTCGACATCCCCTGCGATCACATCTACGGCTCGCCGGTGCTGGTGGATTACCTGCGCACCCGCGACCTCGGCGAGGTGGTGGTGGTGTCCCCGGATGTGGGCGGGGTGGCGCGGGCGCGGGCCTTCGCCAAAAAGATGAACGATGCGCCCCTGGCGATCATCGACAAGCGGCGCTCGGGACACAATGTGGCCGAGAGCCTCACCGTGATCGGCGATGTGGCCGGCAAGACGGCCGTGTTGATCGACGACATGATCGATACCGGCGGCACCATCTGCGCCGGTGCCCGGCTCCTGCGTCAGCGTGGGGCGGCCCGAGTGCTGTGCTGCGCCACCCATGCTGTGTTCTCGCCACCGGCCAGTGAACGTCTCTCCGAACCGGGGTTGTTTGAGGAGGTGGTGGTCACCAACAGCATTCCCTTGGGGCCGGATCGCCATTTCCCCCAACTGCAGGTGCTTTCGATCGCCAACATGCTGGGCGAGGCGATCTGGCGGATTCACCAGGAGAGCTCGGTGAGCTCGATGTTCCGCTGATTTCCAGTCCGCTGATTTCCAGTTCGCTGAATCCACTGGAGCGGAGCGCCAGCGGGCCGCTGTTGACCCTGTCCCTGGTGCATCGCGTTGTTGTACGGCTGGCCCCGCCATGACCAACCCAACCCCAGATTCTCCCCTCAGCCGCGACCCTGACGCCGCCCGATCCTGCCCAGCGTTGACGGGCCCCGACAGGCCACCGCTGGCCCCGCTGCGACGGCGAGCCCAGCTCAAGCGCCACTTGCCCCTCAGCGTCACCCTGCTGTTGACGGGCCTGCTGCAGCTGGCCGGGGCCCTGGCGGCCCAGGCCCTGCCGCCAGGCGGGCTGAACCGCCTGCCCCAGCCGCTTGGGCGCCGGGTGGGGGTCTGGCTCACCAACAGCCCCAGCCCCCTCTACTACGACCCGCAGCGGATTGAGATCGCGGTGCAGCAGCTCTCGGAGAGCGGCTTCAACACGCTGTATCCCAACGTCTGGAGCCGGGGCAGCACCTTCCATCGCAGCCGCCATGCACCGATCGAACCGGCGCTGGCAGCTGTGAAGCCTGACCTTGATCCGATCTGCCGGCTCACCCGGGCGGCCCAGCGCCGCGGCATGCAGGTGATCCCCTGGTTCGAGTACGGCCTAATGGAACCGGCCGATGCCGAGGTGGTACGCCTGCATCCGGAGTGGGTGCTGCGCCGCGCCGATGGCAGCAGCCTCTATGCCTTGCACGGCGCCAGCCTGCAGAGCTCACCGCTGAAGGATCTGCGGGTGTGGCTGAATCCGGCCCACCCGGGGGTGCGGGCCCGCTTCCTCGGCCTGATCACCGAAATCGTGCAGCGCTGCGGCGTCGATGGCATCCAGCTGGATGACCACTTCGCCTGGCCGGTGGAGCTGGGCTACGACGACTACACCCGCACGCTCTACCGCAGCCAGACGGGACTTGAACCGCCCGCCAGTTTCACGGACCGCGCCTGGATGCGCTGGCGGCGCCAACAGCTCACGGGCCTGCTGCGGGAGCTGCGCGGCGGCCTGCAACAGGCGGCGGGGGCAAAGCGAACCGTGATCAGCTTGTCTCCCGGACCCTTTCGCTTCGCCTACAACCAGTGGCTGCAGGACTGGGAACTGTGGGCCCTGGGTGAATTGATCGACGATCTGGTGATTCAGAATTACGCCTATTCCGTCAAGGGATTCGCCAAGGATCTCAACCAACCCGCCCTGCTCAAGGCCCGCGGCTGGGGCATGCCGGTGGAGATCGGTATCCTCGCCGGCTTCGGCGGCCGCACGCCGGACATGGCCATGATTGCCGAGAAGGTGCGGCTGGCGGCCGCCCGGGGCCACGGCGTGATTTATTTCTTCTGGGAGGGGCTCTGGGGCCAGTTTGCCGGCCCTGAGGGCGGCACCTACCGCCAGCAGGTGTTCCAACTGCTCCACAGCCAAACCTTCAGTCCCGGCAACAACGGCAAGGGTTTCAACCTGCCGGCCCGATCGCTGCCCGGCCTGCTGCAACCCCCACCGCCCCTGCCCTGAGGCGATCAGCGACCACCCTTCAGCTTGAATTGCTGCAGGCCGGTTTCACAGCCCGCGGCGGTGGGGAAAATCATGTATTCAAACTTCGGCACCAGATAACACGACTGGGCATCGATACCACTGCCGTAGGCATTGGGAACCTCACGGCAACGGGAGCAAGAGGGCAACACAGCCGATGTGATCTCACGGCAGCTGGCGCGATCCGGATGGCGCCAATCAAAGCCCCAGCCGGGGCGAATCCGGGAAGGCGGCACCGCCTCGGCCTGGGCCACTAGGGGGATGATTCCTTGGCCAACGGCCAACAACTCGGAAACCAACAAAAACTGAATCAGGTGCCTAGAAAGATTCAGCAAGGGCTGACTCGACCTGGGAAGGAATGAAGCGTTTTCAAACCTTAGCGGCAGGTTGCCGCGCTCTGCAGCATTCCCAGGCCAGGCTCAATCGGGCTGTTGGCCCAGACACTGCTCCACCACTTCCCGGGTGTTGGTGGAGAGCTGGGCCGCGGCCAGCTGCTCCAGGGCCCCATGCATGGCCTGGCACCGCTGGGATCCGTAACTGCGCCAGCGGCTGAATACCTTGGCCAGGCGCGAGGCCGTGATGGGATTGCGTCCATCGAGCGCGGCGATCTGTTCGGCCATGAAGCGATAGCCCCGGCCATCGGCCGCATGGAACACCAGCGGGTTGCCGGCCAAGCCGCCCAGCACCGCCCGCACCGAGTTGGGGGCATGGGGATCAAAACGCGGATGCTGCAGCAATTGGGCCACCCGCTCCAGGCCATCGCCGAAGGGGGCGGCGGCTTCCAGGGCAAACCAAGCATCGAGAATCACTGGCTTGTGCTGCCAGCGCTCGTAGAACGCCGCCATCGCCTCCTGGCGGGCGGCAAGCGGCTGCTGCTGCAGGGCCCGCAGGCCAGCCCGAGCCAGGGTCATCGAGCCGCCGTCCACCGCTGCCCGAGCCGAAGCGATCGCCGCCGGATCCCCTGCCGCCACCCGCCAGCTCCAGATCAGGCCGGTGAGCAGGCGATCGCCCTGGCCCGCGGGCCAGGCCAGGGGCCACTGGGGCGTGCAGCGTTCCAGGGCTGCCTGCAGCGGTTCCGCCAGGGCGCGGCCAAAACGGCGTTCGAGTCGGCGCAGCGCCAGAAACAATTGGGGTGGATCCGGTTCGGCCATGCCGTCCTCCAGCTCCGCCAATCCCGGCAGCGCCATCAGGGCGCCACGGCTGGCTTCCGACAGGCTGGGATCGGCCAGGATGCGGCCGTAGGCCTCGATCAACTGCTCCACCAGCGGCTCACCGTGGGGATCGAGATGGACCTGGGGCGGCGGCTCGCGGAGTTCCGCAGCGAACGGATCTTGTGGCAGCAGGGGACTGGCTGCCGAGGCGCTGGCCAGGGCCCGCAGCGCCTGGCGCAGCAAGGTCTGGCCCGCATCCCAGCGGGCAAATGGGTCGCTGTCACAGGCGAACAGGTGCACCAGCTCACTGCTAGGCCGGCCCAGTTCCAGCTTCACCGGCGCTGAAAAATGGCGCAGCAACGACAGGGCCGGCGGCTGGGGCTGGGCGGGCAGGCCCTCAAAGCGAAAAGTCTGCTCCACCCGATCCAGCACCAGCAAACGGGTGCCGGCGCCCCAGCTGGAGGGCAGCAGCGGCAAGTGCTGATGGCGATTGGCCTCGCCAGCTAGACGCAGGGGCAAGGCCTCGCCGGCCCGGCCCACCAGCCCCAGGGCCAGGGGAATCACCAGGGGCTGCTTGTCGGCCTGACCCGGGGTGGGGGAAGTGCTCTGGCGGATGGTGAGCTCCAGCACACCGGCCTGGCCATCCCAGTGGCGCCACACATGCAGCACCGGCGTACCGGCCTGGTGATACCAGCGGCGGAACTCGGCGAAATCAAAAGGCGGCGGCGCCAAGCGACCGTCCAGGCCTTGCGCGGCCCAACTGACTTCGGCCGCCTCGCGCATCGCCTCCAGAAACTCATCACAGGTGGCGGCAGTGCCGTCATGGCGTTTGACGTAGAGCGCCATGCCATGGAAAAAGGTTTCCTCACCCAGCAGGGTGTGGAGCATGCGGATCAGCTCGGAACCCTTCTCGTAAATGGTGGTGGTGTAAAAGTTGTCGATGGCCTGATATTGATCCGGTTGCACCGGATGGGCCGTAGGACCGGAATCTTCTCGGAACTGGGTATTGCGCAGCATCGAAACATTCTCGATGCGATTCAGCGACTGCCCGTGCAGATCAGCGCTGAAACACTGATCGCGGAAAACGGTGAGCCCCTCCTTCAGTGAGAGCTGGAACCAGTCACGGCAAGTGATGCGGTTCCCCGTCCAGTTATGAAAATATTCATGGGCAATCACACTCTCGATGCGCTCCAGTTCGCCATCGGTGGCGGTGGCGGCATCGGCAAGTACCAGCTTTGAATTAAAGATATTGAGGCTCTTATTCTCCATGGCGCCCATGTTGAAATGGCGCACGGCAACGATATTAAACTCTTCGAGGTCGTATTCGAGGCCGTAGACCCGCTCATCCCAGGCCATGCTGCGTTTGAGTGAGGCCATCGCATGGGCGGTGTAGGCCCCATCGCCGGGCTCCACGTGGATGCGCAGCTTCACCGGCCGACCGCTGGCCGTGGTGTAGCCGTCGCTCACCGCCTCCAGGCGTCCGGCCACCAGGCCGAACAGATAGGAGGGCTTGGGGAAGGGATCGTCCCAGATGGCGTAATGGCGCTGCGGCTGGGCTGGTCCTACGGCTTCGGGTTCCAGCAAACCGGTTTCCAGGCAATTGCCGTTGCAGAGCAGCACGGGGAACTGCTGCTGATCAGCTTCGATCCGCACTCG
The DNA here is from genome assembly GCA_945872185.1 of Synechococcus sp. UW140. Taxonomy (GTDB): domain Bacteria; phylum Cyanobacteriota; class Cyanobacteriia; order PCC-6307; family Cyanobiaceae; genus Cyanobium. The sequence goes on along the minus strand of CAMBZX010000026.1, from coordinate 12,184 downwards.
GAAGCGGCTGAGCAGATCGGGCCGGTCCGGGTGAAAGGTGATGCGCCGAAATCCCTCCGCCTCGCACTGGGTGGTGACCATGCCACCGCTGGCATAGAGGCCCTCAAGCGCGGTGTTGCTGTAGGGATCAATCCGCACCTCACTGTTGAGCACGAACGGAGCTTCCGGTGGCTGGTGAAGGACCAGGCCGTCTGCGGTGAGGCGGAAGGCTGCAGCCGGCAGCAGCTCCCCGTCCAGGGACAGGCTCTGCAGCGCCAGATCCACCCCCTTCAGCTCCAGCGGGCCCAGGGCGCTGCGGCCGTCGGGCCCGGAGGCGGCGGGATTGGGGCAGAACGCCAGCCGCGCCGACACCTGGGCATGGTCTGCAAAGAGCCGCAGCGTCAGGTCAGTGCGCTCCAGCAGATAGGCAGAGGGCCGATAGTCGGCAAGGCGCACGACGGCCATGGGAGACGTTCTATTTAGGGGGGGTAGCCGGTTTCTTGCTCAGGGCTTCCTGAACCTTCTTGGCCACCTCAGGCGGCACCTGCTTGGGGCAGATCTCGTAGGCGCCGATCACGGCGGAGTTGATCGAGCCCTTCCGCAGCTCGTCCAGGGTGAGCGGCTTGGCGCCGACCTGCTGGATCAGGCCCTGGTGCTGACCCTGGATCAGCTGGGCGATCGTTTCGCCGGCGATACCCACCGCCTTGTCGAAATCGATTCCAGCCGAGCGGGAAATGCAGGCGTTGACGGCAGCGATGCGGGTGTAGAGATTCATCTCCGCAGGAGTGGCCGGAGCTGCCAGGGCCGCAGCCGGGGCGAGCAACAGGGGCATGACCAACAGAGGAGCCGCCAGGAGGGCCCTGGTGCGGCGAGACAGGGAAGCCAAGAGCAAGGTGGGATCCGGACGGCTCCATGGTCTCGCATGGGCGGCGGCTCTGCCCGTCCAGCCGCCCCTTTCAGGACGGTTCCTGCAGCGGCGCACCGGGTCCTTCGGCCCGGATTTCGTGGTGCACCTCGGCCAGCTCCAGCTCGCCGTTGCACCAGGAATAGATCGAGCGGGAGCGGTAGCGGTCCTGGTCGACCAGGCGGATGTGCTCGAGTACATCCCATTCCTGATGGTGGGTTTCGAACACCAGTTCGTGCTCGTCCACCTGGCGGATCTGACTTTTGCTGGGAAAGGCGAACAGGTGACTCTGGCTGCGGCGCAGCTGGTGGCCGCAGAGGTATGCCTCCATCGTCCCTTCGCGTGAGTAGCGGGGCTTCCTGTCGAAGAAGTCGTACTCCTTTTCCGGCCACCAGGTGAAGCGGTAGGCCGCATCCCCCTCAATCGGCTCACTGAAACTCTCCACCCGCAACACCATGTCCACCCGGATCGGTTCCTCATCGGGGAAAAAATAGAGGCGACGCGAACGCCATAACCCCAGGTTGCGCGAAAACCAGCGACGCAGGTTGCTGTCGAGCTTGATGCGGCTGGGAGCCTGGGCAGAAAAAGGTCCGGACAGCATGGGCGGTAAAGGGGGTCCGGTCGGGGAAGCCGTGATCAGAAAACCCGGCCCCTCTTCTCTAGCCAGAACCCTGGGGCTTGGTGGGCTCTGGCCCCAAAAGCACTGAAACCCATAAGGTTGGAATCTTGTTGCAGGGATCCGCTTGCCTTCAGCGGAGCAATCGCCATCCCCGAAGGGCCCGCCTAAGCCCCTGGCCGCCAGACTCGACCCCATGGGAGCCGAGCCTGGGCCGCGCCAGACGCTGCAGCTGCTGCTGGTGGCCACCAAGCAGCACATGGCCAGCTCCGATCTGCGTGGGTTGATGCACGCCCTGCGCGCCGAGGAACGGGTGTTTGAAGTGTCGCTGGAGGTGGCCGATCCCTCCGAGCAGCCGGAACTGCTGGAGCTGCATCGCCTGGTGGCCACCCCGGCTCTGATCAAGCTGGCGCCGCTGCCGAAACAGGTGTTCGCCGGCAACACCCTGGGCAGGCAACTCCGCAGCTGGCTGCCCCGCTGGCAGCAGATGGAGGTGGTGAGCAGCCTGGGGTTGAGCTTGCGCCCGGCTGAACAGGACGGCAGCCGCACCCAGAGGGAGGTGCAGCTGGAAGATCAGCTGCTGGTGCTGCGCCAGGAGAACGAAACCCTGATCGATCGCCTGGGGGTGCAGGAGCGGCTGCTGCGCATGGTGGCCCACGAGCTGCGCACCCCGCTGACCGCGGCCAAGCTGGCCCTGCAGAGCCACTGTCTCGGCCAGATCGACGAGCCCCGCTTCCGCGATGTGCTCAAGCGCCGCCTCGACGACATCCAGGAACTCTCCCGCGATCTGCTGGAGGTGGGCACCACCCGCTGGGAGGCCCTGTTCAACCCCCAGCGCCTGTCCCTGGGCCAGGTGGCGGCCGAATCAATCCTGGAGCTGGAGAAGCTGTGGGTGAACCGTGACCTCGAACTGGTGACGGACATCCCCGGCGATCTTCCCGACGTCTACGCCGACCAGCGGCGCATGCGCCAGGTGCTGCTGAACCTGCTCGAGAACGCCCTCAAATTCACCCCGGAAGGGGGCCGGGTCACCCTGCGGCTGCTGCACCGCACCAGCCAGTGGGTGCAGGCCAGCATCTGCGATAGCGGCCCGGGCATCCCGATCGAGGAACAGGAACGCATCTTTCTGGACCGGGTGCGCCTGCCCCAGACCTCCGGCACCACGTCGGGCTACGGCGTGGGGCTGTCGGTGTGCCGCCGCATTGCCGACGTGCACGGCGGCCGCATCTGGGTGGTGTCGGAGCCGGGGGAAGGGGCCTGCTTCCACTTCACGGTGCCGATCTGGCGCGGACAGATTTCACCGGAAGAGCACAAAGCGGACCAGAAGCCTGGCCTGGCGCCGGCGCCATGAAACGACGCCTTGACGAACGGTCCCTTCGCCCCGTACGGTCCCCTTCAGCAGCGAACCCGGTTCCACCGGGACACCGTGAGGTTTTTGCCTCAGGTTCACAGCTGTGGCCTCGCCCCCATCGTCTAGAGGCCTAGGACACCTCCCTTTCACGGAGGCGACAGGGGTTCGAATCCCCTTGGGGGTATGTGTGATCCAATCCTTAAGTGATTGGATCAAGTTTGAATAGAATCTTCTAGTCGATTTGATTCCCAAACGCTGTAGCAACGATTGCAGCTATTGGTTCGGGATTCGATTCATTCGAAATCCCCAGACTTCTTTGGCTGAACTGACGTTCAGTCAAGACGTCGGACTGGTTGTTCAGTAGCTCTGAGAGGGTATTTCGGCTTCTGGATCTGGAACGCCTGGATCAGGCGACTTCGGCTCGACGCTTCGCTTCCTGCTGCACGCCGCGCAAATTGTTGGCCAGATCGTCCTTGAGACGCTGCTCGATCAGGCCAATCGGCATGCCGGGTTTGCCCTGGACCGTGAGGTCATAGAGCAGCCAGCTGCTGGTGCTGTCGCGGCCGACGATCCAGGCCCCCTCGAAGCAACGGAAATCCCCCTCCAGCATGCGGAAATTCAGCCGTCCCTGTTCAGCATCCTCTTCCAGCTCCAGCTTCACCCGGGCGCTGAAGCGCAGGCCACAGAACTGCTGGGTGCCCACCTGCTCCACGGCCACCCGGTTGGAGCGACGCCAGAGCTGCCGGGAACTGGCCAGGTTCGGGATGAAGCGATCGAGATTTTCGTAATCGGTGAGCACGGACCAGATCCAGTGAGGATCGAGGTTCATGCGCAGCTGCACAGCCAGGCGGCGGGCCCCCAACGGCAAACGCTCCATCTCCTGCTGGATGGTGTCGAGGGAGCAGGTCGCGCTGCCAAGCATCAGCGGTTCCCCAGAGGGACGATCGGTGGCAAGAAGCTGCGCCAGGACCATTCAGAATTCGTCAGGTGCCGCACAGAACAGACGTCTGTAGACGTCTTGACGGAGTGTGGAGGAACACAACTTAACCGCATTCAGCCAGGAGCGCTGGGCAACCGCCGCCGGGACCGGCTGGCGGCGGAACGGCGGTGTCGGCGGCGGCAGTCCCTATGATCGGCGCGCTTTGAAGAGGGCGGCTTTCTGATGCGTGTTTCCACTGGCAAGGCCACCGTTTCCGACAGTCGCATGTTCACGGTGGTGGTCGAGAGTTTTGGGCTCGGCCGTCAACGGCGGGCCGAGCGGCAGCTCACCGTGCCCTTCGCCCAACTGCAATCGCTGATGCAGACGATTGCCCTCAGGGGTGGTCGGATCAGGGTGATCAGTTGCGGGGACGGGAGCAGCCCGGTGGCGGCAGCTCCAGCTGCAGCTAGCCAGGCCGCCCCGCCATCCCAACCTGAAACCGCCCCCCAACCGTCCGCCAAAGCCGCCGTGCATCACGCCGCCGTTCCGGTCAACCTCTACAAGCCGAAGACACCCTTCATCGGCACTGTCACCGGCAACTACAGCCTGTTGACCGATGGGGCCATTGGCCGGGTGAACCACATCAGCTTCGACCTCAGTGGTGGCGATCCCCTGCTCCACTATGTCGAAGGGCAGTCGATCGGCATCATTCCCAACGGCAACGACGCCAACGGCAAACCCCACAAGCTGCGCCTCTATTCGATCGCCAGCACCCGCCATGGCGACGACCTGGCCGATCACACCGTTTCACTCTGCGTGCGCCAGCTGCAGTACGAAAAGGATGGCGAGACGATCAACGGCGGCTGCTCCACCTTCCTCTGCGACAGCGAACCCGGCGCCAAGGTGAAGAGCACCGGGCCGGTGGGCAAGGAGATGCTGCTGCCCCCAGACGAGGACGCCAACGTGATCATGCTGGCCACCGGCACCGGTATTGCGCCGATGCGGGCCTATCTGCGCCGCATGTTCGATCACGGCGAGCGGGCCAAGAATCCCGAGTACCAGTTCCGCGGCAAGGCCTGGCTGTTCATGGGTGCTCCCAAGACCGCCAATCTTCTCTACGAGGACGACCTGCAGCAGTACCTGACCGACTTCCCCGAGCACTTCCGCTACACCAAGGCGATCAGCCGTGAGCAGGAGAACACCAAAGGCGGCCGCATGTACATCCAGGACCGGGTGCTGGAGAACTCCGAGGAGATCTTCTCCTGGATCGAAAACCCCAAGACCCACGTCTACATGTGTGGTCTGCGGGGCATGGAGCCCGGCATCGACGAAGCCATGACCGCCGCCGCCGCCGCCAAGGGACTCACCTGGTCGGAACTGCGTCCCCAGCTCAAGAAGGCTGAGCGCTGGCACGTGGAAACCTACTGAGCTCGAGAGCCCGTTCCCTGCCATGGCCCGCTTCGGCGGGCCTTTTTTGTGCCTGCTGCCGCCGCCTGGCCGATGGGCGAACGCTCACAGAGCCCCGTGCCAACTGGGTTGGAGCGGGCCATCGGCAGTCCCAGCCGTTAAACCAGGGTGACGTCGATCGCTTCGCCCATGACCACGCTGCTCACCAATCCGCTGCGGGTGGGTCTGCGCCAGGAGCGGGTGATCACGCCACAGTGCATCGTCATCTTTGGCGCCAGCGGCGACCTCACCCACCGCAAGCTGGTGCCGGCCCTGTTCGAGCTGTTCCGCCAGCGGCGTCTGCCCAGCGAGTTCGCCGTGCTCGGTTGTGCCCGCCGGCCCTGGAGCGACGAGGAGTTCCGCTCGAAGATGGGCGCGGCCCTGGCTGCCGAGATCGCCGACCATCCCAGCGCCTGGGAGCAGTTCTCCCAGGGCCTGTTCTATGAGCCGGTGGATCTGCAGCAAGCCGACCACCTCGTGCGCCTGGGCCAGCGCCTCGAAGGCATCGACCGGCTGCGGGCCACCCGCGGCAATCGCACCTTCTACCTCTCGGTGGCGCCGGAGTTCTATGGCAGCGGCTGCCGCGCCCTGGCCGCCGCCGGCCTGCTGGCTGACGCCGAGCGCAGCCGGGTGGTGATTGAGAAGCCCTTCGGCCGGGATTACGGCAGCGCCCAGCAGCTCAACAAGGTGGTGCAGGCCTGCGCCAAGGAGAGCCAGGTCTTCCGCATCGATCACTACCTGGGCAAGGAAACGGTCCAGAACATCCTGGTGATGCGCTTCGCCAACACGATCTTCGAGCCGATCTGGAACCGCAATTACATCGCCAACGTCCAGATCACGGCCGCCGAAACCGTGGGGGTGGAAGACCGGGCCGGCTACTACGAGAACTCCGGCGCCCTGCGGGACATGGTGCAGAACCACCTCACCCAGATCCTGGCCCTCACCGCCATGGAACCGCCGGGCCGCTTCGACGCCGAGGCGATCCGCAACGAGAAGGCCAAGGTGCTGCAGGCGGCGCGCCTGGCCAATGAGGACGAACCCTGGAAGTGCTGCGTGCGCGGCCAGTACAGCAGCGGCGGCTCCCGCGCCCGCCCCCTGAGTGGCTATCGGCAGGAGCCCGGCGTCAACGCCAACAGCACCACCGAGACCTACGTGGCGATGAAGTTGTTCATCAACAACTGGCGCTGGCAGGGGGTGCCCTTCTACTTGCGCACCGGCAAGCGCCTGCCGAAGCGGCTTTCGGAGGTGGTGCTCACCTTCCGCCAGGCGCCGGTGCACCTGTTCGATGCGGCCGGCGGTGCTCCCACCCCCAACCAGTTGATTCTGCGCATCCAGCCCGATGAGGGGGCCGAAATCAAGTTCGAGGTGAAGGCCCCCGGCTCCGGCATGCGCAGCCGGCCCGTGGACATGGGCTTCTCCTACGACGATTCCTTCGGCGAACCCTCCGACGAGGGCTATGTGCGCCTGCTGGCCGACGCCATGCTCGGCGATCCCACCCTCTACACCCGCAGCGATGAGGTGGAGGCCGCCTGGCGCCTCTACACCCCCCTGCTGGAATTGATCGAGGAAGCCCCCTGGCAGCTGCCGGTTCATCCCTACGAGGCCCGCACCTGGGGCCCGGCTGCCGCCGACAGCCTGCTGGGTGATGACGGCCTGGGCTGGCGCCGGCCCTGAGCCCGCTATCCGCCGCCCTCTGTTCCCTTTCCGCCTCAGCCCGTTCCCTTCTCCCCCGTCACCCGTCGCCTTCATGTCCACCCAGCTGACCCTGCAGGCCCCTCTGGATGTGCCTCCCGCCGAGGTTCACCCCTACCTCGACCAGCTGTGGAACCACGGACTGGAAGGCACCACCGGGGCCGCCACTTTCACCCTGCTGATCTGGGAGCCGTCCTGGCTGGAACAACAGATGGTGCGCATCGGCCGCATCGACGGACCGATCCGCGGTCTTGAGCGCAACGATCTGATCGAAGCGGCCCGCCTGATCACTGCCGAATGTGATCTGCCCTTCAGCACCGCGCCGATGGATCCGCGGCTGGCCTGGAATGTCGGCCAGCTGGCGGGCCACCATGAGGCCCAGGATCTGCGGGGTCAGTTCATCCCGAACGCCATCAGTGTCCACACGCCCCGGCGGTTGATCACCCTGGTGCCCACCCTCGATGCCAGCCTGTCGCTGGAAACGATGGTGGCCGCCTACTGCCCGCTGCCGGACGAGGGAGGGGCCGGTGCCGCCTGCGGCGATGCGATCGTGCTGCGCGGTGGCATGGACGCCCTGCGCCAGGGTCTGCCCCTGATCCAACCGCTGATCGACGAGGCCCTGCCCTGCTGGGTGTGGTGGAACAGCAGCCTCGATGAACCGCCGGAGATGCTCGAATCCCTGGCGACGCTGCCGCGCCGGCTGGTGATCGACACCTCCCTCGGCCAACCGGCCCGCTGCCTTGATGTGCTGGTGGGGCGCATCGAGGCGGGCCAGGCGGTGAATGATCTGAACTGGCTGCGCCTGCGCAGTTGGCGTGAATCCCTGGCGATGGTGTTCGATCCGCCTTCGCGCCGCGATGCCCTCGCCCAGGTGGTGCAACTCGACATCGACGTGGAGGGAGATCACCCGGTGAAGGGGCTGCTGCTCACGGCCTGGATGGCCGACCGGCTCGGCTGGCACCTGATCGACAGCTCCCCGACCGACGAACCGGGCGGCATCAGCGCCGAGTTCCAGCGCACCGATGGCACCACCGTGCGCTTCCGCCAGATGCCGGTGCCGGTGGGCCTGCCCAAAGCCCATCCGGGTGCGATCGTGGGCCTGCGCCTGATCTGTGAACCGGCCGACCGCCCTGCCCTATGCGTCATCCTCTGCTCGGAATCGGGGGGCTGCATGCGGCTCGAATCGGGCGGCATGGCGGCGATGGAACTGGTGGAGGAAGTGGTGCCCCTGCCGGAGGAGAACGAAGAGATGGAAATGGCACGCCTGCTCGGCGGTGGCCACGACACCACCAACCCCCTGCTGGCGGCCGCCGCACCCCTGGCGGCCACGATCCTGCCGCGTTGAGCCCTTGGGCTGCCTGATCGCCGCCCCCTGCAGCGGCAGCGGCAAAACCCTGCTGAGCCTTTGTCTGGCGGCTGTCGCCCGTCAGCGAGGCCTCAGTCTTCAAGCCTTCAAGGTGGGGCCCGACTACCTCGATCCCCAGTTGCTGACGGCGGTGGCGGAGCGACCCTGCCGCAATCTCGATCCGCTGCTCTGCGGCCCTGAATGGGTGCAACGCTGCTACCGCTGGCATGGCAGTCGGGCGGATCGGGTGCTGGTGGAGGGGGTGATGGGCCTGTTCGACGGGCGCGGTCCCAGCAGTGAAGGCAGCTCGGCGGCGGTGGCGGCCCTGCTCGATCTGCCCGTGGTGTTGGTGGTGGAGGCCTCCCGCCAGGCCGGCTCCCTGGCGGCTTTGGTACGCGGCTTCCGCGACCACGGGCCGCCCGCTGTGAAGCTGGCGGGGGTGGTGCTGAACCGGGTGGGCAGCGAGCGGCATCGGGCCCTGCTGGCGGAAGCTCTGGCCTCGATCGCCGTGCCGCTGCTGGGGGTGCTGCCCCATCACCCCAGCCTCGATCTGCCGTCACGGCACCTGGGGCTGCTGCCCCCCCAGGAGCTCGATGATCTGGGCGAACGCCAGCGGCTCTGGGCGCAGCTGGCCCAGCAGCATCTCGACCTGGAGCGGCTCTGGCCGCTGCTGGAACCGCCACCGCCCCAGCAGCAGGTTCAGGATCCGATCAGCTGGGCCCTGGCAGCCCTCGGGCCCCAGGCCGCCCAGACCACCCCGCGGTCTGCGCAGCCCCTGCCGGTGGCGATCGCTACCGATGCCGCCTTCCACTTCCGTTACCCGGAAGCGGCCGAACTGCTGAGGGCCGTGGGCCTGGAGCCCCAGCCCTGGAGCCCCCTGGCCGACGATCCCCTGCCAGCGGACTGCCGGGCGGTGCTGCTGCCCGGGGGCTACCCGGAACTCCATGCCGAAACCCTGGCGAGCAGCCGGCGCAGCCTCAGCCAGCTGGCCAACGCCGCCAGTGCCGGGGTGCCGATCGTGGCGGAATGCGGTGGATTGTTACTGCTGGGCCAGCAGCTGGCGGATGGCGAGGGCCGCAGCCATGCGATGGCGGGAGTGCTGCCGCTGACGGCGCGGCGTGGCCCGCTCAGCCTCGGCTACCGCGAAGCGGAGGCCAGCGGCGATGGCTTGCTGGTGCGCCGCGGCGAACGGTTAGTCGGCCATGAATTTCACCGTTGGCAACTGGAGCTCGATCCAACGTTGCCAGCAACGCCAGGCTTGTGGCAGCTTGAAGGCTGGGGTTCTCCACGGAGGGCGGAAGGATGGACAAGCACGACCATTCACGCAAGCTGGCTACATCTCCACTGGGCTGGGTGCCCGGTGATTCCCCGGAGGCTGGCCGCCGCAGCCGGGCGCTGCGGGCCGCGGCCGCCGAACGGCTCTTTCTGCAACCCGCCGAGCACCGTCCCAGCACACCCAGTGAGCGCTGGCGGCTGAGTGTGCGGGGGGTGGTGCAGGGGGTGGGCTACCGGGCCTGCTGCCTCAGGCGCGCCCAGGACCTGGGCCTCAGTGGCTGGGTGCGCAACCTCGGCGATGGCTCGGTGGAGGTGGAAGCCGAAGGCGTGCCGCTGATGCTCAGTGAGCTGCAGCTCTGGTGCGAGAAGGGCCCCCAGGGTGCCATCGTGAGCAGCGTGGCCAGCAGCCGCGTCCCCCCCACCGGATCGGACTGGTTTGAAATCCGCCGCTGACCGCCGCCCCGCCCGGGGACTGGAACTCTGGCTGTTGCGCCATGGCGCCACCGAATGGGCCCGCAATGGCCGCCACACGGGCCGCACCGATCTGCCCTTGCTGGCGGAGGGCGAAGCTGAGGCCCGGTCTCTGGCGCCGCTGCTGCAGGGCATCGCCTTCACGGCCGTGGCCACCAGTCCGCTGCAGCGGGCCCGCCGCACCTGCGAGCTGGCGGGGCTGGGGGAGGGCGCCCAGGTGTGGGACGATCTGCGCGAGTGGGACTACGGCGCTTACGAGGGCATCACCACCGCCGAGATCCGCCGCAGCCAGAGCGACTGGACGATCTGGAGCCACGGCTGTCCGGCCGGGGAAGACGCAGCGGCGGTCCAGGTTCGCTGCGAGCGGGTGATCGCCCGGGTGCTGGCGCTGGCCCCATGCCCCCCAGAGCGCTCCCAATCGGGCTCGCTGCCCACAGACCGCGCAGCGGCCAGCCTGACAGCAATCAACTCCTCGCCAGGCCCAGCCAGCCCAGGGGCGAGCAGCGAGCCTGCCTGCCGCATCGCCCTGTTTGCCCATGGCCATCTGCTGCGCAGCCTGGCCGCCACCTGGCTTGGCCTGGGGGCCAAAGGTGGGGCCCTGTTGGTGCTAGGTACCGGCGGCATCGGTGTGCTGGGCTACGAGCGCGAACAGCGGGCGTTGCTGCGTTGGAACGTGACGGCTCCCTGACGACTCCCAGACCGGTCGTTGACAGGCCAGTCGTTGACAGACACCGCCTCGCTTGCCAGCACTGGCCACCGGCAGGTCGGTCGCCTGGCTGTTCAGTCCCCTGGCCGCACTCTCCAGTGGCAGCTCGGTCCAATCCCAGCTCGGTTCAATGGCAGCCGGGTCCCCTGGCAGCACTGCCCAATCAATGGCACAAGCGCCCCTGGCAGCGCCGCCTCCTGAACGCACCTGCCTGGCTGCGTGCCTGCCACTGAGGTCCCCTGTCCCAGCCCCCTGGCGCTGCATCCCTCAGAATGGAAGCTGCGCTGGAGCCTGGCTCTGAACCTTGCCACCCTCGGGAGCGAATTGCTCGGTTTCGCCCTGGCAATCGGCTTCAGCCCCCTGCACATCGCCCTGTTGCTGTTGCTGTTGGTGGGTGCTGATCCGCTCCGCCGTGGCGGTTGGTTCGTGGCCGGCTGGCTGGTGATCTCCGCCCTGGAGGTGGCCCTGCTGCTGACCGTGGGCCACGGCCTGCTGCTCAGCATGGACAAGGGCACGTCCCATCGCACCGGGCTCGATCTGCTGGCGGCCGGTGTGCTGCTCGGGGTGGGCATGAAGCAACTGCTCGACCGTAAGGAAGGCACGGGGGCTCCGGCCTGGGCCGGCCAGCTGGACCGCTTCGGCGCCATGCCGCTGCTGCCCCTGCTCGGCCTGAGTGCGGTGGTGCAGGTGATCAGCCCGGATGATGTCTTCCTCTATGCCAAGGCCAGTTGCGAGCTGCTGGCCTCAGGCCTGGGCCAGGGCCAGGAGCTGCTGGTCGGTGGCCTGTTCAGCCTCGCCACGGGCCTGCTGTTGCTGGTGCCGTTTCTGGCGGTGCGGCTGCTGGGCCAGCAACGGGTGCAGCCAGCCCTGCTCTGGGGCAAACAATGGCTGTTTGCCAATGCCGACCCGATCGTTGCCGTGGCAAGCCTGTTGCTGGCTGTCTACTTTGGCTGGCAAGGGGTGGAAGGGCTACAGCTCAGCTGAGCCGGGTTCCTGGGCCGTCCCATGCCCGGACCCAAGCATGTGACCCATGCGAGTGACATTTTGCTGTGGTCTGGGGGTTCCACCAAGCCCCTGAAGGGGCCGTTCTCCGCCCACGGAATCCACGGCTTGCCATGACCCGTTGTGGCATCGCGATGGGGTCCATGCCATCGCCTGGCAGCACCGTCTGCTAGCAGGGGCAAGCCGATCAGATCCAGAGGACAGCTGCCGAGGAGCCGGTCAGCGGCTGGAATCCGAGTGCTCCGGCTGTCGGGAGCTGTCGAGCTCGGCTTCGAGCATGCGTTGGAGATAGACAGGATCGTGCAGGCGTGCATGGGGTGTGCGGGGCCGGAACCCTGGCGACGGCAACATCCCGTTGAGGTCACTCTGACCGACAGTTCGGCGCCCGCGTGACCGGGCTCCAGACCAACCCGGGCGCCAGCCCAGCAGCAGCCGGCAGCCAAAACCCAGCACCAGCAGACAGCCCACCACCCAGGCA
>CAMBZX010000025.1 GCA_945872185.1 Synechococcus sp. UW140 | reverse complement strand
ATCAAGGTGGGTAGCCGCAGCGTCAAGGTGGCAGGGCTGAACGGATCTTCCAGCACGCCGGCGGTGACCAGCACCCGCTCAAAACTGGGAGCTTCCTCGCTCCATTCCGGCACGCATTCCCGCATCACTTCGCAGGCGGTCGTCCAGGTGAACAGGCGCCCCTCGCTCTGATCCGACTGGGGCCAGATGTCATGGGCGAGCCAGATCATGGCGTTTTCGAGCACCGTGGCATTGGGAGGTTGCCCATACACGGTGATCCAGTGATCTCGGGCTTCCTGCAGGGCCTGCTGGATCAACTCAGGCGCCATCTGCAGGGGCGCCACGCCCAGCCCTGGGCCCGGACGCCGGCTGGCATCCAGATCGCGCTTGAGTTTGCTGGTGCGGTTCTGTACAAATCCAGGGAGGTCAATCCCGCCAACACCAGCGCCGCTTCCCCCAGGGCTGCGGCTGCGATCTGCCCCGGACTCCCGGCTGCTCTGCTCGGGCGCCAGCGCCTCGAGTGCGCTGCGATCGACCAACACCAGAGCCACCTGGTCATCCAGCTCGCCATCGGCATCGCAGCGCTCGGCCACGGCCGCCAGGTCGTCCGGCAGCTCATCGTCATCCGCCTCGCCATCGCCGAAGACCTGTTGCAGCAGGCGTTCGAGCACGGCGCCCCGGTGCTTCAGGCCCCACTCGCGGCGCAATCGCTCGAGCTGCACCACCGTCTGCCGCGGCAGCGAGACGCTGGTGCGTTGCCATGTTTCGGGGGCTTCACCCACCACCACGCTGTTCCTCGTTCAGGCCTGGCTCATGGCTGCTGCCACCCCTGCATCACCCGTTGCTGGGCTTCCACCGCTCGACGGTAACGATCGACAAGGGATTCGTCAGCTCCCCTGGAGCCGCCCAGGCCACTGGGCGTGATCACCTGGACTGCGGGCGTGATCCGACCGCTGCCCTGGGAGGAGGGATGGGCGGGCGGCGGTTGCACCCAGGTGGGAATTGAGGCGGGGCGAAGAATCTCGGGCGGCGGCACCAGGGGCCGCGCCGGCGGTCGGAAGCGCCTGGGGGCGGTGGCATTGATCGCTGGCCGCGCCGCCGGCGCCCCAGGCTCTGCCCCAGCTGGGGCGGCCGGGCCCGGTACCGGTGGGGGGCCGCTGGGTCTGACGGCCCGGCTGGCATTGAGCCGGGCCAGCTCCTGCTGCCGCTGTTGCTCCTGCACCTGGGCAAGCTGGCTGGTGGGCACGATGCTGAGCAGATGGCCCGGTGTGGCATCAGCCGGGTACACCATGCTCACCCGCAGGGGATAGGCAACCCCAGGCCGCAGATTGATCTGTCCGAGCGAGAGGCTTTCACCGGATCGCAGCCCCACATGCACCTCCCGCAGGCCCTCCTCGGAACGGATCTGGATCGAGCCCCGGAAAGCGGTGAAGTTTCTTCCCCCCAGCGGTGAGGGATGGCTCATCACCAGGTCATAGGGTCCATTGCCGCGCAGATTGAAATCGACATCAAAACGCACGCCATAGGTGCCGATGTTATCGAGGGATGAATCCAGCATGCGACTGGACAGGGGATTGACCTGAATATCCCTGGTGCCGAAATTGTGGCGGTCCGTACTGGTGAAGGGAACGTGCAGCGGGCCCTGACTGCTGAGATCATGGCTGATACTGGCCTGATAGGAATCGCCGATGGCGACGCCACCGACGCGAGAAAAAATGGTTCGACGATTGATTTCATCGATGCGATTGAGATACACCCGCCCCGGTGCCAATCGCCCCTGGTCCAGAACGGAAAGAATCTGGTAATCATTTCCCGGATTGTTTGCGGCAGCTACGACCGCGATCTGGAAAGGACCATCGCTCCTGCCCTTGAGCAGGGCATTGGCGATGCCAAGGGCAGGCAGTTGGGTCTGGAAGAGCACAAGCCGCGATCGGGCTGGAATGGTGATCTCATCACTGAGGCGTGAATCGAGCTTGCCACGCAACATCTGAACGGCGGTGGCATCACCGGGTCCCGTATTCCAGGGCCTCACGCCGAGAGGTTTGACGCCCATCAGGTTGTTGGCCAGATAGGGGGCTTCAAAACTGTTGCGCACAGCGCCGCTACTGAAGCGGATGTGCACGGGCACCGTACCTGGATTGATCAGAATGGCCGCCAGGGTGAGCTCAGCACGGCGCTGCGAGGCCGAGATCGAACCACGTGCCGGTGGAAAGAACTTGTGGTGCAAGTGCATGCCAAATTCACCATTGAAGGTGTAAAAGGCATTGCGCAGGGGCGCACCGGTTTCGGCTGTGTAGGCCACACCAGGTGCGGTATTGATCAAGATGCCAGGGCCTTCCACCTCTTCCGGTTGGTTGGAGTGCAGCACGGGCACAGTGTTGAACTGGCCGTTCAAGGGGCGGGCGCTCTGGCCGGCCATCAGGGCAACGTAGGCATGGCCAGCGGAAACGTTGAGAATCAGGGGTCCACCGATCAACAGACCCACCAGGGGCCCAAGGCAGCCAGTGGGGCGGACCACACGCAAACAGAGAAAGGGCGACTGGACGGGGAAGGAGCGCTGATCCACTCCATCCTGCCGGAGGTGCTGGTCCCGGCCGATAGCGAGTTTGATCATGCCTGCTCCCCCCCTCCACTGGGGTTGCCAGCGGACGACTCCCCATCGGACCACTCCCAATCGGAGCACTCCCCATCGGAGCGCCGCACTGGCTAGAACACAGGACCCCGGTGCCCGCTGTGATGTTCCTCCCGATCGGCTGTTGTGGCACGGACGACGGCGATGCCTACCGTCGCCGCCATCAGCAGCGCAAACTCCAGATGCTCACCTTCTGGCGTGATGGCGCTGAGCGGCAGCTGGCCGCCCTGAATGCGGCGATCAGCACCCTGGAGCAGCAGATCCAACGGAACCCACCAGAATCGCGGGCCTGAGTGCCTGTTGATCCAGGTTTTGGCGCAGCTGGGCCAGCCCCCGCCGCAGCAGCCGCTGAATTGTCATCGGACTGACCTGCATCTGCTGGGCCAGACGTCGGTAGCTCCAGCCCGCCAGAACCACTTGGCGTACCACCAGCCGCTGGCGGGGCTCCAGCTGGGCCAGCAGCGGTTCCACGGCCGGTATGGCGGCCGCCTCTGTGGCTTCGCCCTGGTCAGGTGCCTCGACCCACTCCAGCAGCTCCCCCTCCAGCGGCAGCGGTCGGTTGAGCAGACGCTGCTGGGCGAGCACTTGCCATTGCTGCTGGCTGATCCCGAGCCGTTGGCGCACCTGAATCTCCCTGAGCCCCGGTGCCAGATCTGGAGCCGCAGCCTCCAGCAGTCGCTGAATCCGCTCCTGCCGTTCGGCCTGGCGCCGGGGTAAGCGCACCGCCGGGGCGCTGTCGCGCAGGTAGTGAAGAATGGCACCACGGATATGGGGCCGGGCAAACGCCGAGAACGGAGTTGCCAACTCCTGGCGGTAAAGCTCGGCGGCCCGGATCAGCCCCAGCAGCCCCACCTGCTGGAGATCATCGCTGGATTCCTGGCTGCAGCTGGCGTAGTGCAGGGCAATGGGCCGCACAAGATTGCGATAGAGCTCAACACGGTGATTGCGTTGGGCGACGGCCGCTGGACGGATGCTGGACTGGGACACGGTGGATAGAAGACTCGATGTAAGGCAGGTGCTGGCCAGAGCCGTCACCCGTCTTTCCAGAGAGCCCTTAGTCCCCGATGCAACGCAACCGTGGAACCACGGAATGATCGGCCGCGACGGCCTGGAGCAGGGCCCAGGGCCCATGGCGCTGCAGCCAGGTGTGATCTGCCCGCGCCGTGCTCAGCAGATAGCCGGCGAAGCCGAGCCCATTGATGCTGAAGCCAGCCTGGTGCTCCCGCTCACGCCGCACCGTCAGAAACCAGCTGTCGTTGAAGATCAGGTTGTAGGCGTGGGCGGGAGCTGGCTGTTGGCCCGGCTGGCCGAGGGCGAGATCGTCGCTGTGGCGGCGGTAGAGATCGGCCAGCTCGATGGCGCAGCAGGGATCCTGGCGGCGGCTGAGACGGTAGGCCCAGGGCCAGGGTGGCGCCTCGCCCGCCAGCTGGGCCTCCAGCCTCGGGGCGATCGGGCAGCTCGGTTCGCCTGCATGCCGCGGCAGCAACTGCAGATGGCGGTGTGGCTGGCTGGCGCCGGCGGTGCTGCTGCTGTTGAAGAACCAGAGGCCGCCCGTATCGGCGCTGACCCTGGCCACCGCCTCCCAGTCCGGCTGGCCCAACCAGCCGCTCTGGGGCTGCCACTGCTGGGTGATCACCAGCAGATGGGCCCGCTGCACCGGAAATTTGTTCAGCAGCAGCACATGGCCACTGGCCAACAGCGCCACCTGCAATGGTCGATCCCAGGGCTGGAACGGGTTGGGTTTGGGGCCGCCGGGCGTCAGGTGCCTGGGCGGTATGGAGAGCAGCTGGCGCAGGACGAAGGGCTCAATCCCCTGCGGCTGCAGCAGCTCCGTGGCCAGCGGCACCAGGGCGCCGCTGGCCAGGGCCCGCTCGGAGACGGCCAGGGCCTCCTGCCAGAAGTGCTCAGCGCGCACCAGCCTGGAGGCGGGCCAGGGAAGCCCCCTGGTAGTAGTGGCCGAGGATCTGGTTGTAGCGGAGCCCTTGCTGGGCCAGATCCTGGGCGCCGTTCTGGCTCATGCTGGCGCCGAGATGGCCATGGGCTTCATCGACGATCTGCTGGGTGGCGGCGTAGAGACTCTCGACAATCCCTCCCTGATAACTGAGGATCACACCGGCTGTACTGGCGGTGGCCTGCCGGGTGGGGCCGCTGACATTGCGGAGGCCCTCGTAGTTCTGCCAGCGGGTGGTATCCCCCAGATGCCATTGGCGATCGGCCGGCCTGGCCATATGGGCCATGGCGTAGGAGCGGGCGGCCACCGCCTGGGCCCTGAGCGCCTCAATGTTCCAGCTACTCGGCATTTCGCCGCCCACCACCGAACTGATGTAGCTCTCCAGCGCAAGGTGGTTCACCACCTGGACGCCACCGCCACCGCCGCGCAGTAGCCGGAAGCGGCCGTCGTAGGGGCGACCGTCGGCCAACAGCTGATCACCCGGGCCTGTCTGGAGCCAGAGCTCCGGTTCGCTGGCCAGCAGGGCATGCAGGGCGGGCACCTGATCGGCGCCACCGCTCTGCAACACCCGGCCGGATCGGTCGCTGAGGCTCCAGGGACCGCTGGCCCCCAGCCTGGGATTGGCCGACAACTTCAACAGCGCCACCCGGATCTCCAGCGCCAGCGCCGGCCCGGCCGCCGGTTCCGCCAGGGTGCGCCCAGAAGCCTGGGGAACGGCGGCCCGCTCGGCACGGATCGAGCGGGCCGCCAGGGCCGCGTCCAGCTCGGTGCGCCGGGCCTGGGGGGCACTGCGGGCCATCTGCGTCGGCTGGGCAATCAGGGCATCCAGCAGATCGCCATCCGGGGGTGCTGGCCGCAGCAGGGCCTGGGCGGCAAAGCCAGCGCCGAGGGCGGCCAGGGCCAGGGGCGCCGAAAGCAGAATCGGATGTTGACCCAGTCCGCGGATCAGGCGGCCGGCAGCAGCGCATGCCAGCTGGCGCTGCTGTCGCAACTTGGCGGCTCGCAGGCGTAGGCGCCAGCGGCCGTGCTGCCCTGGGGTTGCGTCAGCAAGGTGCCGTCCCACAGGAGATGTCCAGATCCGAACAGGCGGATCATGCCTGATGAAGCGGCCCGACTGACCACCCCCCCCGGACGGTCGGAGCATTGCCAGCCCACCACCCAGTCGCGTTCGAGGCGTTGCTGCCACCAGGGAGCGACCAGGGCATGGGCCGAACCGGTGACCGGATCTTCTTCGATGCCCAGCCCAGGCGCAAAGAAACGCAGCTGGAAATCCAGGGGCAGACCAGCCAGCTGCTGGGGACGACTCGCCGAGGCTGGGGTGGCGTCAGCGATCGGCTGCATCAGCACCAGCCCGGGTCGCAGCTCCGGGGGTAACGCCGCGGCAATGGACCCCATGGCGGCGAGTTCGGCGCTGGCCGCCACCAGGGCCACGCCATAGCCCAGCGACGAGTTCCAGAACAGGTCCGCCCCGCTGCCGAGCCGCTCCGCCAGCAGGGCCTGCAACGCGGCGGGGGCTGGCGCGGCCCGCAGGGTGCCGCTGGGGAGCACGATGCTGCCGCAGTGGCGCGACGTGGCATCGAGGCTCACCGTCAGCGCTCCGCTGCGGGTCCACAGGTCCAGGGAGTCGCCGGGCTGCAGCCGATCCCAGTGGGCGAGGGCCAGTAGGCTGGCCAGGGTGGCGTGGCCGCAGAGGGGCACTTCGCAGCTCGGCGTGAACCAGCGCAGCAGCCACTGGTTCTGCTCCTGCAACAGAAAGGCCGTTTCCGACTGCTTCAGGCTGCCGGCTATTCGCTGCATCCAGGCAGCAGAAGCCGGCTGGTTGAGCAGCACCACCGCCGCACCATTGCCGCCGCCGGGGCCCTCGCTGAAGGCCTCGATCAGCACGGCCCGGTTCAACGGTTGACCTCGGCCCTGAGATCCCGCTGCATCAGATTCTGGACGGCCTGGGGGGCATCGATGGCGCCATCGAGCAGTCGCACCACCTGCTCGCAGATCGGCAGCCGCCAGCCCTGGCGCGCAGCCAGCCGCAGGGCCGCCCGGGCCGTGCGCTGCCCCTCCACGGTGGCGCCGATGGCGGCGAGCGCCTGCGCTTCATCGAGGCCTGCGGCCAGGGCCTGGCCGAAGCGGTAGTTGCGGCTCAGGGGGCTGTTGGCGGTGGCCAGCAGATCGCCGAGGCCGGCGAGGCCGTAGAGGGTCGAGCTCTGGCCGCCGAGCGCCACCAGCACCTCGCCGATTTCGGCCAGGCCACGGGTGAGCAGCGAGGCCTTGGCATTGGCACCAAGGCCGAGGCCGTCACTGATGCCCGCCGCCACAGCCATCACATTCTTGAGCGCACCGGCCGCTTCGGTGCCGATCGGATCGGTGTTGGTGTACAGGCGCAGATGGGGTACGCGCAAGGCCCGCTGCAGCCGCAGGGCCAGGTCAGGGTCGCTGGCGGCGACCACACTGGCCGCCGGCAGGCCCCGGTCCAGTTCATCCGCCAGGTTCGGGCCACTGAGCACGGCCAGCGGCGCCCCAGCCAGCTGCTGACCCCACAGCTGACTGGCGCTGCAGAGGCCGTCGAGATCGAGCCCTTTGCTGCAACTCAGCAGGGGTAGAGCGGCGGGCCAATGGGGTGCCAGGCGGCGGGCCAGGTCGGTGACGGCCGCCATCGACACGGCCGACACCACCAGCTCGCTGTCCGGCAGCAGGGCGACCGCATCGCCGCCATCGCGCCGCGACCAGCTGCTTACCGCATGGCCTCCCTCCTGCCACAGCCGCGCCAGCGTGCTGCCCCAGGCTCCCCGTCCCAGCACCGTGATCCGCAGGCCCTTCTCCCCTGGAGGCTCGGCCATCATGCGACATCAAGCCAGTGCTGCCATGTCTGCAGAGCCTTCCTGCCCCTGGAGCACCTGGAGCGGTCACGCCCTCGTTGTCGGTGGTGGCGGCATCGGCCAGGCTCTGCTGGGGGAGCTGGCCGCCAGGGCGCCGGGATTGCAGCTGTGGTGCAGCCAGCGGCGGCCGCTGGCTGCCGCTGAGGCCGTGTCAGGCGGGGTTGGGGCTGTGCGGCAGCTGAGCCTGGATGTCAGCGATGACGACAGCCTGCAGGCCCTGCGGCAATGGGCCCTCGAGCAGCTCGCGCCCCTGCGGCTGGTGATCTATGCCGCCGGCGTCCTGCAGGAAGGGTCCATGACCCCGGAGAAGCGCCTCTCCCAGGTGAATCGCCACGCTTTCGAGCGCAGTTTCAGCGTTAACGCCTGGGGCCCGTTGCTGGTGGCCCAGGCCCTGGAGGCGGCCCTGCCCCGCGACCAACCGGCCCTGTTCGCCAGCCTCTCGGCCCGGGTCGGCAGCATCGGCGATAACCGCCTGGGGGGCTGGTATGCCTATCGGGCCGCCAAGGCGGCTCAGAACCAGCTGCTCAGCACCCTGGCGATCGAATGGCGGCGGCGCCTGCCCCAGGTGTGCGTCACCCTGCTGCACCCAGGCACGACGGCCACGGCCCTGTCGGCCCCGTTTCGCTCGGCGGTGGCGCCGCCACAGCTGTTCAGTCCCGAACGGGCTGCCAGCCAGCTGCTGGATGTGCTGGAGCGTCAGACGCCGGCGGAAAGCGGCCGCTTCCTCGCCTGGGATGGCCGCGAGATTCCCTGGTGACGTTCAGGCCGCGTGGCGGCGCAGCACCTCGAGCGGTATCAGTTCCAGGCAGGTCCGCTCGCAGGACTCGAGATGCACCGGTGGTGCCATGCCGTCCTCGTAGGCCTCCAGCCAGCGGGCGGCGCAGATGCACCAGTGGTCTCCGGCCTGGAGGCCGGGAAAGCCGTAGGCCGGTGCCGGGCTGCTCAGATCGTTTCCCTGGGCCCGGGTGTAGCTGAGGAAGGCCTCATCGACCACGCAGCAGACGGTGTGACGGCCGAGGTCGGCGGGATCGCTGCGGCAGGTGCCATCGCGGAACCAGCCGGTCATCGGCTCGCAGCCACACACGACCAGCGGTTCGTCGAGCACGTTCAAAGGCCCGGCAGCACTGAACTCGACAGCCTCAAAGGGGGCCTGGACCATGGCCTGGGCGCAGTCGTCGGGGGCTCAGTCTGCCGGAGGACTGGCACAAAGTGCGGCCAGGAGGTTGACGAATTCCGGGGGGTAGGCGTTAAAGGTCATTCAGAACCAATCCCGATTTTCGGCACGACCCCCTTCATGAGCTGGGACTTCACCGAGGATGCGGCCTTCCTGGCCCTCTGCGACGCCTACAAGGAAAGCGGTGAGCCCTCCGCCATGGAGTTCCTCGCCCATGGCGAAGGCGCTTTCCACTTCCAGGAGCTCTCCCAGAACGCCGCTGGCGAGGGGGTGGACCTGAGCGATTCCGACGATCTGGAGGATTTCCAGCAGCAGGTGATCGACACCCTGGAGGAGCTCTGTGGCTGAGCGAAGCCTTCCGGGCTGACCTCCCACCGGCAGGGCCGCCACTTGGTCCGCCACTTCTGATGGCCAACGCCCGATGGCCAACGCCCGATGGCTAACGCCTGATGGCCAACCCAGACCGGCCCGCCTACTGCTGCCGCTCTGGGTTGGGTGCCTGGTCAACCGCTCCGAGCCAGGCAGGTGGCGAACGCTTCAGCTGTAGAAAAAAGCGATCTCCTTGGCCTTGAGTCCGTCCCAGCCGGCGGCCTGGAGGCGTTGATCGAGGCTGGCCTGGTCGAGATGCTTCGAACCGGTCTTGACGATCCGGTTGCGCATTGATTTTTTGACGCCACTGCGGGCGCGACGACTTTCGAGTTCCATCACTTCGTTGTAGAGGGCGAGCATCGCGGCGGGAATCGGAGTGCCGTCGAGATCCAGTCCTGAGGCGATGGCGGCATCAATACCGTCGGGTCCAGCAATGGCCATGGCGGTCACGCAGAAGGGCCTGCCGAGCCTGCCACGGCCCCCCAACCCGACACCCCAGGCATCAGGCGCTGAAGTAGCGGGCGCGGCTGTGCAGGGCCACCAGGGCGGTGGTGCTCTGCTCCGGTTCCAGTTGGTCGCTGTCGTCAATGGTCAGGCCGATGCGCTCGGCGCCGAGCCAGTGCAGCTGGGGCCGGGAATCGGCCACGTTCGGACAGGCCGGATAGCCGAAGGAATAGCGGCTGCCCCGATAGCGCTGGGCCAGCACATCGCGGAGTGCCGCCGGTTCCTGCTCGGCGAAGCCCAGCTCGCGGCGAATGCGGGCATGGGTCCATTCGGCCAGGGCCTCGGCCATCTGCACCGCAAGGCCGTGGAAATAGAGATAGTCGCTGTACTGATCAGCCTTGAACAGCTGCTGGGCGAAGGCGGTGGCCCGTTCGCCCATCGTCACCGCCTGCATCGGCAGCCCATCACTGGGGCGGGATCCCGACGGATCGCTGAGATCACGGTAGAAATCGGCGATGCAATAGCGATTGCCGCCCTTCTGGCGTGGCAGCAGGAAGCGACCAAGTTCAGTCCCGGCGGCGGCGGCTTCGGCCCCAGCGGCCATGCCGGCCGGATCAAACACCACAACGGCGTTGCCCTGGCGGCCGCAAGGGAAGTAGCCGTAGGCAATCCGCGGCGTGAGCAGCCTGTCGCTGAGGCAGCGGTCGATCCAGTGGGCGAGGACGGGCTCGGCCTTGTCGGCCAGCATCGCCTCGTACTCCGGCCGGCTCTGTTGCTGAGTCTTGCGCAGTTGCCACTGGCCGGCGAACAGGGCCTGGCGATCGAGATAACGAAACACTTCGGCCAGCTCGATCTCGTCCTCCAGCAGCACCTGGGATCCCCAGAAGGGCGGGGCCAGGGCCGCTTCCTCCGGCACGCTGGCGGAGCGGCTTTCATCGGCGGGAGCCGGCTCCACGAGCTCCGACAGCACCTGGGTTTCCGCTACTGCGCTGGGGGACCCAGCCGCGTCCGGGTCGGCTGCAGGGTCGCCGGTGGCTTCGGCCTCAGACGCGCTCTCAGGGCTGGCCATGGCGATGCCGGCCGGGATGCCATCGAGGAAGCCGGCCTGGTTGTCCCAGCGGCCGGCGGTCTTGGCCTCGATCAGGGCATCCATGAAGCGCAGATCTGCGAAGGCATCGCGGCCGTAGATCACTTTGCCCCCATAGGCCGCCTGGCAATCGCCATGGACAAAGCGAGGTGTGAGGGCGGCACCACCGAGAATCACCGGCACCTGAATACCCACCGTATTGAAGGTTTCGAGATTGTCCTTCATGAACGCTGTTGATTTCACCAGTAAGCCGCTCATGGCAATGCAGTCGGCCTGGTGCTGCTGCTGGGCCTCAACAATCGCATCGACGCTCTGTTTGATGCCGAGATTGATCACTTCATAGCCGTTATTCGTGAGAATGATATCGACAAGATTTTTGCCGATATCGTGCACATCTCCCTTCACGGTGGCGATCAGGAACTTGCCTTTGGCACTCGATATTTTTTGGCCATCTGGCCCCTCCTGCACCTCCATGTGTGGCTCAAGAAAAGCCACGGCTGCCTTCATCGTTTCGGCGCTCTGCAGTACAAACGGAAGCTGCATCTGGCCGGATCCAAACAGATCACCCACCACCTTCATGCCATCGAGCAGGAAGGTGTTGATGATCTGCAGGGGGGGATAGGTAAGCAGGGCTTCCTGTAAGGAAGCATCCAGCCCAATCCGTTCGCCATCGATGATGTGCTGCTTCAGCCGTTCTTCCACCGGCAGATCGGCCAGGGTGGGGCCCGAGGCACGGGCTTCCTTGGCTGATACCCCCTCAAACAGGGTGGTGAGTTCGGTGAGCGGGTCGTAGGTGCAGATGGCACCGGGGGCCTCGCTCTCAAACCGCCTGCGGTCATAGATGAGATCGCGGCAGAGTTGCTGATCGGCCGCACTGATTTTGGCCAGGGGCAGGATCTTCGCCGGGCTGACGATCGCCGCATCCAGGCCGGCCTTGCAACAGTCGTGCAGGAACACGGAATTGAGCACGATTCGGGCCGCTGGTGAGAGGCCAAAACTCACGTTGCTGACTCCCAGCACCACATGCACTCCAGGAAGCCGCTGGCGGATCATGCCGATCGCTGCGATCGTGGCGGCTGCATTGTGCCGATCTTCTTCAATACCGGTCGAGATTGGCAGGGCCAGGGGGTCGTAGAAGATTTCCCGTGCCGGGATGCCGAACTCAAGGGCATCGCGATAGGCCCGTTGGGCAATAGCAAATTTGCGCTCCGCCGTGCGGGCCATGCCCTCCTCATCGATGGTGCCCACCACGACCCCAGCGCCATAGGTACGGGCCAATTCCAACAACTTGAAGAAGCGTTCATCGCCATCTTCATAGTTGGTGGAGTTGAGGATGCACTTGCCACCGGCCACCTTGAGGCCAGCCTCCATCTTCTGCCACTCGGTGGAGTCGAGCATCAAGGGGAGGTTGACATTGGTCACCAGGCGAGAAACGAGTTCGTGCATGTCCCGTTCGCCATCGCGGCCGACATAATCGACGTTGACATCGAGAATGTGGGCGTTTTCTTTCACCTGGCTGCGGGCCACGGCCACGAGGCCATCCCAATCTTCAACATTGAGCAGTTCCCGAACTTTTTTGGAGCCGCTGGCATTGAGCCGCTCACCAATGATCAGAAACGAGTTGTCCTGGTGGTACGGGGTAACGCCATAGATCGAAGCGGCTGCGGGCTCGTAGCCCAGTGCCGGCCTCAAGTCCGCCACATCCGCATTGGAGATTGCCGCATTGGAGATTGTCACCAGCCCGCGGACAGGGCGTGGTGCCGGTTTCAGTTCGCCGGCCAACTCCACCAGGCTGGCGATATGGGCTGGGGTGGTGCCACAGCAACCGCCGATCACCTGCACGCCGAGATCTTCGACAAAGTGCAGCAGCTGCATCTTCATCTGCAGCGGTGTTAGACGGTAATGGGCCACACCGCCGACATTTTCTGGCAAGCCGGCATTCGGAATACAGCTCACCACGAAGGGACTGTGCTCACTCAGATAACGAATATGCTCCTTCATCTGCTCGGGTCCGGTGGCGCAATTCAGGCCGAGCACATCGATGCGGAAGGGCTCCAGGATCGCCACCACCGCCGCAATGTCGGAGCCCACCAGCATCGTGCCTGTGGTTTCCATCGTCACCGAAACCATCACCGGACGGCGCATCTTGGCGCTGGCCATGGCCTCCTCAAGACCCTGCAGAGCCGCCTTGATCTGCAGCACGTCCTGGCAGGTTTCCACAATGAATAGATCGATATCGCCGGCTAGCAACCCCTCGGCCTGCTGCCGAAACGAGGCCTTCATCGTGTCGAAATCGATATGGCCCAGGGTGGGCAACTTGGTGGTGGGGCCGATCGAGCCGGCCACGAACCGTGGCTTGGCTGCGGTGCTGTACTCATCTGCCACCTGGCGCGCCAGTTCAGCGGCCCGCTTGTTGATCGCAAACGCCTGATCTTCCAATCCGTATTCGGCCAACACGATCGAGGCGGCCCCGAAGGTGTCGGTTTCGATCACATCGGCTCCCACCTCCAGAAACTGCCGATGCACGGCCTGAACCGCATCGGGTCGGGTGAACACCAGGTTCTCATTGCAGCCCTCCAGGGCCGGCCCGCCGAAATCCTCGGCGCTCAGATCCATCTGTTGCAGCGAGGTGCCGGTGGCGCCGTCAAACACCAGCACCGGCCGATCCGGGCCATGCAGCCGCTCGAGGAAGCCGAGGCGCTGGCTGCTGCAGCGGGGAGGGGATTGGTTGGCGGCCACCATCAGGCGTCGATGCGGATACGACTCACCCAGTGGTCATAGTCAGGATCGCGGCCCTCCGTGATCGCCGTCAGTCGTTCACGCAGGCGCTCCATGATCGGCCTGTGGGTGGGCAATTCGGTGTTTTCGATCCGGCGCACGGGCGTGACCCTGGCCGCCGTGCCACTGAGGAACACCTCATCCGCCACCATCAATTCGGTCTTGTCCACCGGCCGTTCGAGCACGGGGATGCCCATCACCGTTGCCAGTTCGAGGATGCTGGCGCGGGTGATACCTTCGAGGATGTCCTGATCCACGCTTGGCGTGATCAGCACGCCATCGCGCACCAGGAACAGGTTCATGCCGCTGGCTTCGCTCACTTTGCCGCGGCTGTTCAGCAGCAACGCCTCGTCAAAGCCACTCTTGACGGCCTCGGTTTTGGCCAGGGAGCTGGTGATGTAGGCGCCGCTGATCTTGCCCCGCAGCGGCAGGGAGCGGTCTTCCTGACGGGTCCAGCTGCTGATGCGGCAGCTGACGCCATCGGGGGAGAGATAATCCCCCATCTCGATGCCATAGATCAGAAAGTCGGTCTGAATGTTATGCAGGCGCGGCGCGATGCCCAGATCACTGGTGTAGACGAACGGCCGCAGATAGATCGGGCAGGTGGGGCGGTTGGCCTTGAGGAACGCCAGGATCGCCGTATGGATCGTCGCTTCGTCCAGTTCGGTCAGCAGCAGCCGGGCGCTCTGGCTGAGCCGACGGGCGTGGCGATCGGCCCGGAACAGCAGAATCTCGTTCGGATCAACCGGATTGGGCAGCCCGCGCATGCCGCCAAAGGCCCCCGTGCCGTAATGCAGGGCATGGGTGGCCACGGACAGCGTGGCCTCAGCAAAGGGCACACAGGTCCCGCCGAACCAGGCATAGGGAAGGAACTGATGCATGTGCGGCGGAAGCGTTCGCTCGATCTTCTCACCGCACCCTGCAGGATGGGGGTATGCACAGGTTGGCAGCGCTTCCCGGCCAGGACGACAGCGATGCCGCCGGGCAGCTGTTCGTCGAGCAGGCCCCGGCCCCGGTGGTGCTGCTCAGCAGTGCCGATACCGACCTGGTGGCGATTGAGAGCCTGCTGCAGGCCAGGCCGGCGCTGCTGACGGCGGAGCTGCGGGCCCTGAACCTGGCGGCGCTCAGCCATCCAGCCGTGATCGATCACTACATCCGCACCTCCCTGGCTGCCACCGAGGTGGTGATCGTGCGCCTGCTGGGCGGCCGGGGGCACTGGAGCTACGGCCTCGAGCAGCTGCGGGACTGGGCGGCCAGACCGGCTGCCGTTGGGGGCCGGCGCCGCCAGCTGCTGGTGCTGGCCGGTACGGCGGAGGAGGACGCCAGCCTGGGGGCGCTCGGCACCGTGCCCGCTCCCCTGGCCCGGGCCCTGGCCGCCGCCCTGCGCGAGGGGGGCGCCGCCAACCTGGAGGCCCTGCTGACCTGTGTCGCCAGCCTGTTGAACGGCGTCATCCCCGAGCCACCGCAGTGGTGTGCCGGTCCGGATCCGCTGCCCCACGACTGGCGGCCCGATCCCGGGCCCCGGGTGGGGCTGATTGTGTATCGCGCCCTGCTGCAGGCCGGCGATCTGGCTTTGGTCGAGGCCTGCCTGCAGGAACTCAGGGCCCAGGGGCTGGCCCCCCGGGCCCTGTGGGTGAGCAGCCTGCGGGATCCCGCCGTGCAGAGGGGCGTGGGCGATCTACTGGAGCGCGAAGCGGCCGAAGCGGTGCTCTGCAGCACCGGCTTCGCCTCCGTCCAATTCGAAGACGCCGGTCTCGGGGCACCCCTGTGGGAGCGCCTGCAGGTGCCGGTGCTGCAGCTGCTCTGCAGCGGCAGATCGCGGCGCAGCTGGCAGGAGAGCAGCATCGGCCTGGGGCCCCTCGATCTCAGTCTGCAGATCGCCCTGCCGGAACTGGATGGCCGCATCACCACCCGGGTGGGGGCATTCAAGGAAGTGGCCGGGGCCAGTGATCGGCTGGGCACGGCGCTGCAGTGCCTGCAGCCCGATCCGGAGCGGCTGCAGTGGATCGTGAGCCTCACCCACAACTGGATCCAGCTGCGGCGCAGCAGCAATGCCGAACGCCGGGTGGCCCTGGTGCTCGCCAACTACCCCACCCGCAACAGCCGACTCGCCAATGGGGTGGGCCTGGACACCCCCGCCAGCGTCGCCCTGATGCTGGGCTGGCTGGCCGAGGCGGGCTACGGCCTCGGCGCCGCTCCCCTGCCCGCCGATGGCGATGCCCTGATCCGGGCCTTGCTGGCCGGCCGCAGCAACGATCCGGAGAGCAGCCACCGGCCGGCCCTCGGCCAGCTGAGCCTGGCCGACTACCAGCTTTGGTATCAGCGCCTGCCGGCAGACGGTCGCCAGCGACTGGAAGCCGTCTGGGGGCCGCCCGAGGCGGATCGGGAGCTGGAGAGCGGCGCCGGTGGCGCAGCGGCCTTCCCGATCCGGGGCCTGCGGTTTGATCGGGTCGTGCTGCTGATCCAGCCGGCCCGGGGCTACGACCGCGACCCCAGCCTCAGCTATCACAGCCCCGACCTGCCCCCCACCCACGCCTACCTCGCCCAGTACCTGTGGCTGCGGCAGCAATTTGCCGCCCAGGTGGTGGTGCACGTGGGCAAGCACGGCAACCTCGAATGGCTGCCCGGCAAGGGCCTGGGACTCTCGGCCAGCTGCTTCCCCGAGTGGGCCCTGGGTCCGCTGCCGCACCTCTATCCGTTCATCGTCAACGATCCGGGCGAGGGCAGCCAGGCCAAGCGGCGCGCCCAGGCCGTGATCCTCGATCACCTCACCCCACCTCTGGGCCGGGCCGGGCTCTATGGCCCGCTGCAGCGGCTGGAGACGCTGCTCGATGAGTACTGGGAGGCAAGCCAGCTCGGCGCCGAACGGGCGCTGCTGCTGCGGGAGCAGCTGGCGCAGCAGTTGCAGCAGCTGGCGCTGCCCGGCCTGGCCAGCGATCTCGACCAGCAGCTGGAGCAGGCCGATGGCTATCTGTGCGAACTGAAGGAGGCCCAGATCCGGTTGGGTCTGCACACTTACGGCACCCTGCCTGAGCCAGCGCTGCTGGCCGAACTGCTGCTCTGCCTCGCCCGGGCGCCCCAGGCCGGCCTGCCCGGATTCACCCAGGCGCTGGCCCGGGATCTGGGGCTGGAGCTGGATCCCTGGGCCGATGGCGAGGAGCAGCCGCTCTCCCTGGCGGATCGACAACGGCTTTCTGCCCTAGCCCTGGAACTGGAGCTGGGTTCCGGTGTGGATCCAGATCTGGGCCAGGAACCAGATCAGCTCCAAAGCCAGCGTGCAGCTCAGGGGCAAAGCCAGGAGCACGGCCACAGCCTTGATCAAGGTCCCGAACAGGGGCAAAGCAACGGCCGAGCACCAGAGCCGTGCCGCAGCCGTCCGGCTCTGGTACGGCTCAACGGTGATGGGGTGGCCCTGCTGGAGCAGTGGGCCCTGCTGCTGGTGCGGCGGGAGCTGCAGGAGCAGGCGCCGGCAGAAGCGGCTGAGCCGCGCCGTGCCGTGCCCGGTCCGGGGCCCCAGGGCGCTGTCCCCCAGGGCGCTGTCCCCCAGGAGTTCAGCGGCATCAGGCCTGGTGCCGTTGATGCGCTGTCAGCTAGCACCGCCGGAGCCAGCGCTGCCGGAGCCAGCACGGCAGTCAGCCAGCCCCCAGCCATCGAACCCCTCGTCTCCAGCTCGATTCCGGCTCGGTCCCCTTCTGGTCAGGCCAGCTCGATCCCGGTAGAGCCCATCACCCTGCCCTCCCCCGGCCCCGCCACCACGGCGGTGCTGCAGCATCTGCGCCAGCGGTTGAAGCCGGCCCTGCTGGCCTGTGGCGAAGCGGAGCGAGCGGCCCTGCTGCAGGGGTTGGCGGGGGGCCGGATCGCCGCTGGCCCAGCGGGAGCACCCACCCGGGGTCGCCCCGATCTGCTGCCCACCGGCAGGAATTTTTACAGCGTCGATCTGCGCGGCCTGCCCAGCGAGGCCGCCTGGGATCTGGGACGCCGCAGCGCCGAGCTGCTGCTGGAGCTGCACCTGCTCGAGCAAGGGGACGACCTGCGCCACCTGGCGCTCTCAGTGTGGGGCACGGCCACCATGCGCAACGGCGGCGAGGACATCGCCCAGGCCCTGGCACTGATGGGGGTACGACCGCTGTGGGACGGACCGACGCGGCGGCTGGTGGATCTGGAGGTGGTGCCCCTGCCCTTGCTGGGCCGGCCGCGGGTGGATGTCACCCTGCGCATCTCCGGCCTGTTCCGCGACGCCTTCCCCCAGCTGGTGGCCTGGTTCAACCGGGCCACACGCCTGGTGGCGGCCTTGGCGGAGGAACCTGGCGACAATCCGCTGGCGGCGGCGGCCCGGCGCGAGGGCCAGTGGGGCCGCGTTTATGGCTCGGCGCCGGGGGCCTATGGCGCCGGCCTGCAGGGCCTGATTGACAGCGGCCACTGGGAGGAGCGCGGCGACCTGGGGGAGGCCTTCCTGAACTGGAGCCAGTGGCGCTACGACGGCGATCAGGGCGCAGCAACGGCCGCCGCCGGCATTGAGGCCAAACTCGATCGCGACGGCCTGGAGCAGCGGCTGCGGCAGGTGCAGGTGGTGCTGCACAACCAGGACAATCGCGAGCATGACCTGCTCGATTCCGACGACTACTACCAGTTCCAGGGGGGGCTGAGCGCCGCGGTGGAACGGCTGAGTGGTCAGCGGCCGGCTCTCTGGTTCGGCGACCATTCCCGTAGCCAGCGGCCACGGCTGCAGCGGCTGGAACGGGAACTGGACAAGGTGCTGCGCTCCCGACTGCTGAACCCCCGCTGGATCCAGGGGATGCAGAGCCACGGCTACAAAGGCGGCTTTGAAATGGCGGCCAGCCTTGATTACCTGTTTGCCTATGACGCCAGCACCGGCCGGGTGCCGGCGTGGGGTTACGGCGCCATCAGCAAAGCCTGGCTGGATTCCGCGGAGGTGCTGGCCTTTCTGCGCCAGAGCAACCCCTGGGCCCTGCGGGACATGGCTGAACGCCTGCTCGAAGCCCACCATCGCGGCCTCTGGCAGGGAGCCGAGGCTGCCGAAATCGCGCGACTGGGCCAGCTGGTGCTCGACAGCGAGGCCCTGATCGAAACCTGACTTCAGATGGTCAGATCCCTGGCCATGGACTTGAAGGGATCGACATCACCCGGTTTGCCGCCCTGCTGCTGGGTGATCCTGGGCTGGTCGTTGCTCTGATCGCCGGTTTCGGCTTTGCGGGGGGCTGGGCCGGGGACGTTGACGGCCACGGCCGCACCCCGCTTGCGTTGCTCCAGCTCAGCCTTGGTCATGGTCTGAGCGAAGGTCTTCTTGACCGGCTTGGGCACGCCACCGGTGAGATCCACCTTGACGTCGGTGTCGGGATTGATGCCGGCCAGTCCGGGAGTCATCTTCTCGAGCCTGGCCTCCATGGAGCCGACTTCAGCAATCATCTCCTTGTTGCCCGGGCTGTCGGCATTGCCGGGAAAGGTGCGGCGGATCGTCTTTGGATTCCGCATGAAGTTGACGTCACCGAGGCTGCTGGAGGCATCGGCGTCGAGGAAGAAGGTTTCCTCCGGTTGCTTCGGCTTCTTGCTGGAGGACTCTCCAGCAATCTTCACGGACGAAGAACGGGAACCCAGCAGGCGATCGAACAGACCCATCGGTGCCAAGGAATGCGTCAGCAAACCCTAGCGGCCGCTGAGGACCAGACCATGGGTATCGGTGCCACAACTCTGCAAAAGGCCACGTTTGGCCAGGTCGGCGGCAATCGCCTCACACACCAGGGCGCTCGGTGCCCACTGCGGCTTCTGCTCGTAGTCGTACCAGGCCTCGCCGCCATCAAAGCCGAGGGCGGCGGCGGCGGCGATCAGGCGCCGATGGGGCAGGCGGTAGCGGGCGGGGTGGGCCAGCAGGGCCAGGCCACCGGCGGCATGGATCGCTGCCACCACAGCATCGGCCCGCAGGGCCGGGCCCACGGCCGACACCCCCTGCAGGTAAGGAGCCAGGGGCTGGAGGTCGTCGCGGCAGCCCAGGGCGAGCACATGCACCAGGCAGCCATCCAGCAGGGCACTGATTTCCAGCCCACGCCACAACCGCGGCACGCGCTCACCGCTCGCCGCCCGCTGGGCGAACGCGAGTGCCAGGGGGCCATGGGCCGCCACGCTGTGGTGATCGGTGACGGCGAGGTGTTCCAGGCCGAGCGCCACCGCCTGGGCGGCCAGAGCGGCGGGGCTGAGGCTGCCGTCACTGCAGTGGCTGTGGCAGTGGAAGTTGAAACGTCGGGGGCAGCTGGTGGCATCCACCTGGCGCAGGACGGCCGTCAGGGGATGGACGAGGACCTCAGGCCGCAGCACCATCGCCTCCAGCCGCCGCCAGGCGCTCCGCCCGCAGCCGGCGCCAGCGGGCATAGAACTGAATCGAGGCCGCCATCACCAGCACCAGCGCCACGATGAACCAGGTGGCGGCGCCGGTGGGGAACTGGTTCTTGAACACCACCAGCATCACCACGATCACCAGCAGCAGGGTGGGCAGCTCATTGAGGGCCCGCAGCTGCTTCGGGCTCCACAGGCAGACGCCGCGCTGCAGGTGGCCCATCAGCCTGTAGCAGAAGGCGTGATAGGCGAGCAGCGCCAGCACGAAGGCCAGCTTGGCGTGCATCCAGCCCTGGTGCAGCCAGGCGGGATTGACGCTGAGCAGCCCGGCGGCACACACCAGTGCCACCACCATGCCCGGGGTGGTGATGATGTTGGCCAGGCGCCGCTCCATCAGGCCGTACTGGTTCTGGAAGGCGGTGCGCAGGGCCGGTTCCAACTCCTCGGCCTCCCGGTGATAGATGAACAGCCGCACCAGATAGAAGAGGCCGGCGAACCACACCACAACGCCGACGATGTGGAGAGTCTTGAACCAGAGGTAGGCCTCGGCGGGCCAGACGAAGGCGAGGGACATGGGCAGGGGAGCTTGGTGATGCTCAGGCGGGAGTCTCGCCCACCAAGCGGCAGGCCCGGCGGGCCACGGCGGCGCCGTAGCCCCGCTGCACCGCCCCCACGGCAGGGCTGATGCGGCCGTCGCGGCAGTCCACCGTGATCCGCTCCTGGTGGCCGCTCTGATCGCGCAGCCGCAGGCGCAGCTGGAAGTCGTGCTGGGTGCCGCGGCGGAAGTCATCACCGCAGACCGGCCCGACGCAAAGGCCCGGCGACGCCTGAGCGGGCCCCACCACGCTGCTGCAGGCCAGGGTCAGCAGCAACAGAAGCGTCAGCAGCAGGCGTCGCAGGGTCATGCGGATCGGGATTGCAGGCTCTCCAGCTCCGCCGGGGCCCCGTCCTGTGGTGGCTCCTCGGCCTCGGGGTGGAAGTACTCCCACACCTGCCGGGCCAGGGCCGGACCCAGGCCCGGCGCCTGGCCGATCGCCGCGGGGCTGGCCAGCTGGATCGCGTCGATCGAGCGGAAATGGGCGAGCAGATCCCGCACCCGTTTCGGCCCCAGGCCGGGGATGTCACTGAGCCGGGAGCGCTTCATGCGCTCGCCACGCTGCTGGCGGTGGAAGCTCACGGCGAAACGGTGGGCCTCGTCGCGCAGGCGCCGCAGCAGGGCCACACCGAGCTGGTCGGGCTCACTGTCCAGGGGCTGCTTCGCCCCCGGTACGAACACCTCTTCGCGCTGTTTGGCGAGAGAGCACACCACCAGATCTTCATGCAGATCCAGCTCCCGCAGGGCTTCCATCACAGCGGAGAGTTGGCCCTTGCCACCGTCGATCATCACCACATCCGGCCAGTCGTTGAGCCCGCCGGTGTGCAGGGCGGTGCCGGCGAGGCGCCGCAGGTCGGCCAGATTGCCGCCTTCGGCCTTGGCCTGGGACCAGCGGCGGAAGCGCCGGCGCATGATCTCGGCCATGGCCATGAAGTCGTCGGAGTGGCCGGCGACGATGCTGCTGCTCTGGATCTTGTATTTGCGGTAGTGCTGCTTGGCCGGCAGGCCGTCGATGAACACCACCTGGGAGGCCACCGCGTCACTGCCCTGAATGTGGCTGATGTCGAAGCCTTCGATGCGTCGGGGCGGCGTCGCCAGATCCAGCAGCTGGGCCAGATCTTCGGTGGCCAGCAGTTGCTGCTCGGCACCGCGCTGGGCCCGCTCCAGTTCGTAGGTGGCATTGCGGACCACCAGTTCAATCAATTCGGCCTTCTGCTGGCGCTGGGGCACGGCCAGCCGCACCCTGCGGCCCCGCCGCTCGCTCAACCACTCCTCGATCAACGCTTGCTGGGGCAGGGGGTGCTGCAGCAGCAGTTCGGGCGGGATTTCCACCGGTTCCACCTGGCTGTAGTGCTCCTCCACCACCCGCTGCAGGATGCGGCCAGGAGCGAGGGCGGCAGCGGCCGCGGCGCTGAGGGACTGGGGTTCGGCTTCAGATGCCGGTTGGGGTTGGGGCGGAACGGCTGGCGCCGCCGCGCCAGAGCCGTCAGCGGCCTCGGGGCTGGCCGCCGGCAGCGGCATCGCATCGGCGGTGAAGCCCAGGCGCCCCACCAGTTTGCCGGCCCGCATCTGGAACAGCTGCACCGCCGCCACCCGGCCATCGGCCGCCAGGGCGATCACATCGCGGCTGATTGAACTGTCGCCCACGCTCATCTTCTGATCGGCGGTGAGCGTGTCGAGCCCCTGCAGTTGATCCCGCACCCGGGCGGCCGCTTCAAAATCGAGCCGCTCGGCATAGCGGGCCATCTGCTCAGCCAGGAGCTCCATCAGTTCATCGCTGCGCCCCTGAAACACCATCGCCACCTTGCGCAGGCTCTGGTGGTAGTCCTCGGAACTGATTCGCTCCTGGCAGACCCCGGGACAACGGCCGATGTCGTAGTTGAGACAGGTGCGATCGCGATGCAGGGGCAGGGGTCGCTGGCGCAGGGGAAAGACGCGCTTGACCAGGCTGAGGGTGCGGCGCAGCAGGCCGACATCGACATAGGGCCCGTAGAAGCGGTCCAGGGGACTGCGCAAGCGGCGGCGGCGGGTGATGAAGAGGCGCGGATAGGCCTCGCTCCAGGTGATGCAGAGATAGGGGTATTTCTTGTCATCTTTGAGCAGCACGTTGAAGTGCGGCTGGTTCTGCTTGATCAGATTCGCTTCCAGCGCCAGCGCCTCGGCTTCGCTGTCGGTGACGATCACCTCGATATCGCAGACCTGTCGCACCATCAGCGAGATGCGCGGGCTGTGGCCATGGCCGCCACCACTCTGGAAGTAGCTGCGCACCCGATTGCGCAACACCTTCGCTTTGCCGATGTAGAGGATGCGGTCCTCGCCATCGCGCATCAGATAACAGCCCGGTTCGCTCGGGATCTCGCCCAGACGGGCCTTGAGCCGCTGCGGATGCAGCATCAGGGGGGCGCCGAGGACGGCGCCGGAAACCTGCGGGGGGTCCATCTGGGCCGTCAGCCTCAACCGCCGTACTGCCAGCCGGTGGCGGCGAGCTCCAGCGCCGCAGCGTCGCGATGCAGCACGGCGTTTTTGACAGCCCCCACGAACACGGTGTGGTCGCCGGCTGCCACCTGGCCCACCAGCTCACATTCGACGGCCCCGAGGGCGTCATCCAGGATCGGCAGGCCCAGGGCGCCCAACTGGAACGGGGCGGCGTCAAAGCGGCCACCCACCCCTTTCTGGGGCTTGAAGAACACCGCCGCCAGATCCTTCTGATCGGCCGCCAGCACGTTGAGGGCAAAGCGACCGGTGCGCTGAATCATGCCGTTGCTGGTGGAATCGGCTCGCACCGCCATCACCACCAGGGGCGGCTCAAACGAGCCCTGGGTGACCCAGCTGGCGGTGAAGCCATTCACTTCCTCGCCTTCCGCCACGCCACAGATGAAGACGCCGTGGGGGATCTTGCGCAGCAGGGTCTTCTTGGCCGCCTGGTCGAGACTGGCTTCGCTCATGGTCCTTACGGCTCTTGGTGAAGCTGACTCTAGGAAGCAGCCCGGCCCAACCCGTTCCGGTCGCTCCATAGGCTTGCGGTCGTTGTCGCGCCGTGATGCACGCCCTCTACCCGGGCAGTTTTGATCCCCTCACCCTCGGCCATCTCGACCTGATCGAGCGCAGTGCGCGCCTGTTCGATGCGGTGACGGTGGCGGTGCTGCAGAACCCAAGCAAAAATCCCAGCTTCCCGCTGGAGCAGCGGCTGGACCAGATCCGCGCGGCCACCAGCCATCTGCCGACGGTGCAGGTGACCAGTTTCGATGGGTTGACCGTGGAGTTCGCCCGCGCCTGTGGCGCCGCCGTGATCCTGCGCGGCCTGCGGGCCCTGAGCGACTTCGAGTTTGAGTTGCAGATTGCACACACCAACAAGACCCTGGCCCCGGCGATCGAGACCCTGTTCCTGGCAACGGCTGTCCAGCACAGCTTTCTGAGCAGTTCAGTGGTGAAGGAGGTGGCCCGCTTCGGGGGTGCGGTTGAACATATGGTCCCCAAGGGAGTGGCAGCCGACCTCGCCAGGCTCTTTAATCGTTCAACTCCCCACCGTTGACATGTCTGAGGCCCGCATTACCGTCCTCGATCAGCTGGATCAGCTCGAGGAGATCGTTCTCGACGGCAGCCGCATCCCTTTCAGTGGTGGCCGGCTTGTCAACGAGCAGGACGCCATCGAGTCGATGGATGCCCTGCGGGAGTCCCTGCCCGCCCAGATCGTTCAGGCCGAGGAGCTGATCCGCCAGCGGGTGGACTTCATTGAGAAGGCCCGCCAACAGGCCGAAGAGATCGTCACCAAGGCCCGCCGTGAGCGGGAGCAACTGATCAACCAGGCGGCCATCCGTCAGGAAGCCGAACGCCAGGTGGCTGAACTGCAAGACCAGGCGCGCCAGCAGTGCGAGCAGATGATGCTGCAGGTGCGCCAGCAGGCCGCCCAGGTGGAGCAGGAGCATCAGGCCCGCATGGCCCAGATGGAGCAGCAGTACGCCAGCCGCCGCCAGCAAATCGAGCAGGAAGCCCAGGCCCGGCGGCAGCAGCTGGAGCAGGAGGCGAACGATCGCAACCGCCAGCTGCTGGAGCACCACGAGCGGGCCCGGCAACAGGCGATGCAGGAGCTGGAACTGGTGCGGCAGGAAGGCCTGCGTGTCCAGCGGGACAGCCAGTCGGAGGCGGAGCGGCTCCATGCCGATGCCCTGCAGTTCGGTAAGCAGACCCAGCAGCAGTGCGAAACCCTGGTGGCCCGCAGCCGTCAGGAGTCCAACTCCATCCAGGAGGGGGCCAATCGCTATGCCGAACAGGTGCTGGGCGAACTGGAGGTGCGCCTGAAGGAACTCAGCCAGGTGGTGTTGGGTGGCCGCCAGGAACTGGG